>JBBQVB010000001.1:0-94324 GCA_038211965.1 Sphingomonadales bacterium
AACAACACGCTTCCCGAAAGACACAGCCCCCGTGAGTGATTTCCACGACTGGCACGGCACGACGATCGTGTCGGTGCGCAAGGACGGCCGCGTCGTCATCGCCGGCGACGGCCAGGTGACGATGGGCCAGACGGTGATGAAGGCCAATGCCAGGAAGGTCCGCCGCCTTGGCGAAGGCGGCCTCGTCATCGGCGGCTTCGCGGGCGCGACCGCCGACGCCTTCACGCTGTTCGAACGCCTCGAAGCCAAGCTCGAACGCTATCCCGGCCAGTTGACGCGCGCGGCGGTCGAGTTGGCCAAGGACTGGCGCACCGACCGCTATTTGCGCCGCCTCGAGGCGATGATGATCGTCGCCGACAAGGACGTGACCCTCGTGCTGACCGGCACCGGCGACGTGCTCGAACCCGAAATGGGCGTCGCGGCGATCGGCTCGGGGGGCAATTTCGCGCTCGCGGCGGCGCGCGCCCTCGCCGACAGTCCGCACGATGCCGAGACTATCGCGCGCCGCGCGATGGAGATCGCGGCGGGGCTGTGCGTCTACACGAACACCAATCTGACGGTCGAAACCATTGGCGAGAGTAGCGGACAATGAGTCTAGAGTTGAACGGCGCGCACCCCGCGCCCGAGGTCGAAGGCGTGACGGCAACCGAACCCGCCCCCGCTGACCAGCCTTTCGACGCGCTCACGCCGACGCAGGTGGTCGCGGCGCTCGACCGCTACATCGTCGGGCAGCGCGATGCCAAGCGCGCCGTCGCGGTGGCGCTGCGCAACCGCTGGCGGCGGCAGCGGCTGGGCGACGATCTGCGCGACGAGGTGTCCCCGAAGAACATCCTGATGATCGGGCCGACGGGGTGCGGCAAGACCGAAATCAGTCGGCGGCTGGCCAAGCTTGCCGACGCGCCCTTCCTCAAGATCGAGGCGACCAAGTTCACCGAGGTCGGCTACGTCGGCCGCGACGTCGATTCGATCGTCCGCGACCTCGTCGAGGAGTCGATCCGTCTCGTCCGTGAGAACCGCCGCCAGGGCGTCCGCGCCAAGGCCGAGGAAGCGGCCGAGGCGCGCCTGCTCGACGTGCTCGTCGGCAAGGACGCCAGCGAAGCGACGCGGCTGGCCTTCCGCGACCGCTTCAAGTCGGGCGCTCTCAAGGGCCGCGAAGTCGAGATCGAGGTCGCCGACACCGGTTCCGCGATGAGCCTCGACATTCCGGGAATGCAGCCGGGCCAGGTCGGCATGATCAATTTGAGCGACATGCTCGGCAAGGCGATGGGCGGTCGCACCAAGCGCCGCAAGATGAGCGTCGACGCGGCGTGGGACGCGCTGCTCGCCGAGGAGAGCGACAAGCGCCTCGACGACGACGACATCGCACGCGACGCGGTGCGCTCGGCGGAGGCGAACGGCATCGTCTTCCTCGACGAGATCGACAAGATCGCGGTCAGCGACGTGCGCGGCGGCTCGGTCAGCCGCGAGGGCGTCCAGCGCGACCTGCTGCCGCTGATCGAGGGCACGACGGTCGCGACCAAATACGGACCCGTCAAGACCGACCATATCCTGTTCATCGCCAGCGGCGCTTTCCACACCTCGAAGCCGTCGGACCTGCTGCCCGAATTGCAGGGCCGTCTTCCCATCCGCGTCGAGCTGAAGGGCCTGACGCGCGAGGATTTCGAGGCGATCCTGACCGACACCGAGGCGTCGCTGATCCGCCAGTATACCGGGCTGTTGGGGACCGAGGGTGTGCGCCTCGAACTGACGCCCGACGGCATCGCGGCGATCGCACGCACCGCGTTCGAGGTCAACGCGGCGGTCGAGAACATCGGCGCGCGGCGGCTCCAGACGATCATGGAGAAGCTGCTGGAAAGCGTCAGCTTCGATGCGAGCGAGATGGCGGGCCGGACGGTCGTCGTCGACGCGGCGTACGTCGAGCGCGAGCTGGGCGACATCGCGCGCGATACCGATTTGTCGAAATTCATCCTCTAGCGCGATGGATGCGCCGCCGCGGACGCCCGACGGTCGCTACATCGTCGTGCGCGGTCGGCTGTGGCGGACGAGCAACCCGGGGCTGCCGGAGCCCGAACGCGAAGCTTTGGTCGCAGCGCTGATGACAGCGCGGCGCGCGGTTCGTGCGGCGCGCGGCGACGATACAAAGCTCACGATGGCGCGTGCGGCAGTCGATGCCGCCAAGGTGGCGCTCGGCGAGCGCGGTGCACCATGGTGGACCGATGGTGCGCCCGACTGCAACCGGCGGATGGCTGTCAATACGGTCTATGCCGATTGGTACCGGGCAATCGGTAGCAGCCCGCCGGCGTAACTTCCGGTGCCGATCGCGCGAACTGCTTTGGGTCAACCCGGAGCCTATCGATGACCACCGCCATGCTTGCCGAAACCGCCCCCCGTGCCGCCATCGGCGTGCGCGCCGACCGTGCCGCGACGCTGCTCGCCTATGGCGCACTGGTACTGATCTATCTCGTCTTCGGCCTGTCGAAGTTCACCGCCGAGGAGGCGAAGGCGCTGGTCGGCATCGTTGCGCCGAGCCCGTTCCTCGGCTGGATCTACGGCCTACTGTCCCATGAAGGCTTCTCGCGCATGCTCGGCGTCATCGAGCTGTCGGTTGGCGGCCTGATCCTGGCGCGGCTGGTGTCGCCGCGATTGTCGGCGCTGGGCGGCGCGCTGTCGGCGGGGTTGTTCCTGATGACGCTGTCGTTCATTCTGTCGACGCCGGGCGTCTTCAATCCTGACGCCGGGCTATTCGGTTTCTTCGGCGGGCCGGGGCAGTTTCTTATCAAGGATCTCGGGTTGCTCGCCATTTCGCTCCTGGTGGTGGCGGAGTCGCTCGGCGCGCGCCGCCCTTAATCTTCGATCAGGCTCGCGTCGCGTGTTTCGGGTAGCAGCAGTGCGACCGTCAGCGACACGCCGATCATCGCCGTGACGTACCAGAAAAACCCGCTCTCGTGGCCCGCCGCCTTGAATGCCAGCGCGACATATTCCGCCGTGCCGCCGAACAGCGAGACCGACACGGCGTAGGGTAACCCGACGCCGAGTGCGCGGACGGGGGCGGGGAACAGTTCGGCCTTCACGAGGCCCGAGATCGCGGTGTAGCAGCTGAGCACCGTCAGCGCGGCGAGGATCAGCCCGAAGCCCTCCCAGCGGCTGGTGGCGTGGCTCAGCGCGGAGAGGACCGGGACGGTACCGAGGACGCCGAGCACCCCGAAGGCGATCAGCTGCGGTCGCCGCCCGATACGGTCCGACAATGCACCGAACAGCGGCTGGATCAGCATATAGGCGAGCAGGCTGAGCGCGCTGACGAGGCTCGCTTCTGGCTTGGTCCAGTGCGACGTGTTGACCAAGAATTTCTGCATGTACGTCGTGAAGGTGTAGAAGGCGAGGCTGCCGCCCGCGCCGAGGCCCACGACGAGCAGCGCCGAGCGCCGGTACTGCCACAGCCGCGCCCACAGGTCGCGGTGCGCCGCCGCTGGGACGTGCTCGAAGACGGCAGTCTCCGCGATGCTCCGCCGTAGCCACAGCGCCACCAGCGCCCCGAGCGCACCAATGGCGAAGGGGATGCGCCAGCCCCAGGCGTTGAGTTCTGGCTCGCTGAGCCTCGCCTGCAGGATCAGCAGCACGCCGAGCGCGAGGAGTTGACCGCCAATCAGCGTGACATACTGGAAACTGGCGGCAAAACCCCGGTGGCGGGGGCCGGCGACTTCGCTCATGTAAGTCGCCGACGCGCCGTACTCGCCGCCGACTGACAGGCCCTGCACAAGCCGCGCGAGTACGAGGATCGCCGGGGCCGCGACGCCGATGCTGGCAAAGCCGGGACACAGCGCCACCGCTGCCGACCCCGCCGCCATCAGCAGCACCGACAGGCTGAGCGCCGCCTTGCGCCCGTGCCGATCGGCATAGGCGCCGAGCAGCCAGCCGCCGACTGGGCGCATCAGGAAACCTACCGCAAACACCGCCGCCGCGCTGAGCAACTGCGCGGTCGCGTCGCCCTTGGGGAAGAAGATATGCGCGAAGTAGAGGGAGAACGCCGAGTAGGTGTAGAAGTCGAACCACTCGACGAGGTTGCCGATCGACCCGCCGACCAGCGAGCGGAACCGGCCCGGTGCGCCCCCCGACGCGGTCACCTGTGGTGCGTCACTGCGCGAGCGGCACGCCGCCCGGCGCGGGCGCGACGGGCTTCACCGGGGCCGACGTCGTCGCCGGAGTTGCCAGCGTCGTGTCGATGGGCCGCGACTTGTGCCCCGCCGCCGCGAGAACCGCGAGCAGGATCGACGTGCCGATGAACAGCCCCGCGAGCACCGTCGTCGAGCGCGTCAGCAGATCCGCCGCGCCGCGCGCCGTCATCAGCCCGCCCGCCGTGCCGCCGCCGCCGATGCCCAGGCCGCCGCCTTCCGAACGCTGGAGCAGGATGACCGCGCACAAGGCGATAGCGATGAGCGTGTGGACGACGAGGACGAAGGTGGACATGCAGGGCTTTCAGGCGGGCAGGTGACGGCGGCGCATGTAGCGGCTGGGGCCCGTGCGCGCAATGTCAGGCGGCGGCGGCGATCGCTAATAGACTTGTGGCGACCAGGCTCGCACCGCCGACGAGGGCACCGTCGACGTTCGGGACGGCGAGTAATTCGCGCGCATTCGCAGGGTTGACCGAACCGCCGTAAAGAATGCGGACGCTCGCCCCCGCGTCGCCGTAACGTGCGACGAGCGCGGCCCGGATCGATGCGTGCATCGCGGCGACGTCGGCAGGCGTCGGGGTACGGCCGGTGCCGATCGCCCAGACGGGCTCGTAGGCGAGGGTCAGGCGGTCGGGGGCGGCGGGGAGCGACCCGGCGAGTTGGGCGGCGACCACCGCCTCGGCGTCGCCCGCGTCGCGCTGTGCTTCGGTCTCGCCGACGCAGACGATGGCGTCGAGGCCTGCGGCGATGGCGGCTTCAGCCTTGGCGCGGACGACCGCGTCGGTCTCGCCGCAATCGGCGCGGCGTTCGCTGTGGCCGACGATGACCAGCGACGCGCCCGCGTCGGCAAGCATTGCGGCGGAAATATCGCCGGTATGCGCACCCTGCGCGGCGGCATGGAGGTTCTGCGCACCGATCCGCAACCGGCTGCCTGCCGCGGCGCGGACAGCGCGCTCGATCAGCGTGAACGGCGGGCAGATCGCGAGGTCGATCTGGTCGGGCACCGCCGCCGCGACGGCGCGGATCTCGGCGAGCGCCGCGCCGACCCCGTGCATCTTCCAGTTGCCGACGATGAACTTGCGGGGGCGTGCGCGCGATGCCGTCATGCTCCCGGCGTAGCGAAAGCCGGTCCCCCCGCCAAGCCTTGCCCCCTTGCGAGCCCCCCCCTATGGTTCGCGCCGTCCGGGCAGCCGCCCGTTTTTCCCTCATCCACGGACCTTCATGCTCGGTTTCATTCGCAAGTGGCTCACCTCTTGGCCGGTGCTGGCGCTGCTCGGCCTCGTCCTCGTCGCCTTCGTCATTACCGGCGTCGGCGATCCGTTCGGCAGCCGCGGCGGCGCGGGCGGTGACATGGCGCGCGTCGGCAAGACCGGCATTACCGAAGCGGCGTTCCTCAAGCAGTTCGACCGCATCGTCGGGCGCGCGCGCGAAACCAGTCCCGGCACGACGCCGCAGCAGGTGGCACGCGAAGGCGGCGTCGAGCAGGTCCTCGACCAGATGGTCGGCAGCGCCGCGCTCGACGAATTTGCCGCCGCGCACAAGGTCGCGGCGTCGAAGCGCGCGGTCGACGGCGCGATCGCCTCGATCGACGCCTTCCGGCTGGGTGGCAAGTTCGACCAGGCGACCTATCAGCGCCTGCTCGCCGAGCGCCGCCTGTCGGAGGCCGAACTGCGCACCGGGCTGGCCAGCGACCTCGTCCGCAAGCAGTTGCTGGTGCCGGTGGCGTCGGGGGCGATGGTGCCGCGCACGATCGCGATGCCCTACGCCCGGCTGCTCCTCGATCTTCACGAGGGTCAGGGCGGGGTCGTCCCGCCGCCAGCCGTTGCCGCTCCGTCGCCGGCTGCCGTCGCGGCTTATTACGCGGCGCACAAGGCGCAGTTCATGGCCCCCGAAAAGCGCGGTTTTCGCTTTGCGATGCTCGACCGCGATGCGCTGGCGAGCGCCGCCATCGTCACTGACGCCGAGGTCGCCGCCTATTACGAGAAGAATCGCGAGACCTATGGCGGCGTCGAACAGCGCACCCTTTCGCAGGTCGTGCTGCCCGACGAGGGCCGCGCCAAGGCGTTCGTCGCGGCGGTTCGCGGCGGCACCAATTTCGTCGAGGCGGCGCAGAAGCTCGCGGGCTACAAGGCAGCCGACGTCGCGCTCGGGCTGTTCACCAAGGACGAATACGCCCTCGCCTCGTCGCCCGCCGCAGCGGACGCGGTGTTCGCCGCACCCGCCGGGAGCGTCGTCGATCCTGTCAAGACTGACTTTGGCTGGAACGTCGTGCGCGTCGACAGCATCGCCGGAGCCAAGGGCAAATCGCTGGCGGACTTGAAGGGCGAGATCACCGCCAAGCTGCGCGGCGACAAGGCCGATACGGCCCTGAGTGAGCTTGTCGCGAAGATCGAGGACGGTTTCGGCGAGGGCAAGAGCTTTGCCGATGTCGTCAAGGAGCATAAGCTGACGCCCGTGACGGTGCCCCCTGTGGCGCGCGACGGCGCGGGCCTGCCGCCCGCGACGGTGCCCGTCGTCGCCAAGGCGTTCGACGCCGACCCCGCTGACAAGGCGAGCGTGCAGGAAGTCGCCAAGGGCCAGTTCGCGGTGCTCGAGCTCGGGCAGGTGGTGTCGCCCGCCGCGCCACCGCTGGCGCAGATCACGCCGCAGGTCACGGCTGCGCTGACCGCCTCGCTGCGCGGCAAGGCGGCCCAGGCAATCGCCGATGCGGTCATCGCCGAGGTCGCCAAGGGCGGCAACTTCGCCGCCGCGCTGGTCAAGCGCGCGCTGCCCCCCGCGCAGCCGATCAAGGGTCGCCGTCTCGACGCCAGCCAGGCCAAGCAGGTGCCACCGCCGGTCGCGCTGTTCCTGACCATGCCTGCGGGCGCGACGCGCTCGCTCGCCGCGACCGACGGCAGCGTCGTGCTGATCCACGTCGACCGGATCATTCCCGGCGATCTCGCGTCGGCACCGCCGCTGCTCGAGGCGTCGCGCCAGCAGCTGGCGCAACTCGCCCCCGACGAACTGACGACCGCTTTCGGTCGTGCTGTCGAGCGTGAAGTCGGCGTCAAGATCAACCGCGCGGCGGTCGCGGCGGCAACGCGGCGCATCGTTGGTGAGGCGGCCCCGGCAGCGCAATGAGCGCGCGGGCGTGAGCGACATCGCGCCTCAGGTAGCGGCTTTCGCGGCAACGTACGACGCGGGCCGTCCGCAACTCGTCTGGACGCGCGTCGTTGCCGATACAGAGACGCCGGTCGGCGCGATGCTCAAACTCGGCGTGGGCGGGCAGGGTGCGTTCCTGCTCGAATCGGTCGAGGGCGGCGCGGTGCGCGGGCGCTATTCGCTACTCGGCCTCGACCCCGACCTCGTCTGGCGCGCGCACGGCGACGCATGCGAGGTCAACCGGCGGTGGCAGATCGACGCGCGCGCCTTCGAGCCGTGTGTGGGCGGCGTCCTCGACAATCTCCGCGGGCTCGTCGCGGCGTGCCGGATGGATGTGCCGCCCGAACTGCCGCGCGCGCTGTCGGTGCTCGTCGGCTATCTCGGCTACGAGGCGGCGCGGCTGAGCGAGCCGCGCCTCGCCGCGCCCGGAGACGACCCGCTCGGCCTGCCCGACCTGTTGTTCGTGCGCCCGTCGCTGCTGCTCGTCTTCGACCGCCTCAAGGACGAGTTGTTTCTTGTCGCCCCGGTGTTTCCCGACGCGCGGCCTGCCGACGTCGCGCACGCCCGCGCCGTCGAGCGTATCGAGACTGCCGCAGCGCGCCTCGCACAGCCGGTTCCGACGCCCGCGCGCGCGCCCGCCGAGCTCCCCGCCGGAGCGGTACGCGCCGTCCTGCCGCCGGGGCGCTATGCCGACATGGTCGCGGCGGCGCAGGCGTATATTGCGGCGGGTGACATCTTCCAGGTCGTGCTGGCGCAGCGCTTCAGCGTCGACTTCCCGCTGCCGCCGCTCGACCTCTATCGTGCGCTGCGCCGCATCAATCCGTCGCCGTTCCTGTATTTCCTCGACCTGCCGGGCTTCGCGCTGATCGGCTCCAGCCCCGAGATCCTCGTCCGTGTCCGCGACGGCGAAGTGACGATCCGACCCATCGCCGGAACCCGCCCTCGCGGCCGCGATGCCGTCGAGGACTCGGTCCTGCGCGCCGAACTCCTCGCCGATCCCAAGGAGCTGGCCGAGCATCTGATGCTCCTCGACCTCGGTCGCCACGACACGGGCCGCGTCTCCGCCCCCGGCAGCGTCACCGTCACCGACCGCTTCGGCGTCGAATTCTACAGCCACGTCATGCACATCGTCTCGAACGTCACCGGAGCGCTCAAGCCCGGCTGCGATGCCATCGACGCGCTGCTGTCGGGCTTCCCGGCGGGCACCGTCAGCGGTGCGCCCAAGGTCCGCGCGATGGAGATCATCCGCGAACTCGAACCCGAAAAGCGCGGCGCGTACGCCGGCGGGGTCGGCTATTTCTCGCCCGACGGGTCGATGGACAGCTGCATCGTGCTGCGCACCGCAGTGGTCAAGGACGGCGTCATGCACGTCCAGGCGGGCGCCGGCATCGTTGCCGATAGTGTCGCGGCGAGCGAACAGGCCGAATGCGAAGCGAAGGCGGGCGCACTCCTCGCCGCCGCCCGCGAGGCGCTGGCGCGCGCCGGGGCTGCAGGTTTTGGGCAATAGTGTCGGGATTCCTCACAGTCGGACAAATAACGTTTCAACAAACCCAGATTTAACAATAGACTAGAACCTGGCACGAATATTGCTGAGCGGCTTGATATCGCGGCTGTCATCGCGACACTGGGGAGTTGCATCGATGAAGTTCGTTTCGCTTGGCGTGATCGCGTTGTTCGCCGCTGCCGCCGCACCCGCCAGCGCCGTTCTGGTCCATGATTTTCAGCTTAATGGCTCGCTCAGCGATGCGTTCGGTGGCCCCGACATCGTCAACAATGGCGGGACGCTCGGCGCGACGGGCATCACCTTCGGTGCCAACCAGGGTCCGACGCTGGGCGGTTTCGCGAATACGGGCGTCTATTCTGTCGCGCTGAGCTTTTCGCACGACGTCAGCAACGGCTATCGCAAGATCCTCGACTTCAAGACCCGCACATCAGACAACGGCCTCTACAATCTCAATCAAAACCTGAATTTTTATCCGATCACGACAAGTCCGACGCCGAACTTTGCCGACGGCGTGCTGGCGTCGGTCGTGCTCACCCGCGACGCCAGCGGCCTGACCACCGGCTATGTCAATGGCGTGCAGTATATTCAGTTCGTCGATAGTAACAATCTGGCGGTGATCGACACCGAACTCAATTTTCTGCGCGACGATTTCGCGACCGGCGAGCGCGAGGCGGCAGCGGGCTTCCTCGACAGCATCTGCGTCTACGACACCGCGCTGACTGGGGCCGAAGTCGCAGCGCAGACGTGCAGCGGCAGCGGCGTGGGCGCGGTTCCCGAGCCCGCCACGTGGGCGCTGATGATCGCGGGCTTCGGCTTCGTCGGCACCGCGCTGCGCCGCCGGACCGCTCTTACGGCCTAAACGCGCCGCGGTCGGCCACTCCGCGACGGCGGCTTACGGGCGGTCGCGCCGTCCCAGCAGCCGCAGGCGAAGCGCGTTTAGCTTGATGAACCCCTCGGCGTCGCGCTGGTCGTATGCCCCTGCATCGTCCTCGAAGGTGACGATCCCCGGCGAGTACAGCGTGAACGGCGATTTGCGCCCGACGACCGCCGCCGAGCCCTTGTAGAGCTTGAGGCGCACAGTGCCCGTGACGCGCTTCTGGCTGTGGTCGATCGCCGCCTGCAGCATCTCGCGCTCGGGCGAGAACCAGAAGCCGTTGTAGATCAGCCCCGCGTACTTCGGCCCGAGCTCGTCCTTGAGGTGCATCGCGCCGCGATCGAGGGTAATCTGCTCGATCCCCCGATGCGCGATGTG
Organism: Sphingomonadales bacterium; assembly: GCA_038211965.1. Lineage (GTDB taxonomy): Bacteria > Pseudomonadota > Alphaproteobacteria > Sphingomonadales > Sphingomonadaceae > Glacieibacterium. Next base: position 10,067 of record JBBQVB010000001.1, read on the forward strand.
GAGGATGGTGCCGCCCGGCGTTTCGTACATGCCGCGCGACTTCATGCCGACGAAGCGATTCTCGACGAGGTCGAGGCGACCGATGCCATGCGTCTTGCCGAGATCGTTGAGCCGCGCCAGCAGGCTTGCGGGGCTGAACGCTTCGCCGTTCACCGCGACCGGATCGCCGCCCTCGAAGTCGATCTCGATATATTCGGGCGTATTCGGCGCGTCCTCGGGGTTGTCGGTGCGCGAATAGACATAGTCGGGGACCTCGTTCCACGGGTCCTCGAGCACTTTGCCCTCGCTCGACGTATGCAGGATGTTGGCGTCGGTCGAGAACGGCGACTCGCCGCGCTTGTCGCGCGGGATCGGGATCTGGTGCGCCTCGGCAAATGCGATCAGCGCTTCGCGGCTGGTCAGGTCCCACTCGCGCCACGGTGCGATGATGCGGATATCGGGATTTAGCGCGTAATAGCCGAGCTCGAAACGGACCTGGTCGTTGCCCTTGCCCGTCGCGCCGTGGCTGACCGCGTCGGCGCCGACGGCTTTCGCGATCTCGATCTGCTTCTTGGCGATCAGCGGCCGTGCGATCGACGTGCCGAGCAGATATTGCCCTTCGTACAGCGCGTTGGCGCGCATCATCGGGAAGACATAGTCGCGCACGAATTCTTCGCGCAGGTCTTCGATGAAGATGTTCTCGGGGCGCACGCCCATCAGCTCGGCCTTGTGCCGCGCCGGCCCCAGTTCCTCGCCCTGACCGAGGTCGGCGGTGAAGGTGACGACCTCGCACTGGTAGGTCTGCTGGAGCCACTTCAGGATCACCGAGGTGTCGAGGCCGCCCGAGAAGGCGAGCACGACCTTTCGGACGCGCTTGGCGTCGTGGCCGTCGTCGTGGGGGAATTTCTTGACGTCCTGCGACACTGGGCGGGCCTTCCGAGGGGGGCGAAGCGCGGCGCAGCTATAGCGTCCGACCGCCGCGAAGCAACGATTACGCTTCGATGACGTTGTGCAGGTGCGAAGGAGATTCCGTGGACCCGCTCGACCCCCGTATCCAGGCGTGCATCGAAGCGTGCAACCGCGCCCATGGAATCTGCCTCGGCATGGCGTTCAACCATTGCCTCGACGAAGGCGGCGCGCATGTCGCACCGCCGCATTTCCGCCTCATGGCCGACTGTGCGCAGATCTGCGCGACAGCCGCCGACTTCATGCTGCGCTCGTCGGCGCATCATGCAGCGATCTGCGCGGCGTGCGCCGAGGTGTGCGAGGCCTGCGCGGCGAGTTGCGAAGGTCTCGACGGGATGGAGCCGTGCGCCGCCGCCTGCCGGACCTGCGCCGCGAGCTGCCGCGAACTGGCAGCGGGCTGATCCGCCGGGGGTGACAGCGCGGCGCGGCTGTCGCACCGTCGGCGGCATGACCCTCCGCACCCGCTGGCTCGCCCTCCGCAACCGCCTGCTTGCCGATCCCGCCTTCCAGTCGTGGGCGGCAGTCTTTCCGCTGACACGGCCGCGCGCCCGGGGCGAGGCGGCGGCGCTGTTCGATCTCGTCGCGGGGTTCGTCCATTCGCAGATCCTGTTCGCGTTCGTCGATCTGCGGCTGACCGAGCGGTTGCGGGACGGACCCGTCGCCGAACACGAACTCGCCGCCGGTTGCGACCTCCCGCCCGATGCCATGCGCCGCCTGCTGCGCGGCGCAGCGGCGCTCGGACTCGTCGAGCCCATCGGCGATGGCTGGGCGCTCGGCCCGCGCGGCGCGGCGCTGGCCGGCAATGACGGCGCTGCGGCGATGATCGCGCACCACCGCGCCTTCTATGCCGATCTGGCCGACCCGGTGGCGCTGTTGCGGCGCGGCGGCGGTGGCGGCGAACTCGCGCGCTACTGGGCGTATGCGCGCAGCACCGCGCCCACCGTGGCCGCCCCGGCGGAAGTTGCCGCCTATTCGGCGCTGATGGCGGCGTCGCAGCCGATGGTCGCCGCGCAGGTGATCGCGGCGCGACCCTTCGCGGGCGTCCGCCGGCTGCTCGACATCGGCGGCGGCGAGGGGGCGTTCGTGAGTGCCGTCGCGGCAGCGCAGCCCGGCCTCGAGCTCGCGCTGTTCGACCTGCCCGCCGTCGCGGCGCGGGCGCGCTCCCGCCTCGATGGCGCCGGCCTGCACCGCATCGCGACCCACGGCGGCAGCTTTTTCGGCGGCGCGCTGCCGGAGGGGTACGACATGATGTCGCTGGTGCGCATCCTCCACGATCACGACGATGGTCCGGCACTGTCGCTGCTGCGCGCCGTCCACACTGCGCTGCCGCCCAAGGGGCGCCTGCTGATCGCCGAACCCATGGCGGGCGACCGCCCCGACCGGGTCGGCGACGCCTATTTCGGTTTCTACCTGCTGGCGATGGGGCAGGGCCGCGCGCGATCACCGTCCGAAGTCGGCAAGCTGCTCGAATCGGCGGGGTTTGCCAGAAGTCGCACATTGGCGACGCCGTTGCCCATGATCGCCCGCGCCATCGTTGCGGAAGCGTAAATTAGCTGACGATGCCGCGACGAACGCGGTTGACAAGCCTATACGTCAACCTAGACTGACACTCCAAGGCGTCCAACCGGGCTGACACGAGGTTGGAGCTCTGGGGGCAATAAGCGGCGCAAAAGCCGCAGGATAAGGGGTTGAGGGTCGGTGATGGAGACCATCGCTGTTGTCATGGAGGGGCCGGGCCAGCTGTCGCTGCGCGCGCTCGCTCTGACCGGCATCGATGGTGGAAACATCGATGCGGGTTCGGTTGCAGTCGATATCGACTGGAGCGGCATCAGCACCGGCACCGAGCGTCTGCTCTACACGGGCCGGATGCCGAATTTTCCCGGCATGGGTTATCCCCTCGTCCCCGGCTATGAATCGGTCGGGCGTATCGTTGCCGCCGGGGCCGGAGCCGAGGCGCGGATCGGCGAGACAGTATTTGTCCCCGGCGCTAGTTGTTTCGAAGGCGCGCGCGGTTTGTTCGGTGGGGCAGCGCGCCGCGTCATCGTTCCCGCCGCCCGCGCGCATCCGGTCGCTGCCGACCTGCGCGAGCGCGGCGTGCTGCTGGCGCTCGCCGCCACCGCCTACCACGCGCTCGTCGTCGGCAAGGTACCCGAACTCGTCGTCGGGCACGGCGTGCTGGGTCGCCTGCTGGCGCGCGTGATCGTCGCTGCCGGCCACGCCGCGCCGACGGTTTGGGAGACCAACGAAACACGCCGCGCGGGCGGTGCCGGTTACAGTGTCGTCGACCCGTCGGAGGACGCGCGCCGCGACTATGGCTGCATCTGCGACATGAGCGGCGACGCGCGCCTGATCGACACGCTGATCGGGCGGCTGGCGAAGCGCGGCGAGATCGTGCTCGGTGGCTTCTACGAGGGCGATGTCGGCTTCGCGTTCGCGCCTGCCTTCATGCGCGAGGCAAGCCTGAAGATCGCCGCCGAGTGGCAGCCGTCGGACCTCGCGGCGGTCAATTCTCTGATCGCTTGCGGCCTGCTGTCCCTGGACGGCCTGATTACGCACACTGCCGCCGCAGCCGATGCGGCGGACGCCTACCCGGTGGCCTTCGGCGATGCGGCCTGCCTCAAGATGATCCTCGACTGGAGCGCGACCGCATGAGTTTGGGCGAGCCCGGTGCCGAGAAAGTCCAGGGGCTGACCCTCAACGATTTCATGCGAATGGAAGCGGCGATCGAGCCCGACCCCGTCCACACCGGCCCGGTCACCAAGGAAACGCAGATCATCGCGATCTACGGCAAGGGCGGCAGCGGCAAGTCGTTCGCGCTGTCGAACCTCAGCTACATGATGGCGCAGCAGGGCACGCGCGTCCTGCTGATCGGCTGCGACCCCAAGAGCGACACCACGAGCCTGCTGTTCGGAGGCAAGTCGTGCCCGACGATCATCGAGACGAGCTCGAAGAAGAAGCTCGCGGGCGAGGAAGTCCGCATCGAAGACGTCTGTTTCCAGCGCGACGGCGTCTTCGCGATGGAACTCGGTGGTCCCGAGGTCGGGCGCGGCTGCGGCGGGCGCGGTATCATCCACGGCTTCGAACTCCTCGAGAAGCTCGGCTTCCACGAATGGGGCTTTGATTATGTCCTGCTCGATTTCCTCGGCGACGTGGTGTGCGGCGGCTTCGGCCTGCCGATCGCGCGCGACATGTGCCAGAAGGTCATCGTCGTCGGCTCGAACGACCTCCAGTCGCTCTACGTCGCCAACAACGTCTGCAAGGCGGTCGAATATTTCCGCAAGATGGGCGGCAACGTCGGCGTCGCGGGCATACTGATCAACAAGGATGACGGCAGCGGCGAGGCGCAGGCGTTCGCCGACGCGGTCGGCATCCCGGTGCTGATCTCGATCCCCGCCAACGAGGACATCCGCAAGAAGAGCGCCAACTACCAGATCATCGGCACCCCCGACGGCCAATGGGGCAGCCTGTTCGAGACGCTTGCCGAGAACGTCGCCGAGGCGCCGCCGGTGCGCCCCAACCCGCTGTCGGCGGACGGGCTGCTCGCGCTGTTCAGCCCCGAGGACACCGGCGCCAACGTCACGCTGCGCCCCGCGACGCAGGCCGACATGCGCGGCGCCGACTTCGTCGTGAAGCCAAGCCTCGAAGTGGTTTACGACACGGTATGAGCTTGGGTGCCGCCTTGACCCCCGCGAACGACGCCGCCCCGGTCGTCGAAGGCGGCTGCGCCAGCGGTTCGACGATGCACGCCGCTGCGTCGGCGGCGGGGAAGTCCGAGGTGCTGGCGCGCTATGCCGCCGATTATCCGCAAGGGCCGCACGATCAGCCGCAGTCGATGTGCCCGGCCTTCGGCAGTCTGCGCGTGGGCCTCAGGATGCGCCGCACCGCGACGATCCTCAGCGGCTCGGCCTGCTGCGTCTACGGCCTGACCTTCACCTCGCATTTCTACGGCGCGCGGCGCTCGGTCGGCTATGTGCCATTCAATTCGGAAAGCCTCGTCACCGGCAAGTTGTTCGAGGACATCCGCGACGCCGTCCACCAGATGGCCGATCCCGAACTCTACGACACCATCGTCGTCACCAACCTGTGCGTGCCGACCGCCAGCGGCGTGCCGCTACAACTCCTCCCCGATCAGATCGACGGTGTCCGCATCATCGGCATCGACGTTCCCGGCTTCGGCATTCCGACGCACGCCGAGGCGAAGGACGTGCTTGCGGGGGCGATGCTCGCCTACGCGCGCAAGGAGGTCGAGGCGGGACCCGTCGCGGCCCCCGCGACGCGCACCGACAAGCCGACGATCACGCTCTTGGGCGAGATGTTCCCGGTCGATCCCATCGGCATCGGCCAGATGCTCGAGCCGCTGGGCCTGGCAGTCGGCCCCAACGTCCCGACGCGCGAATGGCGCGAGCTGTACAGCGCGCTCGACTGTGCCGCCGTCGCGGCGATCCATCCCTTCTACACCGCGAGCGTCCGCGAATTCGAAGCCGCCGGGCGCACCGTCCTGCCGTCGGCTCCGGTCGGGCGCGACGGCACCGCCGCGTGGCTCGACGCGGTCGGCAAGGCGTGCGGCGTCGCGCAGGCCCAGGTCGACGCCGCCAAGAACAAGTTCCTCCCCGCCATCGGTGCCGCGCTCGCGGGCAAGCCGATCAAGGGTCGCATCACCGTCTCGGGCTATGAGGGTTCCGAATTGCTGGTGGCGCGCCTGCTCATCGAGAGCGGCGCGGAGGTGCCCTATGTCGGCACCGCCTGCCCGCGCACCAAGTGGTCGGACCCCGACCGCGAGTGGCTTGAAGCGCGCGGCGTCCAGGTCCAGTATCGCGCCAGCCTCGAGCACGACCTGAGCGCGGTCGATTTCTACCAGCCCGATCTCGCCATCGGCACGACGCCCGTCGTCCAGCATGCGAAGGCGAAGGCCGTCCCCGCGCTGTATTTCACCAACCTGATCTCGGCGCGCCCGCTGATGGGCGTTGCGGGAGCGGGCAGCCTCGCCACCGTCGTCAATGCCGCGCTCGGCAACCAGATCCGCTTCGACCGGATGAAGGCCTTCTTTGAGGGCGTCGGCCAAGGTGACACCGCCGGCATCTGGGAAGCCACGCCGCGCGCGCGCCCCGAGTTCAAGGCCAAGATCGCCGCCAAACGCATCGCCGCCGCGAAGGCGGAAGAGTCGGTGGGCGTATGACGCTGATCCTCGATCATGACCGCGCCGGCGGCTATTGGGGGGCGGTCTACGCCTTCACCGCGATCAAGGGCCTGCAGGTCATCATCGACGGCCCCGTCGGCTGCGAGAACCTGCCGGTCACCAGCGTTCTGCACTATACCGACGGCCTGCCGCCGCACGAACTGCCCATCGTCGTCACGGGGCTGGGCGAGGACGAGCTTGGCCGCCACGGCACCGAGGGCGCGAGGACGCGCGCGTGGGCGACGCTCGACCGCGACCTGCCCGCCGTCGTCGTGACGGGCAGCATCGCCGAGATGATCGGCGGCGGCGTGACGCCCGAAGGCACCAACATCCAGCGCTTCCTGCCGCGTACCATCGACGAGGATCAGTGGCAGGCCGCCGACCGCGCGCTGACGTGGCTGTGGACGCAGTACGGGACGAAGAAGGTTCCCGCGCTCCGCCCACGCAAGGAGGGCGCGAAACCCAAGGTCAACATCATCGGGCCGATGTACGGCTGCTTCAACATGGCGTCGGACCTCCACGAGATCCGCCGCCTGATCGAAGGCGTCGGTGCCGATGTCCATATGGTCTTCCCGCTCGGCAGCCACCTCGCCGACGTCAAGCGGCTGGCGGAGGCCGAGGTCAATGTCTGCATGTACCGCGAATTCGGGCGCGGGCTGTGCGAGACGCTCGAGCGTCCGTATCTGCAAGCGCCGATCGGCCTGACCTCGACGACTTTGTTCCTCGAAAAACTCGGCGAGTTGCTCGGCCTTGACGCCGCGCCGTTCATCGAGCGCGAGAAGCACACGACGATCAAGCCGTTGTGGGACCTGTGGCGTTCGGTGACGCAGGATTTCTTCGGCACCGCGAGCTTCGCGGTCGTGGCGACCGAGACCTATGCGCGCGGCATGCGCAACTTCCTCGAGGAGGACCTCGGGTTGCCGTGCACCTTCAGCTTCAGCCGCACCGCCGGGGTCAAGCCCGACAATGCGGCGGTCAAGGAAGCCTTGCGGACCTCGCCGCCGCTGGTGATGTTCGGCAGCTACAACGAGCGCATGTACATGGCCGAACTCGGCAGCCGTGCCGTGTATGTGCCGGCCAGCTTTCCCGGCGCCGCGATCCGCCGCGCCACCGGCACGCCGTACATGGGCTACGCGGGCGCGACGTGGCTGGTGCAGGAAGTCTGCAACGCGCTCTTCGACGCGCTGTTCAATATCCTGCCGCTGTCGACGGCGATGGATAAGGCTGACGCGACGCCCGCGCGCCTCCTGACCCAGGTCGCGTGGGACGACAGCGCCAAGCAGGAATTCGACGCACTCGTCGAGGCGCAGCCGGTACTGGTGCGGATCAGCGCGGCGAAGCGCCTGCGCGATGCCGCCGAGCGTGCGGCACGGGCCGCCGGACTTTCCGCCGTTACCGCGCGCGAGCTGGCGGCTGCCGCTCGCGCCCTCGAGAGCATGGCCGCATGAGGGCGATCAGCCTTCGCGGGTCGCGCACCCTTTCGGACCCGATAATGGGGGGTCCTCAACCCATCGTCACGGCGGCGGTCGCCGTGTCGATACCGCCTGGAGACGCGCTCGCGCGCTTCCATTTTCCGGCGGGCAACGTGGAGATGGAGCAATGAGCGATATCAGAGACCGAGACGAACGGATCAGCCCGAGCACTTACCTCAGCGAGGCCGAAGCGAAGGAATTCCACAAGCTGTTCATGATGAGCTTCATCATCTTTACGGTTGTGGCGATCGTCGCGCACTTCCTCGTCTGGCAGTGGCGTCCGTGGCTCGGCGAGGCGAAAGCCATGGCCGAACTGACCCCCGCCATCGCGGCACCCGCCGCGACCGGCCTCGCATAAGGAGACCCAGACCATGTGGAGACTCTGGCAAATGGTCGACCCGCGCCGCGCGCTGGTTGCCCTGTTCATCTTCCTGTTCGTCCTGGCGCTGCTGATCCACTTCATCCTGCTCAGCACCGACCGGTTCAACTGGTTGCAGAACCCCGGCACGACGACTTCGGGGGCGGTTACCGCCAAAGAAGGCTGACGGCCCGTCCGGCGGGGCGCGGGCCGACCCGTATTCCGCCGGACGCCCATCGCACGTGCGTTCCCGCCCCTGCGGCGCGGTGACATGCGGCGACGAAGACACTGACGGCGACGGCGCAGGTGCGCGACGTTCGCGACGAATTTAGGACGGACCGCGCGCCCGCGAGGACGAAGGCGGCCGGAGGGGCAGGCATATGGCGCTGTTGAGCTTCGAGCGAAAATATCGCGTCCGCGGAGGAACGCTCCTCGGCGGCGACCTGTTCGACTTCTGGGTCGGACCATTTTACGTCGGCTTCTTCGGGGTCACGACGGTGTTCTGCAGCCTGCTCGGCACGCTGCTCATCATCTACGCCGCGTCGCTCGGGCCGACCTGGAACCCGCTGCTGATCTCGATCGCGCCGCCCGACCTCAAATACGGCCTCGGCCTCGCGCCACTGCGCGAAGGCGGCTTCTGGCAGATCATCACCTTCTGCGCGATCGGGGCTTTCGTCTCCTGGGCGCTGCGCCAGGTCGAGATCAGCCGCAAGCTCGGCATGGGCTACCACGTGCCCTTTGCCTACAGCATGGCGATCTTCGCCTATGTCAGCCTCGTGGTGATCCGGCCGATGTTGCTCGGCGCGTGGGGCTTCGGCTTCCCCTACGGCATCTTCAGTCACCTCGATTGGGTGTCGAACACCGGCTATCAGTATCTGCATTTCCACTACAATCCGGCGCACATGCTCGCCGTCAGCTTCTTCTTCACGACGACGCTGGCGCTCGCGATGCACGGTGGCCTCGTGCTGTCGGCGGTCAATCCGGCGAAGGGCACCGACGTCAAGTCGCCCGAGTACGAGGACACGTTCTTCCGCGATCTGATCGGCTATTCGATCGGCACGCTCGGCATCCACCGGCTGGGGCTGTTCCTTGCGCTGAACGCGGGGTTCTGGAGCGCGATCTGCATCATCATCTCGGGGCCGTTCTGGACGCGCGGCTGGCCCGAATGGTGGACGTGGTGGCTCAACCTGCCGATCTGGTCGTGAGGGGGTACTAAGACATGGCACGCTATCAGAACGTCTTCACCCAGATCCAGCTGCGCTCGGCCCCCGAGATGGGGGTACCGCTGCCCGCCGGGAGTTTCCCGCGCGACGGCAGCCCGGGTTACAGCTATTGGGCGGGCAAGCTCGGCGCGGCGCAGATCGGACCAATTTATCTCGGTCGCCTCGGTCTCGCGTCGCTGGTCTGCGGCTTTCTCGCCTTCGAGATCATCGGCCTCAACATGTGGGCGTCGGTCAACTGGGATCCGATCCAGTTCATCCGCCAGCTGCCGTGGCTCGCGCTCGAGACGCCCGCGCCGCAGTACGGCCTCAAGGTGTTCCCGCCGCTCGCGCAGGGCGGCTGGTGGCTAATGGCGGGGTTCTTCATGACCGCTTCGGTGCTGTTGTGGTGGGCGCGCACCTATACCCGCGCCAAGGCGCTGGGCATGGGCACGCACGTCGCCTGGGCCTTTCTGTCGGCGATCTTCCTGATGCTGTCGATCGGGTTCATCCGCCCGGTGGCGATGGGATCGTGGGCGGAATCGGTGCCGTTCGGTATCTTCCCGCACCTCGACTGGACCGCCGCCTTCTCGATCCGCTACGGCAACCTCTTCTACAATCCCTTCCACTGCCTCTCGATCGCCTTCCTCTACGGCTCGACGCTGCTGTTCGCGATGCACGGTGCGACGGTGTTGGCGACCGGACGCTATGGTGCCGAGCGCGAGATCGAGCAGATCACCGACCGCGGTACCGCCTTCGAACGCGGCGCGCTGTTCTGGCGCTGGACGATGGGCTTCAACGCGACCGCCGAGTCGATCCACCGCTGGGCGTGGTGGTTCGCGGTGCTGACCACTTTCACCGGCGGCATCGGGATCCTGCTGACGGGAACGGTCGTCGACAACTGGTATCTGTGGGCGCAGCAGCACCATTATGCGCCGACCTACGAAGCGACCGGGACTGTCGATCCCGCGACGCTGGCGAGCACGGGAGCCGCGAAATGAAGCGCCAGACCGCCCTTGGTATCGTCGCCGCCGTTGCGTCGGGCTTGCTGCTCAGCGCCTGCGAGCCGGGGATGAAGGAATGGAGCCAGACCGGCTATCGCGGGGCCGGGCTCCAGCAGGTCACCGACGTCTCATCGAAAAAGAAGGCCGCCGCGATCCCCGCGCCGCCCTACGCGCTCGAAGCATCGATGCGGACCGGCGAGCGCGCCACCGCAGCGTATCAGAACGTCAAGGTGCTGACCGATCTCAGCACCGAGGAGTTCAACCACTTCATGGCGTCGATGACGCAGTGGGTCGCGCCCGGCGACGCCGAGGGACAGGGCTGCAACTATTGCCACAACCCCGAGAACATGGCGTCGGACGAGAAATACACCAAGGTCGCGGCGCGCCGCATGATCCAGATGACGCGCAATCTCAACAACAACTGGACCAGCCACGTTCAGGCGACCGGCGTGACGTGCTGGACGTGCCACCGCGGCAATAACGTGCCCGTCAATAAATGGGCGTTCGATCCGAGCGGCGACGACGGCAGCAAGTTGCTGCGCGGCAACAAGCATGGGCAGAACACGCCGCTGGTCGATGTCGGCTATGCCTCGCTGCCGCACAATGCCTTTGCCAACTACTTCCAGGGCGCGCAGAACATCCGCGTCGCATCGAGCAGTCCCTATCCGTCGGGCGACCATCAGGTCTCGCTCAAAGAGGCCGAGAAGACCTATGGGCTGATGATGCACCTCTCGCAGTCGCTGGGGGTCAACTGCACCTATTGCCACAACAGCCAGTCGTTCCGCGCGTGGAACCTGAGTCGGGCGCAGCGCAATACGGCGTGGTACGGTATTCGCATGGTGCGCAACACCAATGAGGAATATATCACGCCGCTCGCCAGCGTCTTCCCGGCGCACCGCAAGGGGCCGCTCGGCGATCCGTACAAGGTCAACTGCCTGACCTGCCACCAGGGCCAGTCGAAACCGATGGGCGGGGTGTCGATGCTTCCCGACTATCCGTACCTGCGCAACGGTGACTATCGTCCGCATCTGGCGGGCGGGACGCCCGACGCGGTGAACCCCACGACCGCCGCCTATCACGACCCCGGCATGATGACGGGGGGGCCGGCGACGGCGTCGCCGGTGGCGGCGGTTCCCGCGGGCGCGGGGGCAACCGCGGCGACGGTCGACGGCGCGCCGCAGCTCAACGTCTACTTCGACACCGGCAAGGCGGCGGTTGCACCGCAGGTCGCCGCGAGCGCGGCGGGCGTCATCGCGGCGGCGAAGGCCGACCCCAAGGCGAAGCTCGTCATCTCGGGCTTCAACGACGCGACGGGCAATGCCGCCGCGAACGCCGAGCTGTCGAAGAACCGCGCCAAGGCTGTCGCCGCGACGCTCAAGGCGGCAGGGGTGCCCGACACGCAGGTCGTGCTCGAGAAGCCCGCCGACACGACGGGGACCGGCGCGACCAACGCCGATGCACGGCGCGTCGAGGTGACGGTGCGGAAATAGCCCTGGCCTACCGGTTGTCGTCCTGGCGTCGCCGCGCTTGGCGACGCCGGAATGAGGTCGGGCAGGGCGCAGGCAATGCCTGTCCCGCTTGACCCGCCAGCCCGCCTCCCCCACCTGCCGCAGCGATGACCATCGCCACTTTCGCCGACGTCGAGGCCGAGTTCGAAGCGCTCGACGACTGGGACGACCGCTACCGGCTGCTGATCGACCTCGGGCGCGGCTTGCCCGCGATGCCCGACGCGCTCAAGACCGAGGCGACGCGCGTGCGCGGCTGCGCCAGCCAGGTCTGGCTGTACCCCACGCTCGACGACGGGCGGATGCGCTTTGCCGCCGACAGCGACGCGGCGATCGTCAAGGGCCTCGTCGCGCTGGTGTTGCTCGATGTCGATGGCAAGCCGCCCGCCGACATCAACGCCGCGGCGACGCGCGCGAAACTCGACGCGCTCGGCCTGTCGAAGCATCTCTCGTCGAACCGCACGCAGGGCCTCGCGTCGATGCTTGCGCGCATTGGCGAACTGGCGGCGGCGGCGCACTCAGGACCGGCCTGATTCGCGGACCGTATTCTCGTTTTCGAATTCGTGCCGATGCTGATCGCCCATACGACGGCACGCGAGCGACTGCTCTTGTCGCTCACCGTCGTGTCGCGGCTGTCGCTGCTGCTATGGGCCGCGCCGCTCGTCCCCCGCCAACTGCCGCCGTCTGCTCAACGGCGCGGCGGCGCTGATCGGGCTGGGCGTCCAGCACGGCATCCGCGCTGGCAATGCATTGAGCGCTAACGTGGCGCTTTGAGCGCTGCGACCGCGCTGGCGGGATCGTCGGCGAACAGTCCGTCGATGCCCGTCGCGAGGAAGGTACGATACTCCGCCGCGATGTCGCCGCGCGCGGCAGGTTCGGCCCCGACGCGGAAATCGGTCGGCAGAAAGAAATTCTCCGGCCGAAAAGTCCAGGGATGGAGCCTGAGGCCGGCGGCATGGGCGTCGGCAACGAGGCTCGTCGGCGGTTTCAGCCGTCCCGCGAGGTCCCGCCCGATGATGCGGTCCTTGTTCGGCCCGATCCCATAGGCATAGGCCGCAACACCCTGCAGCCCGTCGGGGGTGACGAGGCTGTCGTAGGTCACGCCGTCGCCCGACACGCCGTCGCCGATCAGCTGGATCAGTCGCACCTTCGTGACAGCATGCAATGCCTTGAGATTGGCGACCTCGAACGATTGGATGAACACCGGCGACGTCGCGTGCGTCCACCCCGCCGCCGCGAGCGCGGCAAGCAGCGGCGGTTCGAGCGGTAGGCTGATCGCGCTGAAATAGCTCGGGTGCTTGGTCTCGGGATAAATGCCGACGGTCCGCCCCGCAGCCTTCGCCAGCGCGACGATCTCGGCGAGCGTTGGAATGCGCTCGTGGTCGAAGGCGGTATTGGCGGGGCGCAGTTGCGGCAGGCGCTCGCGTGCATACAGTGTCTTCAGCTCGGCGAGCGTGAAATCCTCGGTGAACCACCCCGTCATCGGCGCGCCGTCGATCGTCTTGGTCGCCTTGCGGCCCGCGAATTCGGGGTGCGCGGCGACATCGGTCGTTCCCGAAATCTCGTTCTCATGGCGGGCGACGAGCACATGATCCTTCGTCGACACGAGGTCGGGCTCGATGAAGTCGGCGCCCGCGCGGATCGCCTCGGCGTACGACGCCAGCGTGTGCTCGGGGCGCAGCGCACTCGCGCCGCGGTGCGCGATCACGATGGGCCGCTCCGGCAGGCGGTGGGGCGGGCGCGCGTCGGCAGCGGCAGACCCGGCAAGCAACGCAGCCATGACGAGCCCCTTCCACATATCGGCTAGGCTTAGCGCTCGCGGCGCGACCGCGCCACCGATTCGCGGGCACTCCCCGTCGGACCCGAAACATGTTAGCTTCAGAACGCACCTGCTTCGTGCCGCTGCGGAGACCGCGCATGACGATCGCCTATGTGCCCAACGATCCCGGCGTGCCCGGCGCGCCGCTCAACATTTCGCCAAGCCCCGACCGCAAGGCCCCGCGCATCGGCTTCGCGGTCAAGGCGCTCGCCAAGGAGGCGGTCTATGCGCCCGACACGCGCGAATACGTCGGCTGGGCGGCGCGCGAGGCGGCGTTGCGCGCCATTGCGGCGTTCGAGGACTGCGCCGGACCGCTCAAGGGCTGGCAGGGCAAGCCGGCGCTGAAAAGTCTCGCGCTGATCCCCGACGCGGGGACCGATCTCAACGCCTACTACAACCGCGTCAGCATTTCGTTCTTCGAGACGACGGTGGCAGGCAAGCTCGTGCTGTCGGGGGCGTCGCAGGACGTCGTCGCGCACGAGACCGGGCACGCGATCCTCGACGCGCTGCGCCCCGACCTGTGGGACGCGGCGATCATGGAGGTGTCGGCGTTCCACGAGGGCTTCGGCGACTGTATCGCGACGCTCGCCGCGCTCGCCGACAAGGATACGCGCGTCGCGGTCCTCAAGGCCGATGCGAAGCTCGCCAAGCCCAATTTCGTCGAAGCGACGGCGGAGGCGCTGTCGGCGGCGATCGGTACCGTCTACGGCGCGACCAACAACGCCGCGCAGCCGCGTCACGCGTTGAACGACTATCGCTGGACCTTCCCGACATCGCTGCCCGACGACGGCCCGCCCGGCACGCTGATCAACGAGATGCATTCGCTCGGCCAGCTGCTCAGCGGCTGCTATTACCGGATCATCCAGGGGGTCTTCGCGCGGACGCCGGGGGGCGAGGGCGGTCTGTGGCAGGCGACCAAGGTCGCGACGTGGCTGCTCGCCGGGGCGGTCGCGCGCGCGCCCGTCAAGTCGCGCTTCTTCCAGTCGGTCGGTCGGACGATGCTCGTCGTCGACCAGGCGGCGTACAAGGGCGTCAACGGCCCCGCGATCCGCGCGGCCTATGCGCACCACGGCATCGACATCGGCGCGACGACCTTCCTCGCGCCGCAGGTGCCGCTCGGGCCGGCGGCCAAGGGCTTCGCGGTGGCGGGCGACAAGCCAGTGGGCGCGGCAGGGGCGCGCGGCGTCGCGGCGATGCTCGATGCCCCGGCAGGCGCGAAAATCGGCTATCGCCGCGTCGAGTTCGGGGCGCGCGCGGTGGCGGTGGCGAGCTACGCGCGTGCCGTCGCGCTCGACGACCTCGACCCGCGCCTCGCGCACGCCGTCGCGGTCGCCCCGCACGAGGCGTTCGTCGGCGAGGGGCCACAGGGCGGCGCGGCGATGCTCGGCGCGGTCGATGCGAGCGCAGGCCTCGCGATGGAGGTACGCAGCTTCGTCCAGACATTGCTCCGCCGCGACGACATCGCTTTCGGCGACGTGCCCGCGAAGGCGACCGGCTTCGTCGCGTCTAAAAGCTCGAAAACCCACGCGCTGGGGGCCACCAAGGACGGCGAGGCGACGCTTCGGCGCATCGCGTTCGCGTGCGGGTGCCGGGGACACTGACGGGTCGAGGGCTGGGCCGGGGTTCGCCAATGCGTTTCAAGGTTTCGGCCGGCTACGGAACCGGGCTGCTGCTCGCGGCGCTGCCGCTGGCGGAGGCGAGGGCTGCCAGCCCTGTCGCAGGGCCCGAGCGAACCGTCCTCGAGCCGGGACTGGCTCCGGTCCCGGATCATCGCCGCACGCGACGCGAAATCCTGCCGCCGGTGACGCCGCCGGGGTTTCGCGCCCTGTTCGACGGGAAGAGCCTCAACGGTTGGCATATCAGCCAAACCTCGAACCATGGTTCGACACCGCTGGTGATCGTTCGCGACGGCATGATCCTCGGCGCGCAAAATCCCCCGGGACGCGGTGGCCTGCTGGTCAGCAACGAAAGCTTCGCCGATTTCGATCTCTATCTCGAAGTCCGTTCGGACTGGGGCAACGACAGCGGCGTTCTTTTCAGGGTCACCGAAGCGGGTGCGGGCTATCAGTTGACGATGGACACGTTGCCGTGCGGCAGCGTCGGACGGCTGGAAGGCGTCGGCGGCGTGCGCATGGCGAACCAGACGCCCACGCTGGCCGCGACCGCACCGTGCTGGACCGACGATCCCGGCATGGCCGCATGGAAGCGCGACGATTGGAACGTCGTCCAGGTCCGGGTTGCCGGCGTCGCTCCGCAGGTCGCCGTGACGGTCAACGGCGTGCAACTGCCGATCGCTGCGGATACCGCGAACTCCGCTGTCGGCGGACGCATCGCCGGTCCGATCGCGCTCCAGATCCATGGTGGTGTCGCACGCTGGCAGCCAGGCGGCCTGTGGCGCTGGCGAAGCATCGCAATCCGCGAACGAACCGCCGACGCACGATAGCCAGACCTTTGCACAAATAAATTTGTATCCGGTCGAAAACCGCGTGGCCTGCCGCACATCGACGTGGGCGGCCTCGCGCCGCTCGATCCTGAAAGGACCCGTCATGCACTACATGCTGTTGTTCAACGAGACCCGCGACGAGATGGGCAAGCGCTTCGACCCCGCGCAGGCCGAGGCCTATTGGGGCGGCTGGAGCGCGTACATGGGCGCGATCGCGCAGGGCGGCGCGATGGTCAGCGGCAACGGCCTCCAACCGCCCGACGCCAGCACGACGCTGCGCGTCGTCAACGGCGCGCGCCACGTCGCCGACGGGCCGTTTGCAGACACCAAGGAAATCCTCGGCGGCTACGTCATCCTCGACGTGCCCGACCTCGACGCCGCGCTCGAATGGGCGGCGCGGGCACCGTGCGCCTCGGCAGGCGGGGTCGAAATTCGGCCTGTCCTCGCACCACCGGCGAACTGATGGTGGCGGCGCGCCGCGATGCCGCAAGCGAGGCGGAAGTCGCGGCGCGCACGTCGTACGGCAGGCTGCTCGCAATCCTCGCGGCGCGTTCGGGAAATATCGCCGCCGCCGAGGACGCCCTCGCCGATGCCTTTGCCGCCGCACTCGTCCAATGGCCGCGCGACGGTGTTCCCGCGAACCCCGCCGGGTGGCTGATCACCGCGGCGCGGCGCAGCATCGGCCATGCGACGGGGCGTGGGCGCACCGCCGCTGCGGCCGCCGGGCTGCTGATGCTGCTGCAGGATGAGCGCGACACCGCGGCGAGCGACGGCTTCGGCGACCGCCGCCTCGCGCTGATGTTCGTCTGCGCGCACCCGGCGATCGACCCCGACGCACAGGCTCCGTTGATGCTGCAGACCGTGCTCGGCCTCGACGCGGCGCGCATCGCGGCGTGTTTCCTCGTCTCGGGCGCCACGATGAGCCAGCGGCTGGTGCGCGCCAAGCGCAAGATCCGCGACGCGCGCATCGCCTTCGCGGTCCCCGAGGCGCACGACCTCGCGCCGCGCGTCGGCGGCGTGCTGTCAGCGGTCTATGCCGCCTATGGCACCGCGTGGGAGGATGTCGGCGGGGCCGACGGCAAGCTCGCGGGTCTTGCTGCCGAGGCGATCTGGCTGGCGCGCCTGCTGACCGAACTCCTGCCCGGCAAGCCCGAGGCAATCGGGCTGCTGTCGCTGCTGCTGCACTGCGAGGCGCGCCACGCGGCGCGGCGCGATACCGACGGCGCGTTCGTACCCTTGCACCGGCAAGATACCGCGCACTGGTCGCGCCCGATGATCCTCGAGGCCGAGGCGTTGCTGCGGCGCGCGGCAGCGGCGGCAGCCCCGGGGCGCTTCCAGACCGAGGCGGCGATCCAGTCGCTGCACGCGCACCAGCGCATGACCGGCGAGCGCTTCACAGGACCGCTGGTGCGGCTTTACGACGTCCTTGCCGGCTTCGCGCCGACGACGGGCGTGCTCGTCGCGCGCGCCGTCGCCTATGCCGAGAACGGCGAGACCGACACCGCGGTGCGCCAGCTTGCGGATATCCAGCATGTCGCCACCTATCAGCCGTGGTGGGCGGCGCAGGCGCGCATCCGCTGGCTGGGCGGCGACGCGGCGGGGGCGCATGCAGCGGCACAGACGGCTGCCGGTCTAAGCGCCGACCCCGGCGTCCGCCGCTTCCTGCTCGACGGCGGCTACCGGGGCTGAGGGTCCGGGCCACTCAATGAGGCGCAGCGCCGCCTCTGCCCCCTCCCTTTCCAGCGCAGCGGAGAGCGGGAAGGGCGAAGTCAGAAGAACGACTTGCGCTTCTCGATCAGCTTCGCGCCGCGCTTGCCCGGCACCAGCACGTGCGTCACACCGGGGGGCAAGGGGGCATCGGGGTCGGAGCTTTCAAGCACCGCGCCGTGACGCCGGAGCGACGCAAGCAGCGCGGCAGCGTCGGCGTCGGCGGGCGGGGCGGCGGGCGGGGCGGCGGGCGGGGCGGCAGGCGGGCGCTTGGCCATGCGCCCGAGATAAGCCCGCAGCGCCTGCCCCGCAACCGCGTCGCTTCCGTCCAAGACGCTCGACACCGGTCGCGCTTAGTAACATGCTGACCAAGTTGGTGGCGTGTGCGTCCGGAGTTGTGGCAACGGGGGGCGGCGCGGACAGGTGGCGGAGGCGCAGGCGAAACAGTCGCGCTGGCTCGGCTTTGCCGGGATCGCCTTTGCGCTGCTCGTCGCGGCGTTCGGCATCTGGCTGACCCAGGCGAGCGACCGCGTCGTCGGCTTCGACACGCACCGCAACGACCACGACCTGCAGATCGTCGCCGAGGGACTGGCGAGCTGGCCCGCGACGATCGCCTCGATGGCCGAAAAGAATTTCGTGCCGCAGCGCCTCGAAGCCCCCGACGCGGCGGCGGCGGCGCGCGGCTGGCAGGCGCAGGCGCGTTTCTGGCACCCCGAGCTTGGCCGCTTCAGGATCGATTATGCGCTCGTGGCGAGCGGTGCGGCGTGCCCCGACGCCGATGCGGGAGGGCGGCGCGCGTGGTTCGCCGCCGATGCCCTCGAAATCCGCGACACGCTCGACGCCGATGCCCTCGAAGCCGCCGACCGGCGCGTGCTGCCGGGACTGGGCGGCGACTGGCGCGCCTGGCTGGGGCGCGGCGTCCTGCGCCTCCCCGCCGGGACACCGCGCCTGTGCTTCGCGGCGCGCCTGCCGCTCGCCGCACTGATCCACGCCGATACGGCGATGCCGCGGGCCTTCGAGCTGCTGATCGCCGATGCGGAGGGACACGTTGCAGCGCAGTTCGGCGCCGACCCGCTGCCGCTCGCCGATCTCGCGCAGCTGAAGCCCGCCGCGTCGCTGTCGGGAGCGGTGATCGGCGCGCTGCCGGGTGCCCCCAGGACCGCTGCCGCGCCGCCGCGCACGCTCAACCCGCTCGGCCCGACACGCGTCAGTTCAGGCGCGCACGACTATGACGCCTATGTCCGCGATATTGCGCTGCCGGGTCCGCAGCCCGGTGGCGTCGTGCATGCGCAGGCCGTGGCGCTGATCGCGGCGGGCGGCCTGCTCGACCGCATTCCGCAAGCGCCGATCATCCTTGCCGGCTTCGCGGTGCCGCTGCTGCTGCTGCTCGCGCTGACGGCGGTGCTCAAGCTGCGCCTGATCGGTCCCGGCGAGGCGCTGGCGCGCACCGAGGTCGCGGCGCTCGCAGCGGGCCTTGTCGGGGCGGTGGCGCTGGTGACGGCGGCGGCGGCGTTCGCAGTCGACGTCGAGGTGAGCCGCGCGCGCGCCGGGGTGCGGACCGCCGACACCGTCCTCGAACTCCGCCGCCAGTTCGCTGCCGAGGTTGCGCCGCTGCTCGGGCTCGAAGGCAGCACGGCGACGGGCTGGCGCGACCGCCGCGGCGTCTGGCAACCCCCCGAGGACTGCCTGACGGTGCCGCTGCCGCTCGCGTCGGTGCTCGGCCCGCCCGATCCGGGTTACCCGCTGCGCGAGCGCCGTCGGGCCGAAGTCGATACGCGCCACGCCAGCCTCGACAACCCGCAAGCCATCGCCGCGCACGACACGCTGCGCCTGCCGCCGCGCGAGTCGGCGTTCGTCGTCGGGCAGGATGGGCAACTCTGGCCGGGGACGGCGATCAGCGCCTGCCGCTCGAACAACGGCGGTCGCCTCGATGTCGCCCCGCGCGCCTATTTCGGGCGCGCGCTCGAAGGCGACACCGCCGTCCTGCCGACGCGCGCGCGGCCGCGCTGGCAGCGTCTGCGGCTGCCCGGCGCGGGGCGCGAACTCCTTGCCGCGCCGGCTTATGCGATCGAGGAAGTGCGCAGCCAGAGCGACGGCATCGACAAGACGCTGGTCGCCTTCCCCGCCATCGTCGGGGAGCGCGTCCCCGGCCGCAGCCGCGAGCCCGATGCCGTGCTGGTCAGCGCCGGGGTGCTGCGCAGCCTGCTGGTGCCGGTGCTGCCGCCGACCGAGCGCTTCATGGTCGTCGATCTCGGCGATCCCGGCCTCGAAGTGCTCTTCCACTCCGACCGCCAGCGCGTCCACTTCGAACATGCCGCCCGCGAACTCAAATCGCCCAAGCTCGCCGCGATCCTGACGCGCCTGCGCGGCCCGAAGGCAGCCGACGACGGCCCGCCGGCGCTGACCTCGACCTACGACGGTGCCCGCCAGCATTTCGGGCTGGCGCGGCTGCCGTTCACCAACTGGGCGATCCTCGCGTGGCATTCGCACGACAGCGCCGACGCGGTGCCGGCGCAGGTATTGCTCGCGACGATGATGAGCTTCTCGGCGCTCGTCGTCGCGGTGTGGGGCGTGCCCGCGCTGGTGCTCGCGGCGCTCGGCAAGGCGCGCTGGGGGTGGCTGTGGCCCGATGCGCGCATGCGGGGGGCGTACAACCGCCTGGGAGGCGCGCTGGCGCTGACGGCGGCATTGGGGGTGCTGTTGCTGCTGCTGTGGCCTGCCGGGCCGCTGTGGGCCGCGCTGGCGTGCTGGGCGGGGGGTCTGGCGAGTGGCATCGTCGTGCTGCGCGGGCCAAAGGGCGCGGGTGGACCGCTGCGTCCCGATACCGCGCGCGCCTATCGCAACGCCGTCGTCGCCGCACTGGTGACGATGGTCGCGGTGCCGATGATCGCCGTCCACGCCGACGCGGCGCGCTTCGGGCGGCGCAGCGTCGACACCGATGCGCGCATCGGCCTCGATGCCGGGCTGGCGGCGCGCACGGCGGCAACGGCGGCGATCTCGAACGTCTATTTCTCCGACCTGCGCGCCGCGCGCCGCCGCGTCCTCGCGCCGACCGATCTGACCGGGGTCGCGGCGGGGTGCTGGCGACCGCTGCCCGATGCCGAGCGCGACACCGGACTGGCGCAGCGGCTGTTCAGGGGCCTGTATCACGGTCCCGCGCCCGGCGCATCGACGGTGACCCCGGCGCTCGCGGCGCTGGCGTGTCCCGGCACGTCGCTCGCGCTCGGCAGCCTGGCGACCTTCGCCGAGCCGAAGATCGAATGGGAGTCGGGGTCGCTGGCGCGCGTCGTGTGGATCGTCGTCGTCGTCGGCCTCGGTCTCGGGTTGCTGGGTGCGGCACTGGCCGTGATCCTCGAGCGCCTGTTCGGCCTCGCGACGCCGCTCGAAGCCGTGACCTACCCGCCGCTGGCGCTGTCGGACGATTTCGCCGCGCTCGTGCTACCGCCCAAGGTGATGATCGTCCGTCCGCCGCTGGGCCTCAGGAACCAGCTGTTCGACCACGGCCACCGCATCGACCTGTCCGACGAGACGCTGACGCCGATCGCCGGGCCGCAGGTGACGCCCGCCTGGGCACCGCCGCGCCACTACATCCTCTACAATCTCGAGCTGACGCTGCGCGAGCCCGAGCGGCGGCGCGCGGCGCTGCGGTACATCGAGAAGCTCGTCGAGAAGCCGGGGGTGCGCGACGGCACGACGACCCTCGTGCTCGTCGCCGAACTGACCCCGCTCGAGCGCCTGCTGCAGGCCTATGAGCACGAGAAGATCGCCGCGCAGACCGACGAGGGCCGCGACCTCGAAGCGATCCGCCGCCAGCGCGAGGACATCCGCTGGTCGAAACTGCTCGAGGATTTCCAGACCTTCATCTTCGGCTCGGTGGACAAGCTGATCCGCGCGCCGCGCACGGGAGAAACCGCGGTCGAGACGGCGGTGATCGGCGAGCTGGCGGGGCTTCCCGAACACGTCATCGCGACGCTGCTGCCGGCGGGAACGCCGATTCCGGTGTCGATGTCCCTGCGCACCACCGCCGCTTATGACGCGCTGTACCGCGACCATGTGCTCGGCTTCGCGCGCGACCTGCATGCCGCCAGCCCACAGGCGGCGATCGATTTCATCGGGCTGATGCTGATCGAACATTATCAGCAGCTGTGGTCGGCCTCGTCGCGCGCCGAGCAACTTGTGCTGCACAACCTGAGCATGCGGCGCATCCCGAGCATCGCGGCGCGCGACGCGCTGAAGTCGCTGATCCGGCGCGGGCTGGTTGCCTACGATCCCGTGCCGCGCCTGTTCAACGCGAGCTTCGCGGCGTTCGTCCAGCACGCCGAGCGGCCCCAGACGTTGCAGCGCTGGAAGGCCGATGCGCCCAAGGGTGGCTGGCGTTTCGCGGTCTGGCCGCTGCTCATCATCTTGCCGCTCGGGCTGCTGCTCCTCGGCGGCGCGATCCTCGACTCCGGGCAGCCGCTGGTTGCGCTGCTGCCGCTGCTCGTTGCCACCGGCCCGGCTTTGTTGCAGGCTCTGGGTGTCTTCCGAAAGGCTACGACGTGAGGCAGCGCTCATGATGAGTCTCGACGCCGCGAAGCCCGTCGACGGCCTGCTGGTCAAGCTGCGCCGCGCCGACGCTGCCGGGTTCGCCGTGGCCAACCGGATGGCGATGGGCGGCAGCGCGACGCCCGAGGTCATCCTGACCGTCCCCGCCGCCGCCGCTGCCGAGCGCGGTTTCGCCGATCACCCGAACGACGCCGTGTGGGCGCGGATGGCGAGTGGGGCCAACGCGTGGGACGACGCGCACCGCATCATGCGGCAGGGCTTCGCCGCGGCGAGCGGGGTCATCGCCGCCGAGCCCGATCTCGGGCAGGTCTGGCGGAACGGCGAGGCAGATGCGCCGGGGCTGGGCGTGGCAGCCGACGACCGCTGCTCGCTCCGGCTCCAAACCGACGCGGGCGGGCGCGCCATCGGCCCCGGCTCGGCATGGCACCGCGGCGACGCCTTCTCGGGACTGGCGAGCGCGGCGGCGCAGGTCGGCGACGCGGCACAGCGCGGGGTGCGGATCGCGCATCTCGATACCGGCTACGACCCCGCGCACAGCGCGCGCCCGGCGCACCTGCTGACCGGGCGCGAGGCGAATTTCGTGACGGGCGAGGGCGCCGCCAACTCCGCTGCCGACGTGACGCCGACGGGCGGCATCCCCTTCACCCGCGCGCGCGGCCACGGCACCGGCACCTTGTCGATCCTCGCCAGCCCGCAGTTCGGCGGCGCGCCGGGGGCGGAGATCGTCGCCGTCCGCATCGCCGACGGCGTCGTGCGCTTCTCGACCTCGACGATGGTGCAAGGCATCGAGCACGCGCTGGCGAACGGCGCGCAGGTGCTGTCGATGAGCATGGGCGGGTACGCCGGCGGCGCGCTCGCCGATGCGGTCAACAAGGCCTACGAGGCCGGACTGACGATGGTCACGGCAGCGGGCAACAACTTTGCCGGGCTGCCGATCCGCTCGGTGGTCTATCCGGCGCGGATGCGGCGCGTCATCGCCGCGACGGGCACGATGGCCGACGGGCGGCCCTATTTCGATCTCGTCGCGCCGACGATGCAGGGCTGCTGGGGTCCAGACCTCAAGATGGCGACGGCGCTCGCGGGTTTCTCGCCGAACATCCCCTGGGCGGCGTTCAAGTGCGGCGATGTTGTCCACGAAGACGGGCAGGGCACCAGCGCCGCGACGCCGCAGGTCGCCGCGGCGGCCGCGCTGTGGATCGCGCTGCACCAGGGCGATCCCGTTTATCAGAGCTATTCGCAGGGTTGGATGCGTGTCGAGGCGGTGCGCCGCGCACTGTTCGCCGCAGCACGCAAGACGACTGCCAAGCTCGATGCGGCGGGGGTGCTTCATTTTCTCGGCACCGGCGCGCTCGATGCGCTGGCGGCGCTCGCGGTCGGGCCCGCCGCTGCGTCGGGTCTGCGCGCGGAGCCGCCCGCCAGCGCGGCATGGGCATGGGTCAAGCTGCTGTCGGGCGAAGGCGTCGGCTTCGCGCTTGCCAGCGCGCCGCGCGCCAATGCGCTCGGTCTCGAACTGATGCAGCTGGCGCAGCGCACGCCCGAGATCGAGGCGGCGCTGCTGGGCGGCGGCGGCGACCCCGACGGCGCGCTGCCCGAGGCGAACCGCAAGGCATTCTTCGAAGCCGTCCTCGATAGCGGCGCGGCCTCGCAGTTGCTGACCACCGCGCTGACGCGGAGCCTCGGGCTGCGCGACGCGGCCCCGCCGCCGGCACCGCCGCCGCTGCCCGGCACCGCGCCGTTGCCGGGGCAGGTCCGCATGGCGCGCCGCGACCCCGTCCCCGCGCAGCGCCGCCTGCGCGTCTTTGCGCTCGACCCGAGCCTCGGGGCGTCGCTCGATACCGTCGCGATCGGCCTCGCCACGGTGAACATTCCCTACGAGACCGGCGAAGACGGCAAGTCGATCCTGCGCCCCGGCCCAGTCGGCGAATATCTCGAGGTCGTCGATGTCGATCCGGCGTCGGACCGCGCCTACGATCCCGTCGATCTCGACCACCCGCACCTGCTGATCTCCGACGGGCTCGAGCCGTCGGAGGGCAACCCGCGCTTCCACCAGCAGATGGTCTACGCCATCGGCATGAAGACCATCGGCCACTTCGAGGCCGCGCTCGGGCGCAAGGCGCTGTGGGCGCCGCGCCGCTACCGCCGGGGCATCGCGTCGCGCTTCGAATATGTCCAGCGCCTGCGCATCTACCCGCACGCGCTGCGCGCCCAGAATGCCTATTACAGCCCATCCAAGGTCGCGCTGCTGTTCGGCTATTTCCCCGCCGCGTCGGCGCGCACCGACGCGACGGTGCGCGGCTCGATGGTGTTCTCATGCCTCAGCGCCGACATCGTCGCGCACGAGATGACCCACGCGCTGCTGGACGGCGTCCACCGCCACTACCAGGAGGCGTCGAACCCCGACGTCGGGGCGTTCCACGAAGGTTTCGCCGACATCGTCGCGCTGTTCCAGCATTTCACCTACGGCGACATCGTCAGCGCCGAGATCGCCCGCGCGCGCGGCGAGATCGGCGCAGCGCGGCTGCTGTCTGGCCTCGCGCGCCAGTTCGGCGAGGGGGCGGGCAAGGCGGGGCCGCTCAGGGACTATATCGACCCGGCAACCGGCACGCTCGACTATAGCGCGACCACCGAGGTCCACAGCCGGGGGTCGATCCTCGTCTTCGCGATCTACGAAGCCTTCGTCGCCATCGTCGAGCGTCGCACCGGCGACCTCATCCGTCTCGCCACCGGCGGCACCGGCGTGCTGCCGGCGGGCGACCTCCATCCCGGCCTCGTCACGCGGCTGACGCGCGAGACTTGCAAGGCCGCGTCGCAGGTCCTGCGGATCTGCATCCGCGCCATCGATTATTGCCCGCCCAACGACATCACTTTCGGCGAGTATCTGCGCGCGCTGCTGACCGCCGATGTCGACCAGGTGCCCGACGACCGGCTCGGCTACCGCACCGCGCTGCTGCAGGCGTTCCGCAAGCACGACCTGCTGCCGCCGCGCCTGCGTACCGTTTCGATCGAGTCGCTGGTCTGGCGGCACCCGATCGATCCCCACCCGCCATGGTTTGCCGACGCGGTGCGCGACTTCGCGATCGACTGGGCGAATAATTCCGACCGCTGGACGTCGTTCAAGCTCGTCGAGCAGCGCCGCTTCGACCTGCAGCTGCGGCTGAAGCAGGTGTTCGCCGACGACCCCGGCGTCGCCGCGAGCTTCGGGCTGCAGCACGGCCTGCCGCGCTACGGCGAGGACGGCATCGCGATCCCCGGCGAGACCGAAACCTGCTTCAGCGTCCACAGCCTGCGCCGCGTGCGTCGAGTCCGTCCCGACGGCGAGGTGGCGAACCAGATCGTCGCAGTGATCGCGCAGCGCCGCGCCGAACCCGTCGATCCGGCAGTCCCGATCGACAAGGACGACCCCAACAGCTTCTTCTGGTTCCGCGGCGGCGCGACGCTGATCATCGATCCCGCCGTGTCGGGCAGCTACCCGCCGCGTGCCGAAATCCGCTATTGCGTCGTCAAGCACATGCTCAGCACCGACCGGCTGGCGCGCCAGCGCGCGATGGCGGGCGGCCCGGCGACCGGCCTGCGCGCGCAATATTTCGACACCCGCGCGCTCGCCCGCCGCGAGCCCTTCGCGATGCTCCACGCGGAGGACCCGGCATGACACACGTCAGCGCGCGCCTCTATTGCCACGGCCTCGGCGACTGTTCGCTGCTCGGGGTCGCAAAACCCGACGGCGGGACCTTCTGGATCCTCATCGATTGCGGCATCCACACCTCGGCGAAGGGCGGACCGGCGATGATCGACCGCGTCGTCGCCGATATCGCGACCCATGTCTCGGTCGGGCTGGCCCCCGGTGTCCGCCCGCGCCTCGATGTCGTCGTCGCGACGCACGAGCATTGGGACCATATCTCGGGCTTCACCACGGCGGCAGAGGGCTTCGCAAAGTTCGATGTCGGCGCGGTGTGGCTGGCGTGGACCGAGAATCCCATCGACCCGCAAGCGCAGGCGCTCGACAAGTTCAAGGGGGAGGGGCTGGCGGCGGTCGCGCAGGCTGCCGACCGGCTGCGCGCCGACCCCCGCTCCCAGGCGCTCGCCGACGGCCTCGAGGCCCTGCTCGGCTTCAACTTCGGTGTCCGGGGCGAACGCTCGCGCGACGCGCGCAATGCCGTCGTCGCGCTCGCGCCGCTGAATTTCCACTATCTCGAACCCGGCAGCGTCGCGCCGCTGCCCCCCGAGCTCGGCGTTACCGCCTATGTGCTGGGACCGCCGCGCGATGCCGCGCTGCTCGGCATCAAGGACAGCGTCAGCGACACCTACGGCTTCGGGCTGAGTCTCAACAACAGCTTCGCGCTGGCCGACGGCGACATGGGCGTCGATGACGACCCCGGTGCGCCGTTCGACGAGACCGAGGGTGTCGCGCTGTCGGCGCTGGGTAACGCACCGGCCAAAGTCGGCAGCGTCGCGGCGTTCGTCCGCGATCACTATAGCGGTCGCACGCGCCCCGACATGCTGCCGCCGATCAAGGAGGACGACCCCGACAAGCCGACGCGCGACCAGGCATGGCGGCGCATCGACAGCGACTGGCTGGGGGCGTCGGCCGAACTGGCGCTGCAACTCGACGCGCGGACCAACAACACCAGCCTCGTGCTGGCGTTCGCGCTAGCACCGCCGCCGGTGCCGCCCGCTGGCGGGACCGGCGACGTGCTGCTGTTCGCCGCCGACGCGCAGGTCGGCAACTGGCGCAGCTGGGCCAAGGTAGTGTTCGCCGACGGCACCACCGGCCCCGACCTCGTCCGCCGCACGCGCTTCTACAAGGTCGGCCACCACGGCAGCGCCAACGCGACCCTGAAGCCCGGCGGCCTCGAAGCGATGGTCCACCCGGCACTCGAAGCTTTCATCCCGACCGACGAGGCGATGGCCAAGCGCGTCGGCTGGGGCGCGATCCCCGAACCCGCGCTGCTCAAGCGGCTCGGCGAGAAGGCGAGCGGTCGGGTGGTGCGCTCGGATGACGTGGGGGGCGTGCTCTTCGTCGATAGGGAGTTCACCTAACTCTCTTCCCCCTCCCCGCGCAGCGGAGTGGGGGGAGGGGAGGAATGATCAGGCCCGCCGCCAGCTCGTGCCCTGCGGCCCGTCCTCGAGCACTATCCCCTGCGCCGCGAGGTCGTCGCGTATCCGATCGGATTCGGCAAAATCCTTGCGCGCGCGGGCGGCGGTGCGGGCGCCGACGAGGTCGTCGATCCCTGCGTCCGGCGCCGCTCGCGTCGGTTCGAGCAACCCCAGCATCGCCAGCGCCGCGCGCATGCCGCCGATATCGCCGAGACGCGACAGGCGCGCGATAGCGGCGACGACGGCGGGCGTGTTGAGATCGTCCGCCAGCGCGGCGATGACGCGCTCCGGCACCGCCGCCTCGTCGTCCTCCGAGCGGCGCACGAAGCCCTGCCAGCGGTCGAGCGTCGCCTTGGTCTGTTCGAGGAGCGTTTCCGTCCACTCCAGCGGCTGGCGGTAATGCGCGCTGAGCAGCGCCAGCCGTAGGACTTCCCCCGACCACCCCGCCGCCAGCAAATCGCCGACCAGCGCAACATTCCCCAGCGACTTCGACATCTTCTCGGTCCCCATGCTGAGGAAGCCGTTGTGCATCCAGACCTGCGCGAGCGGTGCGCCGTGGTTGGCGCAGGCCGATTGCGCGAGTTCGTTCTCGTGGTGGGGGAAGATCAGGTCGAGCCCGCCGCCGTGGATGTCGATGGTTTCCCCCAGCACGGCGCGGATCATCGCCGAGCACTCGATATGCCACCCCGGTCGTCCGCGCCCCCACGGGGATTCCCACCCCGGCTGGTCGTCGGCACTCGGCTTCCACAGCACGAAATCGGCGGCACCGCGCTTGTACGGCGCAACCTCGACGCGCGCGCCAGCGATCATCTCGTCGAGGCGACGGCCCGACAGCCTGCCGTACTCGGGAAAGGCCGCGACATCGAACAGCACATGGCCCTGCGCCGCATAGGCGACGCCGCGCGCGATCAGCTCGCCGATCATCGCGACCATGCCGTCCGCGCCCTCGACGAACGCGGTGGCGTGGGGTTCGATGTCGGGGGCCTCGACGCCGAGTGCTGCCATATCGGCGCGGTAGTGGTCGGCGTAGCGCGCGGTGACCTCGCCGATCGGCACGCCCTCGGCCTCGGCCTTGGCGATGATCTTGTCGTCGATGTCGGTGATGTTGCGCGCGTAGACTACCTGGCGCTCGGGGTAGGTGTGGCGCAGCAGGCGGCGCAGCACATCGAACACCACGGCGGGGCGGGCGTTGCCGATGTGCGCGCGATTATAGACCGTCGGGCCGCAGACATACATCGTCACGCGGCCGGGCTCGCGCGGCGTGAAGTCCTCCTTGCGGCGGGTCAGCGTGTTGTAGAGGCGTAGGCTCACGTCGCCGGCTTCTCGCGCGCCGCCTCGAGCAGGCGGTCGAAGGCGCTGCGCTGTCTCGGAGCGTCCGCGTCGGGCTTCGCGGGAACACCCTTGGGGTGCCGCCGCGTCTCGACGAAATCGACCATCGCCTTGCTCGTCGCCTCGACGAGCGGCGCGGTGCGCGCGGCGCGCAGCCATTCGGGACGCGGATTGGCGGGGTCGAGGACGTCGAACACCATGCTAGCGAGGAGAAACAGTACCGCCGCGCCGAGCAGCCCCTTGAACGCCCCGAAGCCGAAGCCGAGCAGGCGGTCGAGCGGCCCGACGATCGAGTTGCGCGTCCGCGCGCCGAGCGCCCCCGCGACGCCCTTGAACACCACGAAGGTCACCGCGAAGATCAGCACGAAGGCGAGGATCGACCCGCCGCTCTCGGTACCCGTCAGCCTGGTCGCGAGCAGCTTACCCGCCGGGTAGAAGAAGCGCACCGCAAAGATCGCCGCGACCCACGCGAGCAGCGACAGCACCTCGGTGACGAAGCCTCGCGCCAGGCCGGCCAGCGAGCCGAAGCCGATCAGCAGCAGGACGACGATGTCGATGGCGGTGAGGGCGGTCATTGCGGCGGGTGTAGGGGAGGCGGCGGGGGCGGGGCAAGGGCGGGGGTCAGGACCGGGATTTGCGCGAGCCCCCGCCCCCCAGGTAATCCACCAGCGCCGCGACCGTCCGGAAGCCCTGCACGCGCACCCCACCCCCTACCGTCGAGGCGGGGGCGAGCGCGCTGCCGAATCCCAGCTTCGCCGCCTCCTTGAGGCGCAGGCCCGCGTGGCCGACGGCACGCACCTCGCCCGACAGCGCGATCTCGCCGAACGCGATGGTGTCGGCGGGGACGACGGCCTCGGTCAGCGCGGAAATCAAAGCCGCTGCGACGGCGAGGTCGGCGGCGGGGTCCTGGACGCGCAGGCCGCCCGCGACGTTGAGATAGACCTCGCACGCCGAAAAGCTCAGCCCGCAGCGCGCTTCGAGGACCGCGAGGATCATCGCCAGTCGCCCGGCGTCCCAGCCGACGACCGCGCGCCGTGGCGTCGCGCCGCTCGCCAGCCGCACGACGAGCGCCTGGATTTCGCACAGCACGGGGCGCGTGCCTTCGAGTGCCGGGAAGACGACGGTGCCGACGACGGGCCGGTCGCGGTCGGTGAGGAACAGGCTCGACGGGTTGGCAACTTCGGCCAGCCCCTCGGTGCCCATCGCGAAGACGCCGATCTCGTCGGTGCCGCCGAAGCGGTTCTTGACCGCCCTGAGGATGCGGTACTGGTGGCTGCGCTCGCCTTCGAAATACAGCACGGTGTCGACCATGTGCTCGAGGACGCGCGGCCCCGCGATCTGGCCGTCCTTGGTGACGTGGCCGACCAGCACCACCGCGGCACCGCTCGTCTTGGCATAGCGGATCAGCTCCTGCGCGGCGGCGCGGACCTGGCTGATGGTCCCGGGTGCGCCTTCGAGCGTGTCCGAGTGCATCGTCTGGATCGAGTCGATGATCAGCAGCGCGGGCGGCGGACCGGCGCTCAGCGTCGTCAGGATATCGCGCACCGAAGTCGCGGCGGCGAGCTGCACGGGAGCCTTCGCCAGCCCGAGCCGCCGCGCGCGCAGGCGGACCTGATCCGACGCTTCCTCGCCGGTAACATAGGCGACGCGGTGGCCGTCCTGCGCCATGCGCCCCGCGGCCTGCAGCAGCAGCGTCGACTTGCCGATGCCGGGGTCGCCGCCGATCAGCACCGCGCTCGCCGCGACCAGCCCGCCGCCCAATGCCCGGTCAAGCTCGGCGATGCCCGTCGACAGCCGCGCCGGGATCGCCACGTCGTCGTCGAGCCCCGCCATCGCGAGGCGCGTGCCGCCGCCGCTCAGCGAGTGCTTCGCGCTGAACGGCGTGACGACCGCGCTCGCTTCCTGCTGGATCGTGTTCCACTGGCCGCAGTCGCCGCACTGCCCCGCCCAGCGTGCCGCGACCGAGCCGCAGCCCTGGCAGACATAGCGGACGGCAGCGCGGGCCACGGGTTTCCTTCCAGGAACGGAAGGCGAACATAGCGAGGTGCCGTCAGGTCGGCAAGCCCGTGTCGACATTTCTGCCCAAGCGAAATAGCCGCACCAGCAGCGGGCTGGCCATCAGTGGCACGAGCCCCGCCAGCGGTATCCACATCGCCGCCGCGAAGGCGAGGCTCGCGATGACGATCGGCGACCACGCGCGGCGCACCCACAGGCGGCGTTCGGCGACCCCCACCGCCGGATCGAGCCGCGTGCCCTGTGTCAGCGTCAGCGCGAGGCGCAGATTGAACAGCCCCGATATCGCCAGCCACACCGCATAAAAGCCGACGCCCGTGCGGCTGCTGGCAAAATTGCTGATGATCGCCGTTGGGAACGGCATGAACGCGATGGTCAGCAGGAACAGCAGATTATGCCAAACCAGCTTCTCATCGGCGCGCAGCAGATAGCCGAACGAACGGTGATGGACGATCCAGAAACGGCCGATGACAAAGAAGCTGACGAGGAAACCGATATACTGCGGGATGTTCTCAAGCAGTGCTTGGTTGAGTTGTGTGCTCGTGTAGCCGTTGGGAAATCGCGGCACGTGGATTTCGATAACGAGCAGGGTGATGGCGATCGCAAAGATTGCATCGCTGAAAAACACCATGCGGTCGATCTGGCGCCGGTCGTGCTCTTGGGCGGTTTCGCGAGCAGTCATGATTGCACGCTATGCGGCACAGGGGCGTAATGGAAGGCGCGAACTGCCAGCGTCACGTGCTTGCAATGTCGCGGCGCAATTGATGCCGATGGTGGCGCCGCCTAAACGGACTGCGGCTGCATGGGGAGAAGCGCGATGGCGCAATTTTGGCTGAAAATCATCGGCGTCGCTGCGCTGGCGCTGGACATCGCCGCTCCAGCCGCCGCATCGCCGCCGCCCCGCCCGAAGCTCGTCGTCGCGATCTCGCTCGACCAGTTCAGCGCGGCGCTGTTCGAGCAGTATCGCGGGCGCTTCACCGGCGGGCTGAGGACGCTGCAGGACGGCGTCGTCTACCCCAGCGGCTATCAGAGCCACGCCGCGACCGAGACCTGCCCCGGCCATTCGACGATCCTGACCGGCCGCCACCCGGCCGCGACGGGCATTGTCGCCAACCAGTGGTACGACAGCGACCAGGGCGCGCAGGTCTATTGCGTCACCGATCCCGCCGGTCCGGTGCCGGGGCGCGATAGCGTCGCGCGCGGCCCCGCCAACCTCAAGGTCCCGACGCTCGGCGAGTGGCTCAAGGCGGCGAGCCCCGCCAGCCGCGTCTACGCCGTGTCGGGCAAGGACCGCGCCGCGATCACCATGGCGGGGCACAACCCCGACGGGGTGTTCTGGTGGGACGACGAGCTGGCGTTCACGACCTCGGTTCCGGCCGGTACGACGGCGGCGAAGCGCCTCGAACCTGTCGCGGGCTTCAATGCGGCGCTGATCAAGCGCTGGCAGGTCAAGCCGCCGGTCTGGACCAGGCTCGACGCGCGCTGCGTCGCCAGCGGCACCGACAAGTTCGGCGACCTGACGATCGCGCACAGCATTCCGCCGATGGGCTATGAGGGTAGCTGGAACGATCCCGCCAACCTCAGATATTTCCGCGCCTCGCCGGGCATGGACGAGGTGACGCTCGACATGGCGACGGTGCTGCTCGACCGCTTTAAGCTCGGGCGCGGGACCGCCCCCGACGTGCTGGCGATCAGCTTGAGCGCGACCGACTACGTCGGTCACCGCTACGGCAACGAGGGCGTCGAGATGTGCGACCACCTCGCCCACCTCGATCGCGCGCTCGGGGTATTTCTGGCGAAGCTGACCGCGCTTAAGATCCCCGTCGTCGTCGCGCTGACCGCCGACCACGGCGCGGTCGATGCCGCCGAACGCGTCGCGGCGCGCGGCGTCGCGGCCAAGCGGCTGGGCGGCGAAGCCTTCGCCGACATCGGCAAGGCGCTGCAGGAAGAATTCAAGCTCGACTATTTCCCGCTCGCGGGCGACGCGCAGCAGGTCAGCATCGCCGGCTTCGGCGAGCGCGACGCGGCGCTCGATGCCAGGATCGCTGCGTCGGCGTTGGCGCGCTTCAAGGCGCGGCCCGAGGTCTACGCCGCCTTTTCCCGCGCCGAGGTGGTCGCCGCCGCGCCACGCCCCGGCACGCCGGTCGACGAATGGACGCTCGCCGAGCGCTTCCATGCCAGCTTCGACGCGCAGCGTAGCGGCGATATCGCGGTCGCCTACCGCCCCTATTCGACGGGCTCGCTACCGCAGGCGTTCGGCGACACCGTCGCGGGCCACGGCTCACCATGGAACTACGATCGCCGCGTGCCGATGATCTTCTGGTGGCCGGGCGCGAGCGGCTTCGAACAGCCGCTGCCCGTCGAGACGGTCGATATCGCACCGACACTCGCGGCGCTGCTCGGGGTGAAGACGACGACGGTGGACGGGCGATGTCTCGATCTCGACGTCGGGGCGGGGGACAGTTGCGCGGCGAACTGATCGCGGCGCCCCCACCGCCTTGAAACCGTTGCGCCGCCGCCGCCGAAACGCCTAGCATCGGTACCTGCCCGGGGGCTTCGGCGATGCGCGAGAAGGAATTGCGGCTGGCGCTCGTCTGCTACGGCGGCGTCAGCCTCGCGATCTACATGCACGGCATCACCAAGGAGGTGTGGAAGCTGTTGCGCGCCTCGGCCGCGCGCGCCGCACCGGGTGAGGCGATGCCGGTGCCCGATACCGAGGCGGTCTACCGCGACCTGCTCGACGCGCTCAGCCCGCATCTCGAACTGCGCGTCCTGACCGATATCGTCGCGGGCGCGAGCGCCGGGGGGATCAACGGCATATTGCTCGCGCACGCTATCGCGGGCGGGCACGACATGGAGCCGCTGCGCGACCTGTGGCTCGGCGGCGCCGATATTGAAAAGCTGCTCGAGCCGATGGGGGCCGCGACGCGCTTCAGCAAATGGTGGGCGGGGCCGCTGGTATGGTGGGCACGGCGGCGCGGTATCGGCCTGAATGACATGAGCGAGCCCGAGGTGCAGACCGAGGTGCGCGCCAAGCTGTCGAAGCTGATGCGCTCGCGCTGGTTCCACCCGCCGTTCTCGGGCGCGGCGTTCACTGCGATGCTCTACGACGCGCTGGCGGCGATGGAGGCGGGCAAACGCGGCCCCGCACTGCTCCCCGCCAGCCAGCCGCTCGACCTGTTCGTCACCGTCACCGATTATCACGGCGCGCCCGACCATCTGCGCCTCCACTCGCCCCCCGACATCGTCGAGACCGAACACCGGCTGGTCATCGCATTCAACGCCCCCGGTGCGGCGGCGGGAGAGGGTGGTGCGCCTCGGCGCAGCCTCGGCCACCGCGCCGAACTGGCGTTCGCGGCGCGCGCCACGGCGTCGTTCCCGGGCGCGTTCCCGCCGGCACGGGTCGCCGAGGTCGATACCGTCGTCGCGACGCGCGGCGACCGCTGGCCGGGGCGCGAGGCGTTCCTGGCACGGTTGTTCCCGCAGCGCGGCGGCGACTATGCGGGCGCAACGCTGATCGACGGCAGCGTCCTCAACAACCGCCCGTTCGGCCCCGCGATCGAAGCGCTGCGCCATCGCCCCGCGCATCGCGAGGTCGATCGCCGCTTCGTCTACATCGACCCCAAGCCCGGCGGCCACGACCCCGGTATGGGCAGCGACTCCGCGCTGCCGGGGTGGTTCTCGACGGTGCTGCGCAGCCTTGCCGACATCCCGCGCGAACAGCCGATCCGTGACAACCTCGCGGCGATCGAGGCGCTGTCGGCAAAGGTCCGCCGTCTGCGCTTCGTCGTCGACGGCATGACCCCGGCGGTCGACGCGGCAATCGAGGGCGCGGTCGGGGCACGTTTCTTCCTGTTCAAACTGACCCCCGAACGCCTGTCCGACTGGCGCTCGCGGACCCAGACGGTGGCGGCGCGCGAGGCGGGTTTCGCCTACGCCGCCTATGGCCAGCTCAAGCTCAGCCATGTCGTCGAGAGCGCTGTCGAGCGAATCGTCGCGCTCGGCGGGCATCTCCCCGCCGGGACCGACCGGGGGGTGCGCGCGGCGCTGTGGTCGACCGTCCATGCGCAGGGCGTCGATGCCGTCGATGCCGCGACCGGGCGCGACGGAGCATCGTCGGACTATGTGCTGTTCCTGCGCAATTTCGATCTCGGCTTCCGCATCCGCCGCCTGCGCTTTCTGATCCGGCGTCTCAACATGCTCGGCGTTGCCACGGCCGCGCTCAAGGAGCGACGTGCGGTCGAAGGCGTGAAGGCCGTGCTGTACACGATCCTCGCGCCCTATCTCGAGCGGCGGCGCGAGGCCTTCTACGACGATGCAGCACGGGCGGCGGCCAGGGACGCGGCGGCGGAACCGGCGGCGGCGCTCAAAGCGCTCGCAGCGGCAATGGACCTGCGTGCGCTCGACACCGCGAGCGACGCGGCGCTGGTCGGCCTGCTCGGTCCCGATCTGCCGACGCCGCTGCGCCGCGCGCTGCTGCGCGCCTATCTCGGCTTTCCGTTCTACGACATCGCGATGCTGCCGCAGCTCGAAGGCGACGGCATCGACGAATTCGATGAAATCCAGGTCGACCGCATCTCCCCCGACGACGCCGTGGCGATCCGCAAGGGCGGGGCCGCTGCGACGCTCAAGGGCACGCAGTTCAACGCCTTCGGGGCGTTCTTCAGCCGCGCCTACCGCGAGAACGATTACCTTTGGGGCCGTCTCCATGCCGCCGATCGGCTGATCGACATCGTCGTCTCGACGCTCCCCGAAGGCGTGTCATTCGATAGCGCGCCGTTCAAGCAGCGCGCCTTCCGCGCCGTGCTCGAGGCCGAACGACCGTTTCTGACAACGGTACCCGAGTTGCTCGCGAGCCTCGAACGCGAGATCGGCTAGGCCGGCCGAACGCGCTCAGGTCAGGCCGCGCCGTTCGCTGCGGTAATAGGCGTAGCTGCAGGCGATCGCGGTGGCACCCAGCAGATGCCAGACGGCGTGGCCCTGGACGAGGCTGTCGGGCGCGCAGACCTGCCGGGTATTGTCGAGGATCCAGATCCCGAAGGCGACCGCCTTCGCGGCGATCCCGGCGACGAACAGCCAGACGATGACACCGGGCCGCCGGGGTCGCGCCAGCGCCATCTCGACGATGATCGCGACGATCAACAGAACGAGGAACAGGTAACGCCGCGCGTCGGGGACGACGTAGAGCAACGCGATCAACGCGGCGCAGAGGGCCACGTAGAAGATCACCGCCTGCTGCACCGTCAGGCTGCGCCACCGCGCCACGGCATACGTCAGCGCGAAGCCCGTCAGCAGGTACATGCCGACGACGTCGGCGAACTGCCCCCACAGGGTCAGCGTCGCGTGCAGCAAGGCGCTGCCGACGCCGATGACCACCGCGCTGAGACCGTACCAGACGACTCCCGGCCCCGCGAATGCCGTTGCTGCGGCGGAACGCGTTGCCGACAGCATGATCCAGCTGCCGACCGCGACATAGCCGAACGACGACCAGGTGTTCGCGGGCTGGAGCAGCAGGTCGCCACGCCGCGGCAGCTCGCAGAAACAATGCGTGGCGGTACACGACGCAGGCAAGTAGCGCGTCCAGTCGGGGCCGAGCAGACTGAGCACCGCAAGCGTCGCGGCGATCCACAGGATTGTCAGAACGGCGGTCTGCAGGGCGCGGCTGGTCATGCGCTGGAGTTAGACGCTGTTGGCGTGCGGAAGGAAAGGGCGACGCGGCAAAGCCGCGCCGTCGGACGGGTTCGGCGGGCTTGCCGCCGACCCGCCGCCCGCGCCTGCGCGAGTCCGCAGCGCAGGCCGCGAACGCAAGCGCGTTCCCGACCTCCGCGGGGCCGCGCTACGCTTCGCGCGCCGGCCGCGGATCGCGCTTCTCGACGATGCGCGCCGACTTGCCCGAACGCCCGCGCAGATAATAGAGCTTGGCGCGCCGCACGATGCCGCGCCGCACGACCTCGATCGAATCGATGTTCGGCGAATAGAGCGGGAAGACGCGCTCGACGCCCTCGCCGAAGCTCGTCTTGCGGACGGTGAAATTGCTGCCCATGCCCTTGTTCGAGCGGGCGATGCAGACGCCCTCGTAGTTCTGGACGCGCGTGCGCTCGCCCTCGACGCCGCGGACGCCGACGCGCAGGGTGTCTCCGGCGCGGAACTGGGGGATGGCCTTCGCCTCGACGTATTTGGCGATCTGCTCGGCTTCGATCGTCTGGATGAGATTCATCTCATTCGCTTTCTTCGACGTGCGCGCCAGAGGGCGACTGGACCCGAGCGCCGGAATGGCGCTCCCACAGGTCCGGCCGCCGTAGCCGTGTGTCCGCTTCGGAACGCGCCTGTCGCCAGGCCGCGATCTTCGCGTGATCCCCCGATCGCAACACTTCGGGGATCGCCAGACCCTCCCATACGGGCGGTCTGGTATAGTGCGGATGTTCGAGAAGACCGCTTTCGAAGCTCTCGTCGTCCCCGCTCAAGGGCGCGCCCATTACACCGGGGAGCAGCCGCACGCAAGCATCGAGCAGCACCAGCGCCGCCGTCTCGCCGCCCGACAGAACATAGTCGCCGATGCTGATCTCCTCGATGCCGCGCGCGGCGAAGATCCGCTCGTCGAAGCCCTCGAAGCGCCCGCACAGGATCGTCACGCCCGGTCCGCGCGCGAGGCCGCGCACCCGCGCCTGCGTCAGCGGGGCCCCACGCGGCGTCATCGCGACCACCGGCGTACCGTTTGCCACCGCATCGAGCGTTGCCGCCACCACGTCGGCGCGCAGCACCATACCCGGTCCGCCGCCCGCCGGGGTGTCGTCGACCGACCGATGCCTGTCGGTGGTGAAGTCCCGAATGTTGTGCGCGGCGCACGACCAGAGCCTGTCCGCCAGCGCGCGCCCGGCGAGGCTGACGCCCAGCGGCCCGGGAAACATCTCGGGATAAAGCGTAAGCAGGGTGGCGGACCAGGTCAGGGGAGCGTCCAGTTCTCGACCCGCAACCCCGGCACATCGGCGAAGTCGGCCACGTTGTTCGTTATGACCGTTGCGCCGATACTGATCGCATGCGCCGCAAGCAGCCGGTCGAACCGCGCCCGCTTGAACGGCAGGCGAGCATAGGCGCGTGCCGCCGCCTCGTCGAATGCGACCAGCGGGATTGCCGAGATGAATGCCTCTAGCACGTCGGGCGCGGGTGGCTTGCCCGCCACGGTACCATAGGCAATTTCGGCGAAGCTTATCGTCGAGATGGCGATCTCGCCCGGAAAGCATTTGTTGATCCGTGCCGTCAGCGCGTCGTGTCCCTCGTCCATCGAATAGACCGCAGCATCGGCATCGATCAGGTACCGGATGATCACGCCCGCGCGGCGGCCGTGCGCGCTGTCATCGTGCTGGGCCGCTCGTCGAAGTCCTCGCGAGGTCCCAAGCGTGCGCCCGGTGCCTTGCCCGCGAAGCCGCTGACATCGATCGTGCGGCGTCGGGCGTTGTCGATCGCCTCAACGATCCAGCGGCCCTGCTCCTCGCGGACTTCGACTGGCGTACCTGCGACCGCGCCGAACGACGCGGGCAGGCGCACCGCCATCGAATTTCCCGACTTGAAAATCCTGGTCGCGCGACGGGTCGACACGGCAGCCTCCGTATATCCGCAGCGTATATACTAAGCGACGAAATCGGCGTCAATCACCACCGTTGCCCCGACCTCGGGGACCGCGGCGGGGCTGAACGGGACCATGAAGGTTCGGCCATCGGGCCGCGCGATCTCGATGATGTCGCCCGCGCCGAAATTCTCGACCGCGACAACGGCTCCCAGCGCGGCTCCCGCCGTATCGACGCAGGGCCGCCCGATCAGGTCGCTGACATAGAATTCACCGTCGTCGAGCGCGGGCAGGTCGGTACGCGCGACGGTCAGCGGCGTGCCGCGCAGCGCCTCGGCGGCGGTCCGGTCGGCGACTTCGGCGAACTTGGCGACGGCCATGCCGCTCCTCGGCCCCTTGTCGGGGCGGATGCGGACGAGCGCCAGCGTGCGGCCGCCCGCTTCGAACACCTTGTGGCGTTCGAGGCTGGCGATGGACTCGGCGAACAGCTTGAGGCGGACCTCGCCGCCGATGCCCTGCGCGCCTGCGACGACGGCGAGGGTGACGCGGTCGCCACCGGACGCTGGGGTGGCGCGACCGTCGGGCCGGTCACCCCCCGCCATGCTCAGACCACCGGACCGGCGGGCGAAGCGTCGGTTTCGGTCGCCGTTTCGAGGTCGGATGCCGGGGCGGGATCGCCTGCCGGGGCATCGGCCTCGACCGCGGCTTCGGCTTCGGGTGCAGCGGCATCGACGACCGGCTCGGCCTCGGGCGCAGCCGCCTCGACGGCAACCTCGGGCTCGGGCGCAGGGGCCGCAGCGGCCTCGGCAGCAGCGGCCGCCGCAGCGGTCGCGGCCTCGGCGGCAGCGACCTTGGCGGCCTCGGCGGCTTCGATTGCTTCGCTTGCCTTGGTTGCCTTCACTTCGGCGCGTTCCTTGGCGTTGGCGCCGGGTTCGCCCTTCTTGAGGTTCGACTTGGCGGCGCGGGTGCGGATACCCATCGCGTCGAGAAAGCGCGCGACGCGGTCCGACGGCTGCGCGCCGACACCGAGCCAGTGCGCCGCGCGCTCGGCATCGAGCTTGATGCGCTCGGGCGAATCCTTGGGCAGCAGCGGGTTGTAGGTGCCGAGCTTCTCGAGGAAGCGCCCGTCGCGCGGCTGGCGCGAGTCGGTGACGACGATGCGGTAAAACGGGCGCTTCTTCATGCCGCCGCGCGCGAGGCGAATTGCCAGTGCCATTCAGTCAGTCCTTTTAAAAATTCATTAGCGTTTGAGAAATTTGTCGAAACCCGGCGGCAGGCCGCCCTGGCCACCGCCCAGCATCTTGCCGAAATCGGGCATGCCACCGCCACCCATGCCGCCAGCACCGGGCATGCCGCCCATCTTGCCGAGCATCGCCGCCATGCCCTTCATGCCGCCCATCTTCCTGAGCTTCTTCATGGCATTGGCCATTTCCATGTGCATCTTGAGGACCTTGTTGACCTCCTGCACATTGGTCCCGGCGCCCTTGGCGATGCGGATACGGCGCTTGGCCGAAATGATCTCGGGCTTGCTGCGCTCCTTGGGGGTCATCGAACAGATCACCGCCTCCATGCGCCCGAGCACCTTGTCGTCGACCGCCCCGCCCGCCATCGCCGCCTTGGCCTTGGCGAGCCCGGGAATCATCCCGGCGATCGCGCCGAGGCCACCCATCTTCTTCATCTGGCCGAGCTGCGTGCGCAGGTCCTCCATGTCGAACTGGCCCTTGGCCATCTTCGCGGCCATCTTCTCGGCGGCTTCCGCCTCGAAGGTTTCCGCCGCGCGCTCGACGAGGCCGACGACGTCGCCCATGCCGAGGATGCGTCCCGCAACGCGGACCGGATCGAACGCCTCGAGCGCGTCGAGCTTCTCGCCGGTCCCGGCGAACTTGATCGGCTTGCCCGTCACCGAGCGCATACTGAGCGCCGCACCGCCGCGCGCGTCGCCGTCCATGCGCGTCAGCACGACACCGGTCAGCGCGACCTGCCCGCCGAACGCAGTGGCGACATTGACCGCATCCTGTCCCGTCAGCGCATCGACCACGAGGAGGATTTCTTGCGGGGCACCCTCGCGCGCGACCGCCTGCATCTCGCCCATCAGCGCGTCGTCGACGTGAAGGCGACCGGCGGTGTCGAGGAGCAGCACGTCGAAACCCTGCAAGCGCGCTGCCGTCTTCGCGCGCTTCGCGATGTCGACGGGCGATTGCCCCGCGACGATCGGCAGCGTCGCGACGCCGGTCTGCTCGCCAAGGATTCGCAGCTGCTCCTGCGCGGCGGGGCGCGCGACGTCGAGCGACGCCATCAGCACCTTCTTGCCCGATTTTTCGGTCAGGCGCTTGCCGAGCTTCGCGCACGTCGTCGTCTTGCCCGACCCCTGCAGCCCGACGAACATCACGACCGCAGGCGGCGTCACGTCGAGGTTGAGATCGACGCTCTCGCTGCCGAGCATCTCGACCAGCGCGTCGTTGACCAGCTTGACGACCTGCTGCCCCGGCGTCACCGAGCGCACGACATCGTGACCGATGGCGCGTTCGGTCAATTGTTCGATGAAGGTCTTGACGACGGGCAGCGCGACATCGGCTTCGAGCAGCGCGATGCGCACCTCGCGCATCGCCGCGCGCACGTCGAGCTCGGTCAACGCGCCGCGCCCGCGCAGCTTGTCGAAAACGCCGCTCAGGCGATCGGATAGGGTGTCGAACAGAAGAACCGGCTCCAATAACGCGCAACTAATCGAGCGCCGGCGAGCGCACCCGCGCCGACCGACGTGCGCCCTCGGGCGCTTCGCCCCCCACCGGGGAACGGGGGCGCTGTAGGGGATGGGGGGGCGGGGGTCAAGCTGGGGGATCCCGCGCGAAGTCAGCGTTTGATCTCGAAGTTGATCCCCTTTTGCTGCCCCGAGCAGCCGATGCTGCGACCACCACCGAAGATCGGCTGATACCGCGAGGCGCGATAGACGTGCTCAGCGCTGTCGTCGAAGACCAGCGGCGGGCTCGCGAGCACGGTGCGAACCCCCGTTGGCTTGCCTTCGGCGTCAATGTCGAAGGCGACGCGAACGCTGCCCTCGAATCCCCAGCGCAACGCCTCGCGCGGAAAATCATTCTCGCTGAAGCTGTTTCTCGTCGTCACCGGCGTCACGGCGACCGCCGAGCATTGCTCGGGGGACAGTCCGGTCGCCGCGACAAGGGCGTTGGCGGCGTCGAGGTTCCGGTCTGCGGCCTCGAGCGAGGCGAGCTGGAGCCGCGCCGCCTGACGCAGGAAATCGCCCTCGGGCAGCACCGCGACGGGCGTCGCGAGGACGCGGGCGTAGGCCTCCCGCATGCGAGCGTTATCGCGCGGCACCGCCGCCCAAGCGGCGAGGCGTGACGCCGCCTGCGCCGCGCTAAAGCTCTGTCCCTCGCCCTCGGCGTCGAAGCGCGCGAGCAGCGCCGCGAGCCGTTGAATGATGAGGTCGGCAGTCCGGGCATAGTTCAGCTTAGCCGGCATATCCGCCTGTAGCTGCTCGATACGCAGGTAGCCGGTCAGGTCGTGGGGCGCGCGCGCGGTCTCGGCGATGGCCAGCGCGTTCGACAGCGCCTCGCTGCTCTCGCGCACCGATTGGGCGGGATTCGCCGCGATCCGCAGCAGCACCGGCAGCAGCTGTGGCGACGCGACGCCGAACGCCGCCTGCCGCCGCGCCAGTTCGGCCCGCAGCGCGGGCAGCGCGGTCGCGGACGCCGCAGGCAGCGGCGGCAGCGGCTCGGGGGCATGCGTCGCCAGCCATTCGACCGCCTTGGGTCCCAGGGTCTGGCGCGACACGCGGTTGTCGCGCCCGTCGACGCAGCGCAGTTCGAGACGCACCGCCTGCCGCCAGAACGCGTCTAGCTTGGCGACGCTGGCGGCGCTCCACGACCACTCGCGCACCGCGCGCGCCATCTCGACCGCGGCGCCCGCGCGCGTCGCGAAGAT
Source organism: Sphingomonadales bacterium (assembly GCA_038211965.1). GTDB lineage: Bacteria > Pseudomonadota > Alphaproteobacteria > Sphingomonadales > Sphingomonadaceae > Glacieibacterium. The sequence goes on from JBBQVB010000001.1 coordinate 52,179, forward strand.
CGGCGTGACGCCGTTGACGCGCCCTTCCTTGTCGATCGAAAACTCGACGATCGCCATATCGTCCTTCGCCAGCGGTCCGGCGGGCGCGCACTGCGGCAGCGGCGTCTCGGCACCCAGCACGAAGCCCATCGAGCGCAGCGTGCCCGCGCCGCTGTAGGCGAGATATTTCCGCGCCGCATCGAGATCACCCGTCTGGAACGCGGCAATCGCCAAATCGCCGCGATTGCGGACATCGGCAATCGACACTTTGCTGTTGTTCAGCGAGCGACCGTTGGTGAGCGCCTTGTCGAACCACGGCCGCGCGGCGGCGGGCTTGCCATCGTTGAGCTCGATGCGACCGCGCAGCGACAGCAGCTGGGCGTATTGCGCGCGCGCCGCCGGGGTGCCTGTCGGGGACATTGCCGCGAGCGCGGCATCGGCGGCGGCGCGCGCGGCGGGCGCGTCGCTGAACATCAGGACGCGCGCGAGGCCGATCCGCGCGGTCAGCCCCAGCGTATTGCCGGGGTCGACCGCGGTCAGCGCAGCGCGGTAGGCGCGCGCGGCGGTGTCGTAGTCGACCGCGAGCTCGGCGGCGAGGCCGAGGTCGAGCTGCGCCTCGGTCCAGCCCGCAGATTTCTCGGGCAGCGCGGCGAGTGCGGCGGTGAGCAGCGCGATTCCGGTTTCGGGCTCTGCGAGCGCGGTCGCCGCGCTGCCCATCCGCGCCCGCACCAGCGCCGCCTGCACGCGCATCTTCGGGTTGGCGTCGAGGCGGGGCAGGATGGCGGCAAAGCCGGCGCGCGCTTCGGCCATGCGACCGGCGTCGAAGGCGGTCTGCGCGGCGGTGTATTGTTCCTGCAGTGTCGCCGCGCCTGCCGTGCCGCTCGCGAGCAACAGGCTCAGCGCAACCGCGACTGATCGAATCGACATGGTGGCTCCCCGGGTTTGGCGGGACTTTACAACGCTCTGCGGCGGCGGGAAACCGCCATTCAGGCTTCACTGGCCGCCAACACCATCCCCCAAAGGGTGTTTCGCGTTGACCAGCTCGACCAGCGCCTTGGTCTGGACGTGGGTGTAGATCTGCGTCGTCGCGATGTCGGCGTGACCCAACAAGGTTTGCAGCGTGCGCAGGTCGGCGCCGCCTTCGAGGAGGTGGGTGGCAAACGCGTGACGCAGGACGTGCGGGCTGAGGCGCGCGGGCGGGATGCCGGCGTCGGCCGCGAGCGCCTTGATCAGCTGGAACAGCCGGACGCGCGACAGATGCCCGGTACCGCTGGGGAACAGGTAGCGCGCGTCCTTGGGCACATGCGCGGCATGAGCGGTTACGGCGGCCTCGGCGGCGGCACCGATGGGGACAAGGCGCTGCGTGCCGCCCTTGCCGGTCAGGATAGCGTGACCGCGCCCCGGCTGAACGGCGTGGCGCGGCAGGCCGACGAGCTCGGTGGCGCGCAGCCCCGCGCCGTAGAGCAGCTCGACGAGCGCGGCGAGGCGCAGCGTGGCGGGCGTCGGGTCCGCCGCCAGTTTCTCGGCGAGCACCGCGAACAGCCGCGCGACATCGCCCTCTGCAAGGCTCTTGGGCAAGGGGCGCGCAGGGGCTGGGGCATCGACGCCGTCGGCGGGGTTGTCGGCGCGGTGCCCCTCGGCGGCGAGGAAGGCGTAGAAACGCCGCAGTGCCGAGCCCTTGCGCGCCACCGTCGCGCGCGCGAGGTCGCCCCAGCCCGCGAACAGCCGCGCGAGGTCGTTCGGGGACGCGGTCGCCAATCCGCCGCTCAAGGCCTCGCTCGCCAGCCGCAGGTCGCGCCCATAGGCGAGAATGGTGTTGCGCGCCGCGCCCTGCTCGGCGGCGAGCATGTCGAGGTAAAGTGCGATGGCGCGGGGGTCGGGGAGGGGGGTACTGCTCACCGAAACGGTACAGAATGTTCCACGTGGAACACTACAAGGGTTATCTCGGTCACCCCCGCGTCGCCGCTTCGGCGACGAGCAGCCGTGCTTCGGCAACACGTCCGGTGGCCATGTACGCCGCGACGATCGCGCCGAAATGCGCGGGTGGGACGGCGATCCAGTCGCATTGCAGCGCCGTCGCCGCGAGCACTGCGACCTCGCCGCCGCGTCCCGCCGCCGCCGCCGCGCGGATTGCCGCCGTCCAGCTGTTCGCCGCGGGCGTCAGCGCGAGATCGGTGCGCAGCCCGTCCCAATCGGCGCCGCGCGCGACGCCGAGGCCGCCGAGGCCCGCGAGCAGCAGCCGCACGCGGTGCTCGCTGCGCTCGACGCGCCGCCATGCGGTGAACTGCGCCGGATCGACCGCGACCGCGCCGCTGCTCGCGAGCAGCGCCCAGGTGCGCGCGCGCGCCGCGTCGTCGTTGTCTGCCACCACCGGCCACCAGCGCGCCGCCTCGCGCGTCAGACCCGCGCTGAGCAGCGCCGCGACGAGCGTCGGGGCCTCGCTGGCATAGGCGCGGTCGGGCGCGATGCGCGCGGCGGGCAGCGCGGCCTCGATCAGCGCGGCATAGCGCAGGCGCGGATCGTCGGAGCCGCGTGCCTGGAGGATATCGCGGATCGCGGCGAGGCGTGCGCTGGCGCGGGTCGCGGTGAAGGCGGTGGTCAGCGGCGCGGCGGGCGACGCGGCAAGCGCATCGCCGTCGAGGCCGACCGCCGCCGCCCCGATCGTCGAGACCATCTCCTGCGCCGATGCGATGCCGAGCGCGGCGGCAGGCATCAACGCCGCCAGCCGCGCGGTCGCGCCGATCCCCGGCGCGCGCAGCACCCAGCCGCTCGCCGCGACGCCCAGCCCCGCCAGCCGCGCGTCGGGCACCCTGACCCCCGCCGCAACCGCGATACCGAAGCGGTACGGCGTCAGGCGCGGGGCCTCGTCCCAGTCGATGTTGGCGGCGCGGCCTGCGCCCCCCGAGACGGTGGCGACGCGCTCGGCGAGCTGGACGTCGAACGGATCGACGCTATCGCCGTCGCGCAAGCGGTCGAAGACGCCCGCCGAAGTCAGGTCGTCGCCCGTCATCGCGCCGCACATTGCGGTCGCGAGCTTCCACAGTGGGTCGGCGGACACCGCGACGGCGTTGGGCGCGAGCGGGCACAGGCCGGCCAGGTCGGCGGCGGCGAGGTGGACCTGCCCGCTGGCGCGGTACAGCGCCGGGGTGAAGCGGTCGACGGGCACCGCGTCGACCAGCGCCACCGCGCCGTCGGCCTCGCCCATGCGCAACAACAGCCGCGCGCGCGCCGCGATCCAGTCGGCGGGCGCAAGGCCGCGTGGGGCGGCGCTCTGGCTGAGGAGCGCGCGGCGCAGCACGATATGCGCCCAGCGCGACGCCAGCGGGGTGCGGAGGCGCTCGGCGAGACCGGCGACGAAGCGCCCGTCGGAGCCGGCGAAGATGCCGGGTCCATAGCCGCCCATCGCGGGGGTCAACGGCCCGGCGATGTCGATCGCCGCGCCGGTCGCGGCGGGCAGGTCGAAGGGGTCGATGGCGGCGCCGGCGTCGGTCGGCGCACCGGGCGTGCCCGGCGGCGGGGTCGTGCCCGGGGCGGGCGGCGGCGCGACGTACGGCGGCGGCGCGACGGTCACCGGGGCCGCATCGGGGCCGAAGCCTTCGGGCAGGATCGAGCGCGGCGCGCTCTGTGCGACGGGCGGCGGCGTGGCGGGCGGTGCGGCAGCGGGCTGCGGTTGCTGCCCGGTGACGGGCCACGCCGCCACGAGGGCGACCGCTGCCGTCAGCAGCGCGGCGGCACCGGCGTCACGATACCGACGGGCCATCCGGCAGCACCTTCTCGACATGCGACTGCGGCGGATCGAGGTCGATGTTGGCGAGCAGGATCATGCCGCCGACGACCAGCAGGATGATGACGATGAAAATCCAGAACCCTGCACTGCGCATCGTCATCCCATCGCCTGAGGCTCACGTCGCCGCGCCGCGCTGTTGGCGGCCCGTCCGCGCGGTGTATAGCGCGGGTGTCATGAAGTGCGACGATAAAATGGTCCCGGCCGAGACGGTGCCGTCCCCGCCGCCACGGCGCGCCCGCGGCGGTGACGGACGTGCAGGCGCGCGCGCGGGCGGGCGCACGATCGTCCTCGTTGGCCTGATGGGGGTCGGCAAGTCGACCGTCGGGCGACGCCTCGCGGCGCGCCTCGGCCTGAAATTCGTCGATGCCGATGCCGAGATCGAGCGGGCCAGCGGCCTTAGTATCGCCGAAATCTTCGAGCGCTACGGCGAAGCGCATTTCCGCGACGGCGAGCGACGCGTCATCGCGCGGCTGATCGACGGTGCGCCGAAGGTGCTGGCGACCGGCGGTGGGGCGTTTATCGACGGCGCGACACGCGCGCTGATCCTCGAACGCGCTGTCGCGGTGTGGCTCGACGCCGATCTGCAGACGCTCGTCGACCGCGTGGCGCGACGGGACACGCGGCCGCTGCTCAACGGGCGCGACCCGGCGGCGGTGCTCGCCGACCTCGCGGCGGTGCGCAATCCGATCTATGCCGAGGCACCGATCCACATCTCGTCGAAGCCGTCGCCGCACGAAGTGACGGTCAGCGCGATTCTCACCGCGCTGGCGCGGCACGACGACAACGCTGCGCGGCGCGATTCCGAGGCGGCGGCATGATCGTCGTCGATGTGACGCTCGGCAGCCGGTCATACCCGATCCACATCGGTGCCGGCCTGATCGCCGGGGTGGGGGCGATGGTCCGCCCGCTGACCGGCAATGCCCGCGTCGCGGTGGTCAGCGACGCGACCGTCGCGCCGCTATATCTCGATGCGCTGCGGACAAGTTTCGCCGCCGCCGGACTGACGCTCGTCGAGATTGTCGTGCCGTCGGGAGAGACGAGCAAGGACTGGGCGACCCTCGAACACGTCGTCGAGACCCTGCTGGCCTTGGGTGTCGAGCGCGGCGACGCGGTGGTGGCGCTCGGCGGCGGCGTCGTCGGCGACCTGACAGGCTTCGCCTGCGCGATCCTGCGCCGGGGTTGCCGCTTCGTGCAGGTGCCGACGACGCTGCTCGCGCAGGTCGACAGCGCGGTTGGCGGCAAGACGGCGATCAACGCGCGCGCCGGCAAGAACCTCATCGGCGCGTTTCACCAGCCGAGCCTCGTCGTCATCGATCCGCAGGTGCTCGCGACGCTGCCCGACCGCGAGCTGCGCGCCGGTTACGCCGAAGTCGTCAAATACGGGCTGATCGGCGACGCGGCATTCTTCGACTGGTGCGAGGCGAACGTCGCGGCACTGCTGGCGCGTGATCCTGCGATCCTCACGCAGGCGATCGCGGCAAGTTGCCGTGCCAAGGCGGCGACCGTCGCCGCCGACGAGCACGAGACGAGCGGGGTGCGCGCGCTACTCAACCTCGGCCATACTTTCGGCCACGCCCTCGAAGCCGAAGCGGGATTCTCCGATCGGCTGCTGCACGGCGAAGCGGTCGCCATCGGCATGGCGCTGGCGTTCGGCTTTTCCGTCGAGCGGGGCCTGTGCAGCGCTGCCGATGCGGTGCGTGTGCGCGCGCACCTCGAGGCGGCGGGGCTGCCGGTCGACCCGCGCGCTGCGGGGGCAACGGACGCCGCGCCGCTGGTGCTCCATATGCGGCAGGACAAGAAGATGGCGGCGGGCGCACTGTCGTTCATCCTCGCGCGCGGCATCGGGCAGGCGTTCGTCGCCAAGAATATCGACCTCGGCCTCGTCGAAACGTTTCTCGACCGCGCTCTTAACCCTAACTGAAGCCTGAATCTGCGAAGCTTTCCACGTCGGCGGTCGTCAACGACTCGGGTGCCGCGGCGGGAGTAGCGTGATGCGTAGGTTGAGTTTGGGGTTTGCAGTGGCCGTTTTCGCGATGGCGGGGGTCGGGGCGAGCGCCGGACGGGCGGGCGTCGTCTGCCGGTCGAACGCCATTGCCGGTTTCGAGGTCGAGGCCCGCGCCGCGCATGTCGCCCTCGCCGCCGCGACTAGCGATTCGCAGGGAATCGAGGTCTTCGTCGCGCACACGCCGTTCGGCTATTATTACGAATCGAACTATGTCGCGCCGGGCGCCAGATATCCGGCGAAAATCTACACCGCTGCGCCGCTGACGCTGCGGGCACTGGTCGAGAACCTGCTGTTCACGTCGCGCGCCGCTGCCGATGCGGGGCGCGCGCGGACCGATGCCGTGGCGGGGCAGGTCGTCGTTTATCTCGACGCCGCGCTCTATGATGCGCGCGAGCCGACGGGCCTCGACGACGCGACGGTGGTCCGGCGCGTCACGCCGGCGTTGCCCGTCGTTGCCAGCGCGGCACCCTGACGCTGCGCCGTTTCGTCCCGGTTCAGGAACATTGCGGCACTATCCCGATTGTGTAATGTCCGGCGGCGCTTGTTTACCGCCTTGGGGAGAGACGATGACCGATTTCCGACTTGCTGCTGCCGCTGTTGCCCTGATCGCCGCGGGACTTACCGTTCCGGCCGTCGCCGCACCCGGGCCGACGCCTGCTAACGCCGCCGCCTATGCCAAGCTGAAGGGCATCGCCGCCAACGGTGCCAAGGTCTTCGTTCAGTGCAAGACCTGCCACGTCACGACCGCCGGCGTGAACCGCATCGGGCCGTCGCTCCACGCCGTCGTCGGGCGCAAGTCGGGGTCGATCCCCAACTTCAATTATTCGGCGGCGAACAAGAACAGCGGCATCGTCTGGACCGAGGCCGAGCTCTTCCAGTATCTCGAATCGCCCAAGGCGACGATTCCGGGCACGAAGATGACCTTTGCGGGCCTCAAGAAGCCGCAGGACCGCGCGGATGTCATCGCTTATCTGAAGACGCAGGGCTGAATTCTCTCCCCTCCCCTCCCGCTCAGCAGCGAGAGGGGAGGGAGCAGAAGGGCTAGTTTTTCGCCAGCCGCCGCCGCAGATCGAACAGATGCGCTGGAAACGATAGCGCCAGCCACAGCGCGACGACCGGCCATTCCGCTCCGGTCAGCGCCGCGCGGAGGCCGATCAGGATCAGCGCCCCCGGCACCAGCGCGGCGATGATATCACGTCGCCCGCGCGACCACAGCCAACCCGCCTCGACCGCCAGCACGGCCAGCACCACGTCGACCGCATGGCCGCTGGCAAAGAACCGGTCCATCACGCGGCGGGTGCAGCTTTGCCGATCGAGCGCAGCAGGTGGACCGTGTCCTTCACGAAGATGCGGACGTGCGCCATCGGATCGCGGCGGACCAGCGCCTTGTTCATGTACGCTTCCCACGTCAGCCGCTGGACGTCCGGATCGCGGCACATCTTGACGAAGCGCTCGCGGCGCTTGTCGCTCGAATACCAGAAATATTGCATGATCCCGAGGACGCGGAACACCGTGCCGTGCGCGCGCATGAAGTCGCGGCGCGCCGCCTTGAGGGCGCTCGCCTTGCCGGTGGCGAGGTACACCCCGACGGCGTTTGCGGCAAGCTCGCCGCACGCCATGGCGTAATAGATGCCCTCGCCCGAGGCCGGCGCGACGACCCCCGCCGCATCGCCCGCGACGACGATGTCGCGGCCGTTGTCCCAGCGTTTCAGCGGCTTGAGCGGGATCGGCGCGCCCTCGCTGCGGATCGTCGGCTGGCTATCGAGGCCGGTATCGCCGCGCAGTCGCTTGACTGCGTCGCGCAGCGGGAAGCCCTTGTCGGCGCTGCCGACGCCGATCGAAGCCTGGTCGCCGTGCGGGAAGATCCACGCATAGAAATCGGGCGACAGGCGGCCCTGGTAGTAAACGTCGCAGCGCGCGTGATCGAAGGCGTCGGTGTCACCTTGCGGAGACGCGACGACCTCGTGGTAGGCGAAGACGCACGGCATGCGCTCGGCCCCTTTGAGCGTCTGGCGCGCCACCGCCGAGCGCGCCCCGTCGCAGCCGATGACGGCGCGCGCGCGGACCTGCTCGAGCGGGCCGCCGCGCGTCCGCCGGTAGCCGACGAGCGCAGTGCCGTCGGTATCGCGGGCAATCGCGTCGAAGGTGCCGGTGCGGCGCTCGGCCCCGGTCTCGGCGGCGCGGGCGCGCAGCCATTCGTCGAAATGCTCTCGGTCGAACATGCCGACTGTGCCTTCGCCGACGGGCATGTCGACGGTCTTACCCGACGGCGCGATCATCCGTGCGAGGCTCGCCTTGCCGACGATCAGGTGGTCTGGAATCGCGAAATCGCGGATGGCGCGCGGCGGCACCGCGCCGCCGCACGGTTTGATGCGACCGGCGCGGTCGAGCAGCAGGACCTTCTTGCCCGCGCGCGCCAGCGCCGTCGCGGCGGTCGCCCCCGACGGCCCGCCGCCGACGACCACCGCGTCGAAGGTCTCGAAATCGCTCATGCTGATGCCCCGATCATCGCTTGCGTATCCGCTCTGGGCAGCGTGCCGATCCTGAGCGCCAGCATCGCCGCGACACCAAACAGCACTGCCTCGGCGCCGAAGACCAGCGCGAAGGCCTGCGGCGCGTTGCCGCTGAGCGCGCGCAGCGCATCGACCCCCGCCGCGCCGAGGAAGCCGCCGCACGCGAAGCCGACCGCCTGTGCTGCGCCCCAGACGCCCATCCGCACCCCTTCGCGCCCCGGCCCGTCGGCGCCCGCCAGCCCCATCATCGAGCCGATCGCGGCGACCGCGAAGATTCCGTTGGCAAAGCCCAGCGCGGCGACGTTCCAGCTCAGCGGCCACCCCGGACCCGCTTCGGCGGCGAGTACCAGCCCGGCGAGCGCGAGCGCCGAGCCGAGGCAGCCTGCGACGATCCAGCCGCGCATCCACGCATTGGTCTTGGTGAAGGCATTGCCGCCGACGCCGACGAGGATCATCCCCGCCAGCACGCCGCCGTGCTGCACCCCCGACAGGCTGGTCGACTCACCCGGCGTGAAGTTGAAGCGCAGCCCCGCGAACGGTTCGAGGATCAAATCCTGCGCGCTGTACGCGAGCATCGAGACGAGGACGAAGATCGTGAAGCGCCGCGCGCGGTCGTCGGCCCAGATCTCGCCGAGGACCTGCCCGAACGGCGCGCTCGGCGTGCCGTGGAGGATTTCGCCGCGCTCGCGCTCGACGCCCCACACCGCGACGCAGGCGACGACGAGCGCCGCCAGCGCGACGCCCGCGACGACCTCGACGAGGCGCTCGGGGCTGAACGGGTCGATGAGCCTGCCGGCGATGCCTGCGGTGACGACGATGCCCGCGATCATCATGATCCACGTGATCGCCGCGGCCGCCGGACGCCTTGATGGCGCGACCTCGCTCGCCAGCAGCGCGAGCAGCGACGTGCCTGCTGCGCCCACGCCCGCACCGATGGCGCTGAACGCTAGCAGTGCGAGGATCAGCCCGCTCGTCGGGCGCGTCGACAGCATCAGCGTGGCGTCCGCCGCGCCGACCGCGCCCAGCGCCAGCATTGCCATGCCGCCTGCAATCCACGGCGTCCGCTTGGCGCCCTGATCCGAACCATGCCCCCAGCGCGGCCGCGACAGCTGCACCGCGTAGTGCCACGCGACCAGCCCGGCGGGTAGCATCGCGGGCAGCGCGTACTCGACGACCATGACGCGGTTGAGCAGCGACGTCGCCAGCATGACGATCGCGCCGATCGACGACTGCACGAGCCCGAGGCGGACGATCCCCGGCCAGCCGAGGCCCGGACGAGCTTGCGCGGTCACGAGGCCAGCCCGAACGCGGCGGCGAGCATGCCGCTGACGTACAGCGTCACCCCCGTGCCGTTGTACCACGGCGCGTATTTGCGCGGATCGCGCACGAGGCGAACCATGCACGCCAGCTGCGCGATCAGCACCGCGACGACGACCGCCGCGGCGCGCGGATGGCCCCAGTCGTAAAGCAGTACCGCGACGGGCACCTGTGGCACCGCCATGACGACGCACGCGACCCGCGCGGCGTTCTCGACGCCGAGCGTCACCGGCAGCGAGCGCACCCCCATGACGCGGTCGCCCTCGACCGCCTTGAAGTCGTTCAGCGTCATGATCCCGTGCGCGCCGAGGCTGTAGAGCGCGATGACGATCAGGATATGCGTCCCCGGAAGCGTTCCCGACATTGCCGCTGCGCCGGTGAACCACGCCAGCCCCTCATAGCTCAGCGCCACCGCTGCGGGACCCCACCAGCCGCTGAGCTTCAACCGCACCGGCGGCGCGCTGTACGCCCAGCCCGACAGCAGGCCCACAGCGGTGGCGAGCAGCACCCACGGACCAATGGCTGCGCCGACGCCGAGCGACACGCCCGAGCCGATCAGCGCGATCCACAGCCCCCAGCGCCCCGGAATCCGCCCCGATGGGATCGGCCGCTCGGGCTCGTTGATCGCATCGACGTGCCGGTCGAACCAGTCGTTGACCGCCTGGCTCGTGCCGCACACCAGCGGCCCCGCGAGCAGCATCCCCGCCACCATGAACGGCCAGCGCTCGGCGAACGATCCCCCCGACGACACCACCCCGCACATGAACGCCCACATCGGCGGGAACCACGTAACCGGCTTCAACAATTCGAGAATGTCGCGCGGCGCGGGTGCTGCGGGGACGGTCGTGACGAGCGAGCGGGCCATGCGGGGAGGCTATGCGGGGCGGGTTGGAGCGTCAAGCGCCCGGATGCCCCATCGCGCGCAGCCTATTTGAGCGGCATGATCTCGCGGACGATATGGGCTGCCGCCTCCGCCGGGGTCATCTCGACCGTGTTGACGCGAATTTCGGGCCGCTCGGGCGCTTCGTAGGGGCTGTCGATACCGGTGAAATTCGCAAGCTCGCCGGCGCGCGCCTTGCGGTACAGTCCCTTGACGTCACGCGCCTCGGCGACTTCGAGCGGCGTATCGACGAAAATTTCGATGAATTCGCCGACGGGCAGCATGGCGCGCACCATCTCACGTTCCGCTCGGAACGGCGAGATGAAAGCGGTCAGCACGATCAGCCCCGCGTCGGCCATCAATTTGGCGATTTCGCCGACACGCCGGATATTCTCGATCCGGTCGGCCTCGGTAAAGCCGAGGTCCTTGTTGATGCCGTGGCGGATATTGTCGCCGTCGAGCAGGAAGGTATGGCGGTTCATCAGCGCCAGCGCTTTCTCGACCTCGTTGGCGATCGTCGACTTGCCCGACCCCGACAGGCCGGTGAACCACAGCACGCGCGGTGTCTGGTTCTTCAGCGCGGCGTGCGCTTCGCGGCTGGTGTCGGTTGCCTGCCAGTGGACATTCTGGGCGCGGCGCAGGCTGAAGTGCAGCATCCCGGCACCGACCGTGCGGTTGGTCGCCTTGTCGATCAGGATGAAGCCGCCGAGCGTGCGGTTGTCGGCATAGGGCTCGAAGACGATCGGTCGCTCGGTCGACAGCTCGACGACGCCGATCGCGTTGAGGTCGAGCGTCTTCGCCGCCAGATGCTCCATCGTATTGACGTTGTACGTGAACTTCGGTTCCTGCACGGTTGCCGCGACGGTCTGCGTCGCGAGCTTGAGCCAATAGGACCGCCCGACGATCAGCGGATCGTCGTCCATCCAGACGAGCGTCGCCTCGAAGCGACCGGCGGCCTGCGGCGGGTCGGCAGCGGCAGCGATAACGTCGCCGCGCGAACAGTCGATCTCGTCGGCGAGGCACAGCGTCACCGACTGGCCCGCGACCGCCTCGTCGAGATCGCCGTCGTGCGTGACGATGCGCGCGACGGTCGTGGTCCTGCCCGACGGCAGCACCCGCACCGCGTCGCCCGGCCTGACCGCACCGGTCGCGATCAGCCCGGCGAAGCCGCGAAAGTCGAGATTGGGCCGGTTGACCCACTGGACGGGCAATCGAAACGGTTTCCGCGCATCGGCGTCGATGTCGAGTGCCACGGTCTCGAGATGCGCGATCAGGGACGGGCCGCGGTACCACGGCGTGTTCGCCGACGGTGCCGCTATGTTGTCGCCCCGGAAGCCGGAGATCGGCAGGGCCGTGAATGCCGCGATGCCGATCGACGCGGCGAAGGTCGCATAATCGGCGACGATCGCGTCGAACAAATCCTGCGCATAGCCGACGAGGTCCATCTTGTTGACCGCCAGGACGATGCTGCGGATGCCGATCAGGTGCGCGAGGAAGCTGTGCCGCCGCGTCTGGGTCAGCACGCCCTTGCGTGCATCGACGAGGATGACCGCGAGGTCGGCGGTCGATGCGCCGGTGACCATGTTGCGCGTGTATTGCTCGTGGCCGGGCGTGTCGGCGACGATGAACTTGCGCGTTTCGGTGGCAAAGAAGCGGTAAGCGACGTCGATGGTGATGCCCTGCTCGCGTTCGGCCGCAAGACCGTCGACGAGCAGCGCGAAGTCGATCTCCTGCCCCTGCGTGCCGACGCGGCGGCTATCGGCTTCGAGCGCCGCCAGCTGGTCCTCGAAGATCGACTTCGAATCGTACAGCAGACGCCCGATCAGCGTCGATTTGCCGTCGTCGACCGAGCCGCAGGTGATGAAGCGCAGCAGCGACTTGTGTCGGTGCCGGTCGAGATAGGCGTCGATGTCGGCCGCGATGAGCGCGTCGGGCCGGTAGACGGGCGGCAGGGGGGCGTCCATCAGAAATAGCCCTCCTGCTTCTTGCGCTCCATGCTGGCGTCGCCGCCGTCGCGGTCGATGACGCGACCCTCGCGCTCGGAGGTGGTCGTCAACAGCATTTCCTGGATGACCTGTGACAGCGTCGTCGCTTCGCTTTCGACCGCGCCGGTCAGCGGGTAGCAGCCCAGCGTGCGAAAGCGGATCGAGCGCAGCACGGGCACTTCGCCGGGCCGTAGCCGGAAACGCGCGTCGTCGACCATCAGCAGCACGCCGTCGCGGACCACCGTCGGGCGCGGCGCGGCGAGATACAGCGGCACGACGGGGATGTCGTTGAGCTGGATATATTGCCAGACATCGAGTTCGGTCCAGTTCGAGATCGGGAAGACGCGGATGCTCTCGTCCGGCGCGCGGCGGGCATTGTAGAGGTTCCACAATTCGGGGCGCTGGCGCTTGGGGTCCCAGCCGTGGCTGGCGGTGCGGAATGAAAAGATGCGTTCCTTGGCGCGGCTCTTCTCCTCGTCGCGCCGCGCCCCGCCGAACGCCGCATCGAAGCCGTAGTTGTCGAGCGCCTGCTTGAGCCCCTCGGTCTTCCACATGTCGGTGTGGCGAGCGCCGTGGTCGAACGGATTGATACCCTGCGCCTCGGCCTCGGGGTTGCGGTGGACGAGGAGCGTCATGCCGCTGTCGCGCGCGACGCGGTCGCGCATCGCGTACATGTCGCGGAATTTCCACGTCGTATCGACGTGCAGCAGCGGGAAGGGCGGCGGCGAAGGGTGGAACGCCAGCCGTGCGAGGTGCAGCATCACCGCCGAATCCTTGCCGACCGAATACAGCATCACCGGGCGCGCCGCCTCGGCGACGACCTCGCGAAGGATATGGATGCTCTCGGCCTCAAGGCGCTCGAGGTGGGTCAGGGTTCGGGACATGGCGCGCAAACCCTAGCAGACGATCCTCGCAAGGTCAGACGTTGAACCGGAAATTCAAGACATCGCCGTCGGCCACGACATACTCCTTGCCCTCCGAGCGGAATTTGCCCGCGTCGCGTGCGCCGGCCTCGCCGTTGCATGCGACATAGTCGGCATAGGCGATGGTTTCGGCGCGAATGAAGCCCTTCTCGAAGTCGCTGTGGATCGCGCCCGCCGCCTGCGGGGCCTTCGATCCGGCGGGCACCGTCCACGCCCGCGTCTCCTTGGGACCGACGGTGAAATAGGTCAGCAGGCCGAGCAGGTCGTACCCGGCCCGCACGACGCGCGCGAGGCCGGTCTCGGTCAGCCCGAGTTCGCTCAGGAAGTCGGGCCGGTCGGCGGGGTCCATCTGGGCGATCTCGGACTCGATGGCGGCGCTGATGACCACCGAGCGCGCGCCCTCGCGCGCCGCACGCTCGGCGACGGCACGGCTCAGCGCATTGCCTTCGGCCGCATCGGCTTCGGCGACGTTGCAGACGTAGAGCACGGGCTTGGCAGTGAGCAGTTGTGCGGCGTGGAGCGCCTTGGCCTCCTCCTCGTCCCCCGGGATCGCGAGCCGCGCGGGCTTCCCCTCGCGCAGCAGGTCGAGCGCGCGGCCGAGGACGGCGGCGGCGACCTTGGCCTCCTTGTCGCCCTGCATGCCCTTCTTGGCGAGCGCGGGGACGCGCTTTTCGAGGCTCTCGAGGTCGCTCAGCATCAGTTCGGTCTCGACCGTCTCGGCGTCCGACAGCGGGTCGATCCTGCCCTCGACGTGGGTGACGTCGTCGTCCTCGAAGCAGCGCAGGACGTGGACGACGGCGTCGACCTCGCGGATATTGCCGAGGAACTGGTTGCCCAGCCCCTCGCCCTTCGACGCGCCGCGCACCAGCCCCGCGATATCGACGAAGCCGAGCTGCGTTTCGATGATCTTCGCCGAATGGCCGATCTTGGCCAGCACGCCGAGGCGCGGGTCGGGGACTGGCACGTTCCCGACGTTGGGCTCGATCGTGCAGAACGGATAGTTCGCCGCCGCCGCGCTCGCGGTCTCGGTCAGCGCGTTGAACAGCGTCGACTTGCCGACGTTGGGGAGGCCGACGATACCGCAGCGGAAACCCATTATTCGTCTCCTGAGGTGCGACGTGCCACCTCGTTCATGAACCGCGCATCGTCGCCCGCGACGAGCCACGGCAACTCCGCCGCGACCGCGCCGAGCATGTCTGCCAACCAGTCGTGATCGGCCTTCGCGAAATTGCCCAGCACATGGCCGGTGACGCGGTCCTTGTGCCCCGGATGACCGATGCCCAGCCGGACGCGGCGGTACTCAGCCCCGACATGCGCGTCGATCGAGCGGATGCCGTTGTGGCCCGCCGCACCGCCGCCGGTCTTGACGCGTACTTTGCCGGGCGCGAGGTCGAGTTCGTCGTAGAACACCGTCAGCGCATCGCTCCCGAGCTTGAAGAAGCGCAGCGCCTCGCCGACCGAGCGCCCGCTGTCGTTCATGAAGGTCGCGGGCTTGAGCAACAGCAGCTTCTCGCCGCCCACGACGCCCTCGGATGCGAAGCCCTGAAAGCGTACCCGCCACTTGTCGAAGCGCCACGACGCGTGGACCGCATCCGCTGCCATGAAGCCGACATTGTGACGATGCAGCGCGTGGGTCGCTCCGGGGTTGCCGAGGCCGGCGAAGATTTGCACTTCACCGGCCCCGGCAAGTCAGGCTCAAGCGGGCGTCGCGGTCGCGGCAGCAGCGGCTGCGGCCAGCGCGTCGTCGGCGTCGGCGTCGGCACTGCGCAGCGCCGACGGTGCGACCACCGTCGCGATGGTGAAGTCGCGGTCGGTGATCACCGGCGTCACACCGGCGGGCAGGACGATCGCCGAGATGTGGATCGAGTCGCCCAGATCCTTGCCAGCAAGGCTGATCTCGAGCTGATCGGGGATCGCGTCGGACGGGCAGTTCAGCTCGACCTCGTGGCGGACGATGTTGAGCGTGCCGCCGCGCTTGATGCCGGGCGACTTGTCCTCGTCGGTGAAGTGGACGGGGACCTGCACGGTGATCGTGCCGCCCGCGGCGAGGCGCAGAAAATCGACGTGGATCGGACGGTCGCTGACGACGTTGAACTGGACGTCGCGAGGCAGCGTGCGATGAACCGTGCCGTCGAGATCGAGCTCGACGACCGAGTTCATGAAATGGCCGGTGTGGAGGAGCTTGGTCAGCTCCTTTTCGGGCACGTGGATCGTCACCGGGGTCTGCTTGTCGCCGTAGATCACGGCGGGAACGCGTCCGGTCAGTCGCACGGCACGAGAGGCTCCCTTGCCTGCCCGTTCGCGCACCGCCGCCGCGAGTTGCATCGCTTGGCTCATGTTGGTGCTCCTAGTGTTGTTGCCCCGCGCGCCTCCAGGGATGCGGGCGCGGGAGCGGGGCCTATAGGGGTGGCCGCGCGCGAAGGCAACCCGCTGCAAAGTTTCATGTCGCAAAGGTTAACAAAACGAAAAGATCGCTTGCCTGTCGTCGTCGAGATCGTTACGCATACGATGCAGGTCATCGCGCGCCGTCCCATACGGTGCGTCGGGTGGGCAATGCAGCGGATGATTTTTGCAATCGAGGGGCAAGTCACAATGAAAACATCGGGTTACATACTGGCGTCGGCGCTCGCGCTGATCGCCGCCGCCGCACCGGCGACCGCCGCCAATCTCGTCGTCAACGGCTCGTTCGATGCCGATGCGACCGCCACGAAGATCGGCTTCCAGGGCAATGTCACCGGCTGGAGCGGCGGTGGCGGACTGACCTTCCTCGCCCCGCCCGGTTCGGCAGATGATCTCAACCAGTATCTGGCGGTTTACGGGCCGTTTCCTGTCACGAGCCCCGACGGCGGCAACTTCATTCTCGCCGATGGCGATCCGAACTACGCTGGCGCGTTCTCGCAGACCATCTCGGGCCTGACGATCGGTCAGAATTACACGCTCAACTTCTACCAGGCAGCGGGGCAGCAGGCTGGCTTCGGCGGTCCGACCACCGAGCGTTGGTCGGTGAGCTTCGGCGGCGACAACTGGCTGTCGAACGAATTCCAGCTGCCCCAGGGCGGCGTCGGGCCATGGCAGGCGCAGTCGCACACCTTTACGGCGACGGCGACGTCGCAGGTGCTGAGCTTCCTCGCCAGCGGCACACCGGGCGGCGCGCCGCCGATTTCGTTCCTCGACGGCGTCAGCCTCGAAGCCGCGGTTCCCGAGCCGGCGACCTGGGCGCTGATGCTCGGTGGCTTCGGCCTCGTCGGTGGCGCGATGCGTCGCCGGACAGTGGCGACCGTCGCGGCCTGATCTCGGGATCGAGGCAAACGTGAGCGGCGGCGCGGGGCAACCCGCGCCGCCGTTCGCGTTGTTAGGGCAGCCGCTCGACCTGCAGCCCCTTCCCCGTCAGCATCGCCTGCACCGAATCGGGACCCGCGAGGTGCGCCGCGCCGACCGCGACGAAGACCTTGCCGGGCTGCGCCAGTCGCGCCGCGATCCAGTCGGCCCAGCGCGCATTGCGCTCCTTGAGCAGGACGCGCGCCAGCACCGGCGTGGCGCGCAGCGAGTCGCCGAAATCGGCAGCGATCGCGTCAGTGTCGCCCGCCTGCCACGCCGCGATCAGCTTCGCGGTATCGGCACGCGCCGTCGCGACATCGTCGACGGTCGCGTCGAGCAGCGCGCGCTGATCGGTCTCGGGCAAGGTGTCGAAATAGCCGAGCTGTTGCGCCGGGGTCTCGAGCCCGACGACCGGCTTGCCCGCACGCCCTGCACGCGCCGTCAGCGTCGCCTCGACCCCGTCCTCGGGGGCAAGGCCGAGCTTACCCAGCGTCGCGTCGCCGAGGACGATCGCCGCGTACCACGTCTCCTCACGGTCGAGCGCGTCGATCGCGAGGCCGGTGTCGCGCACCGCCTGCAGCAGATTGGCCCGGCGCGAGGGCGCGACGCGCGTCTCGAGCTTGGGCAGCTTCGGCGAATAGGCGAGGCTGGCGATCAACTGGCCGAGCACGCCGCGATCGTCGGGGATTACGGTCTCGAGCACGAGCGTGTCGGCAGCATCCACGCGCGCGCCGATCCGCGGCGTCAGCCACGCAGTTGCGGCGGGCAGCGCGTGGACGGTACCGAACAGGACGATCTCGGTGTCGGCATCGGCGATCCGCCAGAGCCCCGGCGCGGCGGTCGCCGAGCTGGCGGCAACGAGGGCGAATACGGCGGCGAGCGTGCGCATCGCGTCGCTCTAGTCGCATCGCCGCGGCGGCGCGAGAGCAGCGGCGATTTCGGCGTTGCGGAACCTTGGACCGCCGCGCCGCTTTTCGGGGTAATGTTCGATCCCTCCGCTGATGGCGCGCTGCTCGACCTGCTTACGGCGCTCGAGGCCGTCCGATATGAGTTCGTCACGCCGACGCCCGCGACGCATGCGCGTGTCCTCGCGCGCAGCAACCGCGGGCAGACGGTGCGCGACCTGCTCGGTTGGAACCGGATCGTGCCGCCCGCGTGCTTCGACGGCGGGTTGCGTGTGGCGATCGAGCGTGCGGGAATCGTCGAGGAGACCGGAGACGGCTGGCGCAGCAAGATCCGCGTCACCCGCGCGCGCGGGCGCCTGTTCGTCCACTCGGCGTTCCCGACCGATGCCGCCGACGCGGTCTTCTTCGGCCCCGATTCGTACCGCTTCGCCGATTTCATCGTCGCGGAGCTGGCGCGCGACTCGGTGTGCCGCAACGTCGTCGATGTCGGCACGGGAAGCGGCATCGGGGTGATCGTCGCAGCGGGCCTCGCCAGTCCGGCGGCGCTGGCAATGACCGACATCAACCCCGCCGCGCTGGCGTGCGCGCGGATCAACGCCGCGCACGCCGGGCTGCGCGTCGACGCGCTGCTCGGGGCCGGCCTCGCTGGGTTCGCCGGACAAGTCGACCTTGCGCTCGCCAACCCACCCTATCTGATCGACGAGAGCGAGCGCGCCTATCGCCACGGTGGCGGGATGCTCGGGGGGCAGTTGTCGCTCGACCTGAGCGTCGAGATCGCCGCGCGGCTCAGCCCCGGCGGACGGCTGCTACTCTACACCGGCAGCGCGATCGTCGATGGCCGCGATGCATTTCAGGGCGCGCTGCGCGCTGCGGCAACGGCCGCGGACTGCACGCTGCGCTACCGCGAACTCGATCCCGACGTATTCGGCGAGGAACTCGACCGCCCCGCCTACCGCGATGCGCGCGTCGAGCGCATCGCGGCAGTGGGGGCGGTGCTGACGCGGCGCTGATTACACCTGCGGGGCGGGCTCACCGAACCCACCGCGACGCCCGGTCTTGGGGATCGACGACACCGCCGTCGGAACCGAGGAAGGCAGCGCCGCCGTATAGCCGCCGCGCGACACCGTCTCGCCCGCGAGGCGGTGCAGCTGGTCGATGTTGTCTGCCAGCAGCTGCTTCGCGCGGTCATAGCCCTGCACGACGAGCGCCTTGACCTCGGCATCGATCAGCCGCGCGGTCTCCTCGCTGACGTTCTGCGTCCGCGTCACCGAGTGGCCGAGGAACACTTCCTCCTGGTTGTCGCCGTACTTGAGCGGTCCGAGCTTGTCGGACATGCCCCATTGCGTGACCATGTTCTTGGCGAGGTCGGTGGCATAGCTGATGTCCGACGACGCGCCGCTCGACACCTTGTCGTGGCCGAAGATCAGTTCCTCGGCAACGCGCCCACCCATCGAGACGCTCATGTTGGCGAACATCTTGTCGCGGTGATAGCTGTACTGGTCGCGCTCGGGCAGGCGCATGACCAAGCCCAGCGCACGCCCGCGCGGAATGATCGTCGCCTTGTGGATCGGGTCCGAAGCGGCCTCGTGCATCGAGACGACGGCGTGGCCGGCCTCGTGGTACGCGGTCATCTTCTTCTCGTCCTCGGTCATCACCATGGACTTGCGCTCGGTGCCCATCATGACGCGGTCCTTGGCGTCCTCGAACTCGGCCATCGCCACCAGCCGCTTGCCGCGCCGCGCGGCGAGCAGCGCCGCCTCGTTGACGAGGTTGGCGAGATCGGCACCCGAGAAGCCCGGCGTGCCGCGCGCGATGGTGCGCGGGTTGACGTCGGGGGCGAGCGGCACCTTGCGCATGTGGACCGCGAGGATCTTCTCGCGCCCCTCGATGTCGGGACGGCCGACGGTGACCTGACGGTCGAAGCGGCCAGGACGCAGCAGCGCGGGGTCGAGCACGTCGGGGCGGTTGGTCGCCGCGACGATGATGATGCCTTCGTTGGCGTCGAAGCCGTCCATCTCGACGAGCAGCTGGTTCAAGGTCTGCTCGCGCTCGTCGTTGCCGCCGCCAAGGCCTGCGCCACGGCTGCGACCGACGGCGTCGATCTCGTCGATGAAGATGATGCACGGCGCGGACTTCTTCGCCTGGTCGAACATGTCGCGGACGCGGCTCGCGCCGACGCCGACGAACATTTCGACGAAGTCCGAGCCCGAGATGTTGAAGAACGGTACGTTGGCCTCGCCGGCGATGGCGCGCGCCAGCAGCGTCTTGCCGGTGCCGGGCGGGCCGACGAGCAGTGCGCCCTTGGGGATCTTGCCGCCAAGGCGGTTGAACTTCTGCGGGTCCTTGAGGAACTCGACGATCTCCTGCAGTTCCTCGCGTGCCTCGTCGATACCCGCGACGTCGTCGAAGGTGACGCGGCCTTCCTTGGGGGTGAGGAGCTTGGCGCGCGACTTGCCGAAGCCCATCGCGCCACCGCGCCCGCCGCCGTTCTGCATCTGACGCATGACGAAGATCCAGATGCCGATCATCAGCACGAAGGGCAGCATCGACAGCAGCAGCTGCGCGAGGAAGCCGCGCGTCTCCTCGGGCTTGGCGTCGAAGCGGACGCCCTTCTCGCGGAGTTTCTGGATCAGCGTCGGGTCGCCGAGCGGCGGGATGGTGGTGCGGAACGCCTCGTCGGTCGAGGTCTTGCCCTGGATGTCACCGCCGCGGAACTCGATGCCCTTGACCGCGCCCTCGTCGACCTTGGTCAGGAAGTCCGAGTAGGCCAGCTGCGTGCCGGTCGCGGTGGTCGACGGCCCCTGGATGAGGTTCACCACGACGACGAGCGCGAGCAGGATGGCCGCCCACAGGCCGAGGCTCTTGAGCCACGGGGCGGGCGGGCGCTTGGGGTCGTTCATGCGGACAAGCCTTCACAAAGACGGGCACTGACCCGTCGTCGTAACATAGATAAGCGTCCTGCGCAGCGGCGCAATCCGCGGTCGTTCGACTTAACGGCCGGAATGGCGTGGTGCGACGTTGCGGAACGTCCAATGGAGCGTCCCGCGCGCCTCGACGCGCCCGAGTGTCGCTGTCGCGCCGCGATCGAGGCGCGCGATCAGCCGCGTGACCTCGGGTCCATCGGGCGGCGCGCCGAGCTGGCGCAGCGCGCGTTCGGCAAGTCGGCGGCGCAACGCGGCAGGCAGGCCGACGGCATCGACTACCACACCGTCCGTGGTGATTTCGACGCGACTGTCCCATGCGAGATCTGCGGCCCAATCGAGTGCGGCTTCGGCGTCGCCAAGGTGAGCGGCTGCCCCAGCCAGTCGCACCGGGTCGAGCCACGGTGTCGCAGCGAGGAGCGCCCGCGCCTGCGTCCGGTCGTGGCGCGGATCGCGATTGGCGGGGTCGTCGACAGGCACAAGGCCCGCCGCCGCGACGACCGCCGCGAGTTCGGCACGCCGCAAAGTGAGCAGCGGGCGCAGCAGCGTCACCCCGCGCCCGATAGCGCGCGAGGGCCGGATACCCGCCAGCCCGCCGATGCCACTGCCGCGCGCCAGCCGGAGCAGCAGCGTCTCGGCCTGATCGTCGGCGTGGTGTGCCGTCAGCAGCCACGCGACGTCGTGATCGGCGCACCAGTCGCGCATCAGGGTATAGCGGGCGTCGCGCGCCTCGGCTTGCAGGTTGGCGACAGGCTTCGGCCCCGTCCAAGCTAGCGTCGCGTGAGGAATGCTGCGCGCCGCGCAGACCCCCGCAACCAGCGCCGCCTCGTCCGCCGACCCCGCGCGCAGCACATGATCGACGGTCAGCGCGCGGACCCGCGCGCCGTACGCCGCGTGTGCGAGGAGGAGGAGCGCCAGGCTGTCGGGACCGCCCGACACGGCGATGGCGAGCGCTTCGTCCGACCCGACGGCAAGCGACGCGACCGATGCAGCGAAAGCGACAGGCGTCACGCCGCCGCCGGTACTGCCGCGCTATTCAATCGCGACGCGAGCGAGAATTTGAGGACGACGAACACCAGCCCCGCACCCCCCGCCAGCGCCGCGTGAAGCAGCCAGAAGGTCGTCGCGGGCATCGTCTCGAACAGTCCGCCGACCCAGCCGACGGTCGCATTGGCGAGGAAGAAGGTCATCGAGAACAGCCCGATGACCGTCGCCTCGATCGGCTTGGGGGCAAGCCGCGCGAACAACGCGAGGCCGACCGGCAGGACATGCGCGAAGGCGATCGAATTGACGAGGTGAAAGGCGAACGGCCAGAACAGCCCGATCTTGCCGCCCGGCGGCTGCGTCGCGGCGGCCATGTACAGGCACAGCATGCCGCCGACCGCGAAGCCGCAGCCGATGACGATCTTGGTCAGCTCGTCGGGCTCGTGCCAGCGCTTGCCGTACCAGCGGTAGAACAGCGCGACGATGGCGAGAAAGCTTACCGAGACGATCGCGTCGAGGGTGATCAGCCATGTCGTCGGCAGCTTCTCGCCCATTAACGACAGCGCGAAATCGCGGTCGCCCCACAGCAGGTAGGCGTTGAAAATCTCCTGATTGGGGAGCAGCGACACCGCCAGCACGGGGATGATCAGCAGGATGATCCCCAGCATCGTCCAGTCGTCGCGCGTCATCTTCGGTCGCGGCGCGGCATCGCGGACCTTCGCGTCGAAATGCTCGGGCGGCAAATACCGCTGTCCGGCGAGGTAGATCGCGATGCCGATCAGCATCCCGACACCCGCCGCGCCGAACCCCCAGTCCCAGCCGATCTTCTCGCCGAGTGTGCCCGTCACCAGCGGCGAGATGATGACGCCGGCATTGATCGCGAGATAATAAATCTGGAAGGCGTCGGCGCGGCGCAGGTCGTCGGGTCGGTACAGTGCACCGATCTGGCTGGCGAGGTTGCCCTTGAACAGCCCCGAGCCGAGCACCAGCGCGAGCAGCGCGAACAGGAAGCTGACCTCGAAGGCCATCAGGAAATGGCCGAGCGCCATCAGCAGCGCGCCCGCCAGCACTGCGCGGCGCTTGCCGAGCCAACGGTCGGCGATCATCCCGCCGAGCGTCGGCGTAAAATAAACCAGCGCCGCGTAGGTCCCGAAAATCGCCGACGCCAGTGCCGCGCCATCGAGATTACCGAACAGCGCCCGGAAGCTGGCGAAAAAGGCGATATTCTCGACATGGCCGGGCAGCAGCAGTTGCTTCGCCATGTAGAGGACAAGCAGCGACTGCATGCCGTAGTAGGAAAACCGCTCCCACGCCTCGGTGAACGCCAGGTAGCCGAGCCCGCGCGGGTGGCCGAGAAAGGCGCGGTCGTGTGGCGGTGCGTCGCCCAGGGCCTCGGCGGCGGTCACGCGCTCACGCCTTGCACTTCGCCGTCACACGCGCCTTTGCCGCCGTGTCCTTGAGCGCGGGGCTGAGCTTCTCGCCGTATACCGCGTCGAGCTCGTTGAGCGACCGGCACGCCTGCTCGGGCTTCTTGAGGTCGATCAGCGCCTGGCTGAGACCGAGCAGGCTGTCGGGTGCACGCGTGCCCTTGGGGTATTTCTGGTAGCCGTCGAGGTATGCCTTCGCGGCCTGCGCCGGAGCCTTCTTGCCGGCGTAGGTCTTGCCCAGCCAGTACTGCGCGTCGGAAGCGCGGGGCGACTTCGGGTGCGCCGCGAGGAAGTCAGTCAGCGCGCTCTCGGCATCGTCCCACGCCTTCGCCTGAACGAGCGCGTAGGCGACCTTCCACTGCGCGTCGGGCGAGGCAGGGGGCGATGTGGCAGGCGACGGGACCGGGTCGGCGGCGATGCTCTTTTGCGCGGTACGCGGCGGCTTGCCAGTCGGAGTCGCGGTGGCGGGCGTTGCCGCATCCGACACCGCCGCAGCGGAAGGCGGCCGCGCGCCGCCCTCGAGCGCCCCGATCCGGAACTCGGCATCGCCGCGAAACTTGGTCAGCGCCTCGTCGAGCTGGCGCAGCTTGTTCTGATTCGCCTCGACCTGCCCGGTCAGCGTGCGCAGCTGGCCTTCCAGCTCGCCGACGCGCGCTGTCAGGTCGGTCAGCGGCGCGCTCGCGGGTGTACCCTGCGGCTCGGCGGGGGCGGGCGCGGCAGGCGCGATCTCGGGCTCGAAATAGCGCGCATCGCCGCCGGGGAAGACCTTGCGCTGCACCGCCTTCATCTCGGATTCGAGGCGCCCGACGCGCTTGTCGACCGCGTCGGCGGATTGCGCCGCGGCGGGCACGGCGAGCAACAGCGCCAGCGCGCCGAACAGTAATTTCATCTTGGCATGGCTCCGGCAGCGGGCGGCGCGAGGCGCGCGAGCAAGGCGTCGGGGGCGAGGCTGACGTTCTTGACGGTTTCGACAGGTCCGCCGAGCGGCGGTACGGCGCGTCCCGCAACGGTGATGCGCAGCGCCCCCGCGCGGCCCGTCCACAGTCGTGCGCCGGCTTCTCCCGGCGGCACGTCGTAGCGCTCGCCCTTGGCGAGCACGCCGGTCTTGAGCGACGCGACGCGCCCGGTCGCGGGGTCGATGTGCGTGATCCTGATCCAGGCGTCGTCGCCGGCAACGATGGTGACGCCGCTACCGGTCGCAACGCGCGCGGCGGGGTTCGCTGCGACGGCAGGCGCGACGGGCGGCGGTGCGAGGCCGACGTCGGGAACGGCGGTGGTCGTGGGCTTGGCATGAGCCGGGGCGACGCTTGCACTGTCGGCGAGCGCCGTCGTCGGGTCGGCAGCGCCAGCGGCGGCGGAAGCGTCGACCGATGGCGGCGCGACCGAAGGCGTCGCGACCGGCGGTGCCGGGGTCGTCGCCGGCGCGACCGCAGTCTCGGCGGGTGTCGACTCGTCGAACCACCCCGCACCGTACGCACCCAGTCCGCCGAGCAGCAGCACCAGTGCCGCGACGCTCAGCGCCACCAGTCCGCGCGGCGGTAGGCGGCGCTCGTCGAGCGGCTGAAGCGGCACCATCGCGGGCGTGTGCGGGGTCTTCGAGGTTTCGGCCTTGAAGCGTGCCGAAGCATCGCCGGGGTCCATGCCGACAGCGCGTGCGAACGACTTCACGAAGCCGATCGCATAGGGCAGCGCGGGCAGTTCGTCGTGTGCGTCGGTTTCGATGGCGCGCAGATGGCGCAGCGGGACGCGCGTCTCGCGCGCGATCTCGGTCAGGTCGAGGCCCGCCGCCACGCGCGCCGCCGCCAGCCGTGCCCCGATCCGCTCGGGTGCGCGGCCATAGCCCGACGGCCCCTCACGCGCCTCGACGTTCGTCGCCGAACCGTCCGCTTCCGCTGTTTCCACGCACGTATCCTCTGGCCCCCGCCGCGCTGACCCAAGCCAAAGCTTCCACCGCAGGGGCTAACGGAGGCACCGTCGCGCGGGGGCCGCGCCAAGTCAACGGTACCCGCCCCTGCGACGAACCGTTTGGGCGCGTTTCTCGGTAAACCTTGTTGCGCCGCACAAACCCCGCTATGGCCCCGCGCACATTCCCTGTTATTCGAAAGTCCCCCGCATGCGCTTGCGCAACATTGCGATCATCGCGCACGTCGATCACGGCAAGACGACGCTTGTCGATCAGCTCTTCCGCCAGTCGGGGACGTTCCGCGACAACCAGCGCGTCGCCGAGCGCGCGATGGACTCGAACGACCTCGAGAAAGAACGCGGCATCACGATTCTCGCCAAGTGCACGTCGATCGAGTGGACCGACAAGACGACCGACGTGACGACGCACATCAACATCGTCGATACGCCGGGCCACGCCGATTTCGGCGGCGAGGTCGAGCGCATCCTGTCGATGGTCGACGGCGTCGTGCTGCTCGTCGATGCCGCCGAAGGCCCGATGCCGCAGACCAAGTTCGTCACCGGCAAGGCGCTGGCGCTCGGTCTGCGCCCGATCGTCGTCGTCAACAAGATCGATCGTTCGGACGCCCGCGCGCAGGAGGTCCTCGACGAGGTCTTCGATCTGTTCGTGGCGCTCGAGGCGTCGGACGAGCAGCTCGACTTTCCGGTGATCTTCGCGTCGGGCCGCAATGGCTATGCGGGGCGCGATGCCGAGGTGCGTTCGGGCAACCTGACGCCACTGTTCGAGACGATCGTCGCGCATGTCCCGCCGCCCGCCGCCGACGTCGACGGCGAGTTCAAGATGCTCGTGTCGCTGCTCGACCGCGATAATTTCGTCGGGCGCATCCTGACCGGGCGCATCCTTTCGGGGACACTCAAGCTCAACACGCAGATCCGCGCGCTGCGTCCCGACGGCACCATCGCCGAGGAAGGTCGCGCCTCGAAGATTTTCGCGTTCCGCGGCCTCGAGCGTGTTCCCGTCGAAGTCGCGCACGCCGGCGACATCATCGCGCTGGCGGGCTTCTCGAAGGCGACCGTCGCCGACACGATCGCCGATATCAGCGTCACCGAGCCGCTGCACGCCCAGCCGATCGACCCGCCGACGCTCAGCATGACGTTCGCGGTCAACGACTCGCCCTATGCGGGGCGCGACGGCAGCAAAGTCACCAGCCGCATGATCATCGATCGCCTCAACCGCGAAGCCGAGGGCAATGTCGCGGTCAAGGTCACCGAAAGTGCGTCGAAGGACGCTTTCGAGGTCGCGGGTCGCGGCGAACTTCAGCTCGGCGTGCTGATCGAAACGATGCGCCGCGAGGGTTTCGAACTGTCAATCAGCCGCCCGCGCGTCATCTATTCGACCGACGCCGACGGCAAGCGCACCGAGCCTTACGAAATCGTCGTGATCGACGTCGACGAGCAATATTCGGGCACCGTCGTCGAGAAGATGGCGGGCCGCAAGGCCGAGATGACCGACATGCGCCCGAGCGGCGGCGGCAAGACGCGGCTGACCTTCTCGGCCCCGGCGCGCGGGCTGATCGGCTATCACGGCGAGTTCCTGTCGGACACGCGCGGCACCGGGATCATGAACCGCCTGTTCGAGAAATACGGACCGTTCAAGGGCAACGTCTCGGGGCGCGGCAACGGCGTGCTGATCTCGACCGAGACCGGCGAGGCGGTCGGGTATGCGCTTGGTTATCTCCAGCCGCGCGGCACGCTGATGATCGAGCCCGGCGAGGCGGTCTATCAGGGCATGGTCATCGGCGAGAACGCCCGCGACGAGGATCTGGAAGTCAACCCGTTGAAGTCGAAGGCGCTGACCAACTTCCGCGCCAGCGGCACGGATGACGCGATCCAGCTCAGCCCGCCCAAGCGCCTGACGCTCGAGCAGGCCATCGCCTACATCGACGACGACGAACTCGTCGAGGTGACGCCGAACTTCATCCGCCTGCGCAAGATCCATCTCGACCCCAACGAGCGCAAGCGCGCGTCGCGGGCGAAGAACGCGGCGTAAGCGTTAGCCGAGCCGTAGCCGACCCTTGGGGCCGGCAACGACGACGGCAATCCGTGCCGCGCCGGCGGCGACCCGCAGCGCGACGCCCAGTGCAGCGAACTGGCGCGTCGTTGCGGCGGCGTTCGGGAGCGTGACATCGAGCCGGTCGAGATGCAGCCCGGGCGGCGCGGTCGTGCCGGGATGTCGCCCCCGCCGCCATTCGATCAGGAAGAAGCCCTTGTCGTCGTCGGGGTTGAGATCGAACGTCGTCCATTCGAGCATCTCACCGTCGGCGGCGGTGCGGCTGCCAGGTTGCGGCGCGCCGCCGGGGGCGACCGCGCCCAGCTTGCTGACGGCCGCCGCAATGCCGCCCGGTGCAGCGAGCGCGACCGCGAGCGGCGTCGCCTCCCGCAGCGCCCTGAGTTGGGCGGGAAAGCCGTCGCGCTGCGCGGCAGGGGCATCGGGATCGGCGGCGATCAGTTCGAGATAAGCGCGCGAACCGAGGCTCGCGAGCGCGTCATGGGTGCCGAGCCCAGGGTGCCGGCCGCCGGCCGCCGGGCGAACACCGGTTGCGGCCATTACCAGATCACAGGCGGCAGCGAGGTCTGCGACGCCGACCATGACGTGATCGACCGCCGTCGCAGCGTCGGCATGACCGCTCTTGAAGCCGGTCAACGCGACCGCGCCCAGGGTCGCGAGACCCTCCCGCCGTGTCCAGCGCATCGCGTCTCTGCTCTCCGTTTCACCTGACACCATCAGTTATTCCTTTCGGCGAAGCAACCTTTTGCCGGTCGAGCTGTTGATCGCGCGCTATATCCCAACAGGAGTTTGTTACATGGCCGAGTTCGAAACCACCCGCGATGCTGCCGGAAACCCCGTCGTCGTCGAACGTCGTTCCAACAACATGGGCTGGCTCGTCGCCTTGCTGATCGTCGTCGCGCTGGTCGTCGCGGCCTTCGCCTTCGGCCTGATCGACATCGGCCAGACGAAGGGGGCCAAGCTGCCCGAAGTCAGCGTCAGCGGTGGTCAGGCCCCGGCGTTCGATGTCAACACCGCCAAGGTCGACCTGGGCACCAAGGAGACGACCGTCGACGTTCCGACCGTCGGTACCAAGGAAGAGACGATCAAGGTCCCGACGATGAGCGTCGAGAAGGCCGACAAGGTCGACGAGAAGAAGTAATGCCGGTGCTGCAGATCATTGCAGCACTCCTGGTGCCGCCGCTCGGGGTCTTCCTGGCGCGCGGCATCGGGAGCGAATTCTGGATCAGTCTGCCGCTGACCATTCTCGCGTTCCTGACGGGGATGATCTACGCGCTCTACATCGTCGCGACGACCGGGCGCACCGCGACCTGACGCATCGGGATGACATTTGCGGTGCGGCATGTCACCCGCATCGCATGTCCGCGTTTCCCGACTCTCCCGGCATGGCGCGGGCCTTCGTCGAGGCGCACAAGGCCGGTGCGCGCGGCGAGGTTCCCATCGGTGCGGCGATCGTCGCCCCTGATGGCTGGATCGTGGCGAGTGCGGGCAATCGCACGCGCGAGGACCATGATCCGACCGCCCATGCCGAGATTCTCGCCATCCGGGCCGCCTGTGCGGTGCAAGGGTCGGAACGTCTGCCGGGGCATTCGCTCTACGTCACGCTCGAACCCTGCGCGATGTGCGCGACGGCGATCGGTTTTGCGCGCCTCGGCCGATTGTATTTCGGCGCGAGCGATCCGAAGGGCGGCGGCGTCGAGCACGGCGCGCGCGTCTTCACGCATGCAACATGTCATCATGTGCCGCAGATCTATGGCGGAATTGGCGAGAGTGCGGCGGTGGCGCTGCTGCGCGACTTCTTCGCGGCACGGCGCTAGGCGTTACTGGACGTCGACGAGCTCGACGTCGAAGATCAGCGTCGCATTCGGCGGAATGACGCCGCCCGCACCGGTCTCGCCGTAGCCCATTTCAGGCGGCACGGTCAGCGTGCGCTTGCCGCCGACCTTCATGCCCGCGACACCTTCGTCCCAGCCCGCGATGACGCGCCCGGCGCCGAGCGGAAAGCGAAACTTGCCGTCGCCGCGATCGAGCGACGAATCGAACTTCGCGCCGCGCTTGCCGCCGTCGGCGAGCCAGCCGGTGTAGCGCACCGTCACTTGCGTGCCGGGCGTCGCGACCGCGCCGGTGCCGACGTGAACCTCGACGATGCCGAGGCCCTGCGGGGTGGCAGGTGCAGTCGTCTGTGCCGCAAGCGGGGCGGCGGCGAGGCCAAGCGCCATTATAAGTTTCCTGAACATGGCGGTCGCTATAGCTGCGGTCGGCGAACTTAGGAATAGTGCGCCAGCCGCAGCCCGGCGCGCGGCCACCGGCATTTCGCCAGTCGGCCCGTCGTCGACAGGCAGACCCAGGCGTCCATCATGTCGTCGCCGCCGAAGGCGATGTTGGTGGTCAACAGATCGGGGAAGTCGAAGAATTCCTGCGCGCCGGTCGCGGGATCGACGCTGCAGATACCGGGGCGCTCGACGAGCGTCGCCTGCGCGATGTTGCCATTCGCCTCGACGGCGAGACTGTCGAGCAGGATGCGACCCGGCCAGCTCGTCACGACACGCCCCGGCAGCGCGGGCAGCGGCGACGGCGCGACGTCGCCCGGATCGGTCACATCCCAGGCCAGCAGTAGCCTCTCCTGCGTGTGCGCGGCATAGACGGTGCGCCCATCGGGCGACAAACCAACACCGTTGAGATTGGGCCCGCGCACCGCGCAGACGATGCGGCTGCCGTCGGCACGCGCGTAGAACAGCCCGCCGTGGCTGGTGTGGCCGGGAAAACGCTTGCCGAGGTCAGTGAACCAGAACCCACCGTTTGCGTCGAAGACGATGTCGTTGGGACCCGACAGCGGGATGCCGTCGCAGCTGTCATAGACCCGCTCGACCGCGCCCGTCGCAAGGTCGATGCGCTCGATGCGGCCTGTCGTGTAATCACGCGCCGCGCCGCCGGGCAGCGACAGGTCGCCCATGTCGCTCCATTCGAAGCCGCCGTTGTTGCAGACATACAGCGCGCCGTCGGGGCCGATCGCGGCACCGTTGGGGCCACCACCGGGGGTCGCGACGACCTCGACCCGCCCGTCGGGGCGGACGCGCGAAATGCGCCCGGCGCGGATTTCGACGACCACGACCGAGCCGTCGGCCATCCACACCGGCCCCTCGGGGAAGGCTAGGCCCTCGGCGACGATGTCGTGCGAATACATGCGCGTTCCCTCCCCGGTGTTTCGCGCACCTTGCCGCGTCGCGGGGCGGCGGGAAAGCGCCGCGTTCAGCTCGGCTTGATCGTCCCCTTGGTCGACGGATTGGCGGCGATGGTCTTGACCTTTGCCGCCTTGGGTTTGCGCGTTTCCTTGCCGGGTTTCGATGCGCCCTTGGCCATATTCATTCTCCTTGCCGGTTCGTGACTATCGCTGCCGCTTACCCGGCTTGGCAAGTCCCCGCGAGCCGGTCGATGGCGGCGACCATCGCGGCGGGCGCGCTGTGGTGAACCATATGGCCGATCCCCGGCAGGAGGCTGAGCTGTGCACCCGGCAGTCGTTTGGCGAGGACCATCGATTGGCTCGCTGGATCGACGATCCGGTCGCTGTCGCCGGCGACGATCGCCACCGGCACCGCGATGTCCGCATAGCGGGCGGCCATGGCGGTAGCGGCGGGGTTCATCGCGGCGGTATCGGCGGCACTGGCGTCGAGCTGCGACCGGCGCAGCGCAAGGTCGGCGGGGAAGCCGGCCAGCCACGCGGGCGTTGGCGCATTGGGGGCGAACAGCTTTGCCGCGACGCTCGGGCCGAGCATCCGGCCAAGGCCGCCCGCCATCGACGCGCGCAGCGCCGCGCCGACACCGGGCAAGGCACCGAGGCTGTTGTCGATCGCGAGTTGGGTCGAGGGGAAATAGAAGCCCGAAACGAGCACCAGCCCGAAAAGCGCGTGCGGGTGATCGAGTGCCCAGGCGGCAGCGACCATCGCCCCCCAGCTGTGGCCGACGACGAGCGGCTTCTCGGCCTTGAGCCGCGCCGCCGCCGCAACCAGCAGCGTCGCCTGCGCGGCGGGCGACCAGTCGCGCCGCGCTGGGCGCGCCGAATGGCCGAAACCGGGGCGGTCGAACAGGATGACGCGGTAGCGCTGGCTCAGCGTCGCGACGATGTCGCTCAGCGCGAAATCCTCGATCATCGCGCCGTTGCCGTGGATCAGCACGAGCGGCCGGCCGCGCCCGTGGATCGCGTAGCGCAGCCGCACGCCCTCCACGGTGACGAAGCGGTTGCGAGGCTGCGCCGAACGCGGTTTGCGCCCGCGCGCCGCCTTGGCCTTGGCAGGGGGCTTGGCGGGGGTCGCAATACGCTTCAGCGTCGCGCGGGTCCGCACCAGCGACCGCGTCGTCAGCTTTGCGGAGCGTCGCCAGTCGGCCAACGCGCGTGTGAAGCTAAAGCCTGCCAATCGGCGCACTCCGCCGGGGTCGCTCCGGCAGATCTATTGTGCACTGCAGCATCGATTCGCGGCAAGCCGCGCTCGGGGGATTGTTTCCCTAGTGAAGCAACTGCCCGCGCCGCGCGCCCGTGCGGAAAGCATGGAGCAGCTTGAGAATCGCCACAGCACGGTTCGACAGCCCGCCGCGCGCGCGCAGCTCGTCGGGGTCGCTGGCGAGGATCATATCGACATCGCCGAACTCGGCGAGGAGCTGCGCGGCGACCGGCGCGACCTGGCATTGGCCCGCGAAGCCGAGCGCGAAGCTGAGCAGGTCATCGTCGGCGATATCGGCATCGTGGGGCTCGTTGCCGGACAGCGTCCGCGCCCCGACCGGAAATTGTGCAACGCTCATCTTCGGCCCCCCGGCGCCCCCTGTGTATAACATGCGCCAGACGCGCCATTTTGCAAGCGCAAAGGCGGGCGTCGGCGAAACAATCGGGCCTGAAACGGTCACCCGATGAGGCGGATCAGCGTCGCAATCGTGTCGGCTTCGGCGGCGGGTTTGTCGCTCCGGATGCGCGACACGCGCGGAAAGCGCATTGCGATGCCCGATTTGTGACGCGTCGAGCGGTGCAGCGAATCGAACGCGACTTCGAGCACCAGCGCTTTCTCGACCTCGCGCACCGGGCCGAACCGCCCTGTGGTGTGCGCGCGCACCCAGCGGTCGAGCCAGCCGAGCTCGACATCGGTGAAGCCGCTGTAGGCCTTGCCGACGGGCAACAGCGTGCCGTCCTCGGTCCAGCAGCCGAAAGTATAGTCCGAATAGAAGCTCGAGCGTTTGCCGTGGCCGCGCTGGGCGTACATCATCACGCAATCGGCGACCAAGGGATCGCGCTTCCATTTGTACCACAGTCCGGTGCGCCGCCCCGCGACATAGGCCGAGTCGCGGCGCTTGAGCATCAGGCCCTCGATGGCGGCATCGCGCGCGCCGTCGCGCAAGCGCTCGAGCGCGGGGAAGTCGGGGGCCACGATCACCGTCGACAGGTCGAAGCGTGCCGCGTCGAGACTCGGGACGAGGGCTTCGAGGCGCGCGCGGCGTTCGGACCACGGCAGCGCGCGCAAATCTTCGGGCCCGTCGAACAAGATGTCGTAGAGGCGTACGAACGCGGGGAATTCGGCGATTGCCTTGGCCGTCACGCGCTTGCGGCCGAGGCGCTGCTGGAGCGCGTTGAAGCTCGCCGCGCCGTCGTGTTCGACCCCGCCACCTTGCGCCTCACCGCGCACGAGCAGTTCGCCGTCGAGGACGCACGGCGTCGTGAACGCGGCTGCCACCTCGGGAAAGCTGCCGGTGATGTCGTCACCCGTGCGGCTGAACAGCTTGGTGACGCCCGCGACATGGACGAGCTGGACGCGGATGCCGTCCCATTTCCACTCGGCGGCATAGTCGGCGAGGTCGAGCTTCAGATCCTCGAGCGGATGCGCGAGCATGAACGGGCGGAAGGTGGCGACGTCCTGCGCGGTCGGCTGCACGCCGCCGCCGACCCACGCGAACAGTTCGGGGTAGGGCGCCGCGATGCCGTGCCAGACCTCCTCGACCGCCTCGACCTCGACGCCGAAGCCCTGCGCGAAGGCGGTCTTTGCCAGCCGCGCCGAAATGCCGATGCGCAGCGCACCCGTCGCCAGCTTGAGCAACGCATAGCGCGCCTGCGCGTCGAGCCGGTCCATCAACTCGGCCATGACCTTCGGCGCATCGGCGCGCGCGAGGCCGTGCAGCCGGTCGACGACCTCGGCAAGCGACGGCGGGGGGCGCGTCTCGGGAACCGGGGGATCGGGCCACAGCAGCCCGACGGTCTCGGCGAGATCGCCGACATAGTCGTAGCTCATGTTGAACAGCACGGGATCGACGCGGTCCTCGATCAGCGTGCGGATCAGCTTGGGCTGCACCGCCTTGAGGTCGAGCCCGCCGGTCAGCGCCGCCAACGCCCAGCCGCGATCGGGGTCGGGGGTGGCGCGCAGATAATCGCCGATCAGCCGCAGCTTGGCGTTGCGCGACCGCGTGTAGAGCAGGGCATCGAGGAGCGCGGCGAAACCTTGCATCGGGAGGCGTAACGTAGCGCGCGGCGGGTCGGCAGCAAGGGAGGGCTTTCACGCCTCTCCAGGATTTACCGGCCTGCGAGCAGAGTCGCGCGCGGGATGCCGTGCCCGCGATGACGCGCTAGTCTCCGCCAGCTGAGGTACGCGCTATGGACTTCGAGATCGGCGTCCCCATCCTGATCGTCGGCGGCGGGGCGTGCGGTGCGGTCGCGGCGCTCGCGGCGCACGACTTGGGCGTCGCGCCGCTGGTCATCGAGCAGGATGCCGACCCGGCAGGCTCGACCGCGATGTCGCAGGGGCTGATCGCGGCGGCAGGGACCAAGTCGCAGGTGGCGCGCGGGGTCGTCGACAGCGGCGCGATCTTCGAGGCCGATATTCTCGCCAAGACCAACGGGCTGACCGACCCGGTGCTGGCGCATGCCGTCGCATTCGAGTCGGGGCCGACGCTCGACTGGCTGGTCGAAGCGCACGGGCTGCCTTGGGAACTCGATACCGCCTTCCGCGCGGCGTACGGCAATAGTCGCCAGCGCGTCCACGGCTGGCCGGGGCATGGCGGCAGCGACCTGATCCGGCTGCTCCACCGCAAGCTCGCCGACCTCGGCATCGACGTGTTGACCGAGGCGCGGCTGGTCGAGATCATCGCCGACACCGACGGGCGGGCGTTGGGTGTCGAGATCGAGCGGCCCGGGGGCGCGCGCGAGCGCATCGGCTGCGACACGCTGATCTTCGCCAACGGCGGTTTCGCGGACAATGCGGCGATGGTCGCGGCACACATGCCCGAGGCGGCGGCGGCGCGGCACAACGGGCATCCGGGCAATCGCGGCGACGCGGCGCGGCTCGGTGCGCGGCTCGGCGGTGCGCTCGCCGACATGGGCAGCTATCAGGGCTATGGCATGCTCACCGATCCGCAGGGCATCACCGTGCCGCCGGGGGTGATCCTCGAGGGCGGCATCATCGTCAACGTGGCCGGCGCGCGCTTCACCGACGAGACCGACGACATCGGCGGCATGGTGCATCCGGTGCTGGCGCAGCCAGGGGGCCATTGCTGGGTCGTCTACGACGCGGGCATCGAGGCGCGCTGCGCGCACATTCCCGAAGTGCGCGCGTTGCTCGACCTCGCGGCGGCGCGCCACGGCGACACGCTCGAGGCGTTGGCGGCACGGCTGGCGGTCCCGGCCGAGGCGCTCACGGCGACGCTCGATGCGGCGCGCGCGGCGCAGGCGGCGGGGTGCGCCGACGCCTTCGGACGCGTCTGGGGGGCCGACCTGCCGCCTGCCGCGCCGTTCCGTGCGCTCAAGGTCGTCGGCGCGCTGTACCACACGCAGGGCGGCTTGCAGATCGACGCCGACGCGCGGGTACTGCGGGCCGACGGCAGCGGTCTGCCCAATGTCTTTGCCGGTGGCGGCGCGGCACGCGGCCTGTCGGGGCCGTCGTCATGGGGCTATCTGCCGGCAATGGGGCTGTGCGCGGCGGTGACACTCGGGCGCATCGCGGGGCGGTCGGCGGCGCGTCAAATGCTCTCGTCGGGGTACACGCGGTAGCGCCCAAGCAGCAGCAGCGCCGCCGCACTGGCCAGGAGCGCCGCAAACGCCCCGTACAGCGCGACGCGGTAGCTTCCGGTGCTGTCATAGGCCCAGCCAAACAGCAGCGGCCCCAGCCCCGCCCCCAGCGCAAAGGCGACGTAGAGCACACCGTAGATCGCGCTGTAGCTCCGCAGCCCGAAATAGCGCGCGACGAAGAACGCCATCAGATCGTACTCGACGCCTAGCGCGAAGCCGATCAGCAGGATTCCCGCCGCCGCCTGCCCGAACTCGAGCGTCGGCTGTGCGAGCAGCCAGCACGAGATGCCGGGCAGGCTGAGGATGACGAAGCCCACCGCCGGACCCCAGAAGCGGTCGAGCAGCCACCCCCCGACGATCCGCCCGGTCAGCGCCGACAGGCCGATCAGCGGCGTCAGGCGCAGCACGTCGCCAGGCGTGACGCCGCCGTGCGTGAGGATGTTCTCCATGTTGGGCACCGGCCCGCCGAGCGCCAGCGACACCGGCAGCAGCGCGCCCGCGAGCAGCCAGAAGCGCCAGTCGCGGAACGCCTGCCTCAGCGTCAGCCCGCCCGGCTGGAGCGCGGCGCGCGTCGCTGCCTGTGGGTGCGCCGTGTCGGTATCGCGGAACAGCGCGAACGCCACCGGCCATGCGATCAGCAGCGGCAGCAGCCCGAGCCCGACATACGCCGCGCGCCACCCCCAGCCGCCGATCAGCCACGCCGTCAGCGGCTTCGACACGACGCCGAATACCCCCGTCCCCATCAACGCGATGCCGAGCGCCAGCCCCTTGCGCGCGTCGAACCACGCATTGACCGCGCGCGTCCACGTGATCGGCAGCGTGCCTGCACCGAGGATCGCGATCGCCGCCCACGTCAGGTAGAATTGCATCAACGAAGCAGTCGACAGCGCCAGCGACATGAAGGCGAGCGAGAACAGCACGAGCGAGGTCAGCGCCACCCGCCGCGCGCCGAAACGCACCGCGAGCATGCCCACCACCGGTCCCGCCCACAGCGTCATCAGCGACGTCACCGTGATCGCCGCCATGATCTGGCTGATCGACCAGCCGAACGCCTTGGTCAGCTGCGGCGCGAACACCCCCATGGTGTAGAAGGGCAACGGCGACAGCCCGAGGCCGATGCCGAGCAGCGACGCCAGCACGACCGTCCAGCCGCGCCGGAACTCGCCGTAGCCGCGCGCTGCGTCCGCCATCGCTGTCTCCTTGTGTCTTCGCGTCGCTGACGAGCGGGCCGCAGCGCCGATCGGAGGACAAGCGGCAGCCGCTACGCATCCGAGAGGCGGATAGTCGCGCGCGTCGGTTTCGCTTGGCAGGCCGGAGGCGTATCAGCGCCGCAAGCGATCCCCAGGCGGAGCCGAGCGATGCAGGCGAACACGGCGTTGCGCGTCAACTCGCGCGAGGCGGAACTCAAGGCGGTGCTCGAGGGCCTCGTCGGCATCGCCAACGTCACCGACAACGCGGCGCGGCGTGCGCTGCACAGCGAGGATATCTGGTCGGCATCGGCGCACGTCGTCGCGCTCGTCGTCACCCCCCACACCACCGACGAAGTGGCCGCAGTGGTCGCGGCGACGGCAGCGGCGGGCTTCGCGCTCGCACCGCGCGGGGGCGGCATGGGCTATACCGGCAGCTACCTGCCGGCTGCCGACGAGACGGTGTCGCTCGACCTGTCGGCGATGAACCGCATCCTCCGTATCAGCCCCGAGGACATGACGGTGACCGTCGAGGCCGGGGTGACGTGGGCGGCGCTCCACACGGCGCTCGCCGGCCAAGGGCTGCGGACGCCGTTCTGGGGGCCGATGTCGGGGCTGACCTCGACCGTCGGCGGCGGGCTGTCGCAGTTGAACGCGATGCTCGGCGCGGGTCACCACGGCACCTCGAGCGAGAGCGTCATCGCGCTCACCGTCGTCCTTGCCGACGGACAAATCCTGCGCACCGGCGCGCGCGGTCCCGATGGCGACACGCCCTTCTATCGCCATTTCGGCCCCGATCTTGCCGGGCTGTTCTGCGGCGACAGCGGCACGCTTGGCATCAAGACCGAGATCACGCTCCGGCTGATCCGTGCCCCGGCGCACGAGGATTTCGCGTCGTTCTCGTTCAAGTCCGGCGGCGAACTGCTGCGCGCGATGGCCGAGATGGCGCGCGCCGAGGTGGCGAGCGAGATGTGCGCCTTCGACCCCGGGCTGACGCGCGTCCGCATGGCGCGCGCCTCGTTGGCGACCGACGTCAAGACGCTCGGCTCGGTGGTGGCGCGCGAGAAGAGCTTCGGCAAAGGGCTGATGGCGGCGGCGAAGATCGCGCTCGGCGGGCGCAATTTCGTCGAAGCGGACGAATATCCGCTACACGTCATCGCCGACGGGCGCTCGGCGGGCGGCGTCGCGCACGACATCGCCGCTGCGCGCCGCATCGCGAGCGAATGCGGCGGCGTCGAAATCCCCAACACCGTCGCCAAGGTCATCCGCGCGGTGCCCTTCCCGCCGCTCAACTCGGCGCTCGGCCCGGCGGGCGAGGCATGGGTGCCGGTCCACGGCCACGTCTCGCTGTCGAACGCGCCCGCGCTGTTCGACGATATCCAGGCGCTGTTCGCGCGGCTCGCTCCCGACTTCGAGACGCACGGCATCAGCACCGGCTATCTGTTCACGACGATGTCGACCAACGCGATCACCATCGAGCCGGTGTTCTTCTGGCCGCACGGTTGGCGACCGGTCCACGAAGCCACCGTCGAGACAAGCCACCTCGCGCGGCTGACGCAGCGCCCGCCCAATCCGGCAGCGACGGCGGTCGTCGCCCAGGCGCGCGCCGGTGTCATTGCGCTGTGCCGGAAATACGGCGCGGCGCATTTCCAGATCGGGCGCGCCTATCCATACCGCGCCAGCCGCGACGCCGCGTCGATGGCGCTGCTCGACGCGGTCAAGGCGGTCGTCGACCCACACGGGCTGCTCAATCCCGGCGGTCTCGGCTTTCCGGCGGGGCCTGCGTGAGCGAAACCGCCCGCGCGATCCGGCTCGACCGCTTCGCCGCCTCGTTCCGCGCCGCGACCTCGCTCGTCGACGTCCCGGTGCCGCTGCCCGGTCCCGGCGAGATCCGCGTCCGCAACCGCTGGTGCGGCGTCAACGGCATCTTCGACACACAGATCGCGCGCAATGCGGTCGACTATGTCACCGTCGTGCTGCCGAGTTTCACCGGCGTCGAGGCTGCAGGTGTCGTCGAGGCAGTCGGCGACGGGGTCGGCGACTTCGCGGTCGGCGACGCGGCCGCGACCCTGCGCTTCGGCGGCGGCTACCGCGAGGCCAACACCGGCCCCGCGAGCGGTTTCGTGCCGCTCCCCGCCGCGACGCGCGAGTGGCTGGCGCTCGCCTCGACGGGGGTTTCGGCGCTGCTCGCGCTCGAACATGTCGGCGCGGTGGCCGACGGCGAGACCGTCGCGGTCTCGGCGGCGGCAGGGGGCTTGGGCCATTTCATCGTCCAGCTCGCCTTGCTGCGCGGCTGCCACGTCGTCGCGGTCTGCGGCGGGCCGCGCAAGGCGGCATTCGTCCGGGGCCTCGGTGCACACCGCGTCATCGACTACCAGTCGGAGGACGTCGCCGCCGTCCTCGCCGCCGAATATCCCGACCGCCTCGATGTCGCGATCGATACCGTCGGCGGCGGAGTGTTCGACGCCTTTCTCGGCAATCTCGCGCGCCACGGGCGGCTCGTCGCGGCAGGGGCGGCGCAGGACCTTGATGGCAACCCCGAGATCGTCACCGGGCCGCGCGTCGTCCACCAGCTTTACTACAAGGGCGCGTCGCTGCGCGGTTTCATGAACGGCCTGCTCCCCGAGTTGTGGCCCGCCGCACGTGCGAAGCTGTTCGCGCTGCACGACGCGGGGCAGCTGCGGGTGACCTTCGACGACGTGCCGTTCACCGGGCTCGAGCAGGTCCCCGACGCCATCGAGCGCCTGTTGTCGGGCCAGTCGATGGGCAAGGTCGTCGTCGCGCTCGATCCCGCTACCTGAAAGGAGACCGAAAATGCCCGACCCCGCCCCGATGAGTCCCGAAAAATGGGCCGAATTCCGTGCCCGCATGCCGCAGCTGATGGAGAGCGTCGGCGTCTGGGAGGGCTGGTACCGCTATTACGACGCCGCCACCGGCGCGCTCGTCGATCAGCACCGCTCGCGGCTGATCTGCCGCATCATGCCCGAGGATTCGCCGTTCCCCTACTACCAGACCAACCAGTATTTCTGGGAGGACGGACGCACCGACTTCCGTGAATTTCCGGCGTGGTACGACGACGGGCGGATCTGGTGGGACAACGACCTGATCACCGGCTGGGCGGCGCCGATGCAGCCCGACGACTTCCACCGCACGACCTGCCTCAACTGGACGCGCAAGGGCGAGCCCGACCTGTACCTCTACGAGATGATCCAGCATTCGGCGAACGGCCTCGACCGCGCGCGGACGTGGCAATGGTTCAAGGGCGACCGCTGCCACCAGCGCACGCTGATCGACGAGCGCCGCGTCAGCCGCGACTGGGCGAACTGGACCGAGAGCGGGCCGCCCACCGGTTGAGGCGGGCGGCGCCGCGCCTCGATACTTGATCATTCCCGCCACCCGACGCGCATCCGCCGCGACGCCCTGCGTGATCGCCGATGCACGAAGATTGCAGACCCGCAGCACAGCGCGCCGATACGCGGAATATTATCCGACGTGCGACTAGACGTTGGAGGCGAGCGCCGCGTGCGCGGCGTGCAAGCGCTATAGGCGCGTCAGCCCGCCGCATGCGGGCCGGAGAATTTATGAAGGCCTACCGCATCGGCGCACAGACCGGCCTCGCCGCGCTCGAACTCGGTGAGCGCCCCGATCCGGTCGCGGGCCCCGGCGAGGCGCTGCTGCGCGTCCGCGCCGTCTGCCTCAATCACCGCGACCTCAAGATCGTCGGCGGCGAATATGGCCCGCGCCGCGCCGAGGACCGCGTGCCGGTGTCCGACGGCATCGGCGAGGTCGTCGCAATCGGCGATGGCGTGAAGAGCGTAGCGGTCGGCGACCGGGCAATCTGCGGACATTTCGTGACATGGCTCGACGGTGCATTCAGCCAGTCGGCCTTCGGCAGCGACCTCGGCGTGACGCGCGACGGCTGGCTGGCGGAACTGATCGCCGTTCCCGCTGCGGCCTTGGTCAAGGTGCCCGACAGCGTATCGGACGCGCGCGCTGCGGCCCTGCCGGCAGCGGGGCTGACCGCGTGGCATGCCGTCGTCGAAGTCGGCAAGGTGCGGGTGGGCGATACGGTGCTGGTCCTCGGCACCGGCGGCGTGTCGATCCTCGCGCTGCAGATCGCCAAGGCGGCCGGCGCGCGTGTCGCGGTGACCTCGTCGAGCGACGCCAAGCTGGCGCAGGCGCGCGCGCTGGGGGCGGACATGACCGTCAATTACACGACCACGCCCGACTGGGCGGCGGCGGTGCTCGCGGCAACGGGCGGTGCGGGGGCCGACATCGTTGTCGAGACCGGCGGACAGGCGACGCTGGCGCAGTCGATCGCCGCCGCCGCGGTCAACGCACGGATCGTCATCATCGGCGCGCTGGCGGGTCAGGCGAGCGAGGGCCTCGCCAATTTCTCTACGATCATCGGCAAGAACCTGACGCTGCGCGGCATCGCCGCGGGCAGCCGGGCGATGCTCGCAGCGCTAGTCCGCGCCGTCGACGCGAACGGCATAGAACCGGTGATCGCGCGGAGCTTCGCCTTCGCCGACGCGCCCGCCGCCTACGCGTACCTGAAAGCTGGCGACGCGGTCGGCAAGGTGCTGATCACGGCGCCTTAGCCACGATCCGTGTCGCCGGCGGGGGCGGCGGGGGTATAGCGCTCGTCGACCTCGATGAACTGATCGGAGATGACGCTCCAGCCGAACACCGCGGTGTAGAAGTCCGCCGCCTTGTCGATGGCGGCGACGATGAACGCGGGCGCAGCAGGACATTGTCGAGGCCCGGTGTCATGCGTCGCGTCCCCAACGCGCGAAAATCAGCGCGGCGATCAGGTTGAGCGCGGCGGGAACGATGCCGAACGCGAGCATGACGCCGGTCAGCGCCTGCGCGGTCTGCGGCAGATGCGCGACGGCGCGCGCCGCATCGAAGCCGAAGCCCGACAGCACCAGCCCGACGATCAGCGTGCCGCCGAGCGCGAAGCCGATCTTGTCGGCGGCGACCCATGCGGCGGCATAGAGTCCGGCGTGGGGCGCGTCATCGCCGGCGATGTCCGACAGCATCGAGAAGCCCATGACGGTCCATCCCGAATTGCCGACCGCCGCGACGAACGACAGCGCATAGGCGGCCTCGACTCCCCAGCCCGCCGCAAACGCCCATGTCGCATAGGCCGCAACGTAGATCAGCGTGCCGACGATGAAGGCGCGTTTCTTGCCCCATGCCCGCGCCGCCACGACCCACAGCGGCTGCGCGACGACGATCCCCGCACACGCCGCGACGACGATGCCGCCGACGACCTGGAACGCGTCGGGGCGCGCCATGTTATAGGTCAGGAAATACAGCAGCGACGCATAGCCCATGCCACCGCCGATGAGCTGGAGGAGATTGGTGCCGAGCAGGACGGCAAAGCGCGGCGCGGCGAGCACGGCGAGGCCTTGGGCGATACTCAGGCGAACGCGCGGCGCGGTGTCGAGGACGGCGTGGCTCTGGCGGGCCGCCCGCGCTGCCCCGAAGAACGCGACGACCAGCGCGACCGGACAGATCGCCGCGAGGACCAGCGCCATCGCCTCCCACGCCGCCTGGTCGCCGCCGCGCGCCTCGACGATTGCCGGAGCGAGCGCGCCGCCGATCAGGACACCCACCGCGGTGAACACCAGCCGCCACGCCATCAACACGGTGCGCTGGCGCGGATCGGCGGTCAGTTCGCCCGCCAGCGCGAGATAGGGCACCGAAAACGTCGCAAACACCGCCATGTAGAGGCTGAATGCCGCGAAGACATAGCCGAGGCGCACCGTCGTCGAGGCGTCGGGGACGTGGAACAGCAGGATCATCGCGACCGGCGCGCCCGCCGCACCCGCCAGCAGCCACCA
Organism: Sphingomonadales bacterium; assembly: GCA_038211965.1. GTDB lineage: Bacteria > Pseudomonadota > Alphaproteobacteria > Sphingomonadales > Sphingomonadaceae > Glacieibacterium. Next base: position 94,164 of record JBBQVB010000001.1, read on the forward strand.
GCGCCGCGCGATGCGCCCCCGCCAGCGGTCGGACAGGATCCCCGCCGCAACGTCGCAGCCGACCCCCCAGACGAGCTTGGGGACGAAGATCGCCAGCCCCGCGACGGCGGGCGCGATGCCCAGCACCGTCGTCATGAAGAACAGCAGCAGCAGCGACGGCA
>JBBQVB010000002.1:0-55383 GCA_038211965.1 Sphingomonadales bacterium
GGGGGCGAATCCCGCGTAGAATCGGCTCCGGTCGGGACTCAGCCCGGAACCCTCGATCCTTCGGCAGCGGGTCTCACGCCGCAGCAGAGCCGCTATCTGGCGGTCATCATCGCTGCGCCTTCGGCACCCCCAGCCGTGAAATGGCCCCTCGACACGGCCGCGCTAAAGACCGCATGCGCAAGCGGTAAATGCGCGTTGATCAGTGGCTGGGTCGAGCTGACGCCCTAAGCCTGCGGCGCGTTATTTGTTGATGATGACGGTCGGGTAACCAAGCACGATCGTGCCGCCGTGCGCGGTGAGGTCGCCGATGCGCGCGGCGGGTTTCTTGCCGACCAGCGTCGTAAAGGCGCCGAGCGCGATCACGTCGGGCGGCCCGACGCACACGGCCATGTCGCCGATCCGCGCCTGCGGCAGCATCCCTGTCAGCACCGTAAACTCGCCGAGTATGATCGGTCCGCCGACATGCGGAATGATGCCCGTGACCATCGGGCAGACGTGCATGTCGGTGATGCGCGAGGCGGGCGGCATGGGGCGGCTCCTCAACCGGGTCCAGCTTTGGCGATTGTCCGCTCATACGCCTTTTTGAAGTGCTTGGCGAACAGGTCGAGGTACGCGGCCTCGGTCTCATCGGCGAAGGCGCGGAATTCGGTCTCGTAGGCACGCCACAGCGTCGCCTCGCGGCTGCCGGGCAGGACCGACTTGAGCCAGCCCCGCGCGCTGATGCGCTCCTTGATCTTGTCAGGGGCGAAGCGTTCGATGGTCGCCTGCATCGCCTCCTGCATCGCGGCGATCATCGCGAGTTCGTGTGCCTGCAAATCCTCGAATGCGCCGCGCACCGCTTGCGCGCCGGGCAGGAAACCGGGATCGGGCGCGCCGATCATCTGCTTCAGCGCCTGTTCGGGCGAGCGCGTCCACTTGAGCGGGTTGTTGCCGGCGCGCTGGAACGTCGTCACCGACGCGCCGACGCCGAACTGGTGGCGCACCCGCGTGCGCGCATCGAGCAGGCGGATCAGCCCGTCGGCGGCCTGACGCAGCAGTTGCCCCGCCGCCTCGACCACCGCCTCGGGCGACGCGTCGCCGAGGTCGGCGCGCTTGATACCGGTGGCGGCAAGGAGCTTGTCGAACAGCCCCGCCTCGCCGGGTGCGGCGGTCGCGGACCGTGCCGGTGGCGCCGCCGTGACCGCACGCGGTGCTGCAGCCGGAGCGGCAACCGGCGGCGGCGCGGGCGCCATCGCGGCGGCGAAATCGACCTGCGGCTGACCGTGCAGCTTGGCCCAGGGATCGGCCGTCGCGGCAGCAGGCGGTGGCGACGCCGCATAGGCGGCAGGCGGCGGTGCGGCGGCGATGCCGAACGGATCCGCCCCGGCGGGCGCGGCAGGTGGCGCGCCCGCGAAGCCGAACGGGTCGCCGTGTGGCGGCGGCACCGTGCCGCGCTGCGGCGGCGCGCCGAAGCCGAACGGATCGCCCGATGGTGCCGCCTGCGATGCTGCGGGGCGTGCGACGGGCGCGGGAGCCGGGGTACTCGGTCCTGCGAGGCCGAACGGATCGGGCGTGGCCGGTGCGGCAGCGGGCGCACCGCCGCCACCGCCCCCCAGGCCGAAGGGATCACCGCCGCCGAACGCCGACGGTGCGGTGCCGCCACCCCCCGTGCCGAACGGATCGCCGCCCGCGCCGGGCATCGCGAAGGCGTTCATCAACGGGTCGCTCGCCGACTGGAACAGCGGCTTGGGCGGCTCGCGCCCGAACTTGCGCGCGTCGATCGGCTTCGATGCGGCGCCCGCCCCGGCCCCCCAGTCGAGCCCGCCGGCGAAATCGGGTGCGGCGGCGAACGGCGAGCTGTCGTCGTGTCCGGCCCCCTCCTCGGGGACTTCTTCGACGCGCACCTGATAGCTGCCGATCGCCACGAGATCGCCGTCGCGCAGCTGGTACGGCTTGGTGAAGCGCTGCGTCGAGCCGTTGATGAAGGTCCCGTTGGTGCTGCGGTCGGTCAGGAAATAACGCCCGCCCTGATAGTCGATCTCGCAGTGGATCGAGCTGATGAAATTCTTGGGGTCGGGCAGGGTCCAGTCGGCGTGCGCAGCGCGACCGATGATCATGCCATGCTGTTCGAGCGTGACCTCGACTGGGTCCCCCGACGTCAGCGATGCGACATTCTCGATACTCAGGCGCAGCGTCACCCAGTCGACTCCGGTCCAGCGCCACCAGTGTCGCCCGCTGCCGCCGCCTCGGCAAGCCGCAACAGTCCGCCGAGCTTGGTTTCGAACTGTGCCGGGCCGTCACTCAGCGCCGCGATCAGGACCGCCCCCGCCACCGCCTGACCGAACGCACCGGGGGGCGGCTGCACCCCCTGTTCCTGCTCGGGCGGGGCCATCGAACCGCCCGACAGAAAGATCGCGAGACACGCCGCACCGTCAGCGGTCGCCCAGCCGGCCTTCTCGCCCGCCTCGAACGCCTGCCGCCGCAGCATGTCCGAAGGCTCGCGAACCCAGCGCCCAGCCGCCTTGCGCGCCACGGCGGCGGCATTGCTGACGGGTGCGCCGCTGCGCTGCAGGCACGCGCCGACCCATTGCACAGCGTCCATGCGCGGCAGGCACTGTGCGACGAAACGCGTCGCTTGAATGCGGTCGCTGGCATAGAGCGCCGCGAAGGCCTCGGCAGGCGGACGATCGGCGAGCCCGTCGAGATTGACCGCCTCGTCGAGCAGCGGCGCGAGCTGGGCCGCGCGCGTCCATTTGACCCGCCGCCACGGCCGCGCCGCTACGGCCACCGACCCGCTCATGCCGCGTCTCCCCCAGAGGCCCCCGCCGCGCGCATCAGTTGATCATCACCAAACCGCCCTTGACGATGTGAATCGCCGACGCCTTCTGCTCCATCAACAGACCTTCCGTGTTGAACATCAATGACGCCTTGATCTTGATCATCATCGATTCGAGCGTGATCGACATCGGGTCCATCTTGATCGAGCTCATCCCGCATTTGAGTTCGATCGCCTGCATCGCGTCGGTCTTGTGCGCGCCGAGATTGAGCTTGATATCGACGTTACCGACCTTGACCGTCAGCTTGTCGTTACCGAGGCCGATCTCCGCCGAACGGTTGCCCATCTTGACCTCGAGCGACTCGTCCATCTGGATCGTCGTCGTGCGCTTGCCGGTCTTGATGTCGCGGGTTTCGTCGCCGGTCTTGATCGTCGTCGTGAAATTGCCGGTCTTGAGCGTCGTTTCCTGGTTGCCGGTGTCGATGTCGACGATGCGGTTGCCGGTCTTGATCGTCTTGGTGTCGTGACCCTCGATCGTTTCGGTGCGCGTGCCCTTGGTGATGATCAGTTCGTCGTTGCCTTCCTGAAAGGTGACCTTGCGGTTGCCCTTGTCGTATTGGCGCTCTTCGTCGGCATTGACGACGTGCATCTTGTAGTCGCGTTCGGCGCGGAACCAGACGACTTCCTCGCCCTTCTTGTCCTCGACCCAGAGGTGGTTGGAGCCGCCGCCGCCCTTGGTGCTGCGACTGCGCCAGCCGAAGTGCGTCTTGTTGTCGGGCAGCGCCGTCGGCGGCATGTTCGCGGCATTGTACACCGCGCCCGTAACGAGCGGACGGTCGGGATCGCCGTCGAGGAATTCGACGACGACCTCCTGCCCCATGCGCGGCAGGCTGAAGCTGCCCCAGCTCTTGCCCGCGCCGCTCTGGACGACCCGGACGAAACAGCTGCTCTGATCGTCGTTCTTACCGTCGCGGTCCCAGTGGAACTGGACCTTGATGCGCCCGTACTTGTCGGTGTAAATTTCCTCGCCCGACGGACCGACGACGACCGCGGTCTGCGGCCCGAAGATGCGCGGGCGCGGCGTGCGCTGCGCTGGGCGATACTGGTCGGCCGCCGGCATGAGTTCGAGTTCGACGGTCATGTCCTCCGCCTCGTCGCCCGCACTGTCGTAGGCGGGCCCGGAGTAGCGGTGCGTCGTGCCGACGATCAGGTAATCCGACTCGACCGAGCTTAGCGAGTTGCTGTTCCAGAACTTGAGCTTGATGTTGCTGCCGACGGTCGCCGAAAATGCATCGCCCTCGGCAAAGCTGCGCGCCATCTGGCGACGGTGCGCGCCGAGCCAGTTTTCGCTGTAGCGCGTCGACAAGCTGTCCGTCGGCTGGTTATATTTCGATGGGAAGTCATAGACTTCGGCGTTATCGACGCCGGTGCCGGCAAAGCCGGCGCCCGTTTCGTAACGGTCGGTCGCGGTGCCGCCGGGGGTCGCTGCGGCTTTCGACTTGCGCAGCGCCTGAGTCGGCACCTCGAAATCATAATCGTCGACGGTGACTTTCGTCGGCGCGACGCCACGCCGTTCGATCACCGACCAGATGTACGAATGATCGCGCTCGTCGCGCGGCATGACCATCAGATTGTCGGGTGCCATATCGACATGCCCGTTACGATTATCGATCAGGACAATGTCGTGCTTGTCCTCAGTGTGCGTATAGAAATAATAAATGCCTTCATACTCCATCAGGCGCGAGACGAAGTCGAAGTCGCTTTCCTGATACTGGACGATATACTCGACTGCGGCATAAGTGTCGGACAGCTTGGACGACGTATACGTCGTGTTGTTTTCACCAAGGACCCGCAGGACGATGTCCTTGATCGATTTGGCCTGCCAGATCTTGCTGCGCCGACTGAGCGTCGCGAATTCGGTCGTCGGACGCAGCGTCAGGCGACAGTGGTAGCCCTGCTCGTCGTGCTCGAGCTCGGTATACTCCCAGACCTGACCGTTGAAGAAGCGGTTGAGGTCGGTGCGGTCGTCGGATTCAAATCGGATCGACGCGTTGGTGCCGAGCAGCGCGTGGAGCCTGACCGGTTCCGGGCTGACCGCATCGACGACGATGGTGAACGATTCGCTCAGCCGCTCGACGGCGGTCAAGCGCATCAGCAGCAGCGCGTCCTTGCCCAGATCGGTCGTCAACTGACCGATGCGCCCGTCCTGCGTATAGGTTGCACCACCCGACATCGTATCCACCCTCGCGCCGTACCTGCACAATCACACAGTGTTGCCCCGATTTACAGCGCAAAAGCGCCGGTATCGAGTGCTTCGGCACGGCCCTGCCGGTCGTCATGGCCAAAGCGGCGAGGCCCCGGCCGGGCGGGTCGGCGCTGACCCAAACTTCGACTGCGCCGTTACCCCGTCTCTCGCATATCTCGTTGCCCGAATCAAACGACGAACCGGCAGCGCGGGTCAGACAAGGTGGCGCGGCACGGCGGTTCGGGCTGTGCGTTCGAAGATCTGCACGCCGTCGCGGAACGCCGCGATGCTCTCCACGACCGCGAAACTGACCGGCGTCGACGTCACCTCGAAGGCGAGCCGGAGTTCGCAGTTCCAGTCGCCGCGCCGATAGCGGCTGACGCGTTCGCCCGACCACTGTCCGCTATTCGGCTGGCCGCGCACGATCGTCGCGACGGTGTTGGGGCCGAAACCCGACAATATTGTGCCGTTGGCGCACGTCCGCGACTTGTCGGGCCAGCGTCCCGACACGGTCAGTTGCGTGCTGTCGCGCGTCGTCACGACGACGACATCGCCCGGGTCGGGGGCGACGGCGACGAGGGGGATGGGCATCGGCGGCTCGGCGGCGGGAGGCACGCGGACGGGCAGCACGAGCCGCGCGTGTGCCGCATCGAGAGTCAGCGTCGGGCTGTCGGGCGACGGCCAGACGAGCGGCCACAGGCCTTCCGAGACCGCCAGCCGCAGGCGCTCGCCGCGCTTCAGCCGGTGCGCGATGAAGCCGAGGTCGAGCGTCACGTCGACGGGCTTGCCGGGAACGAGCGGCAGCGGCACGGCGTGGCCGTTCCGGTGCGTCAGGTTGAGCAGCCCGTAGGCGAGCCGCCACGACTTGCCGTCCTGGGTCATCTTGCACAGCCGCACCGCAACCTGCGCGACCGGCCGGTCGGCGCTGAGCCGCAGACGAACCTGCGGCGTGCCGAGCAGGTCGAGATCGGCGGCGAGCGGCGCGCCGTCCCACGTCAGCGACATCGCGTCGTCGAGGGTCTGGTCGCCCGGTAGTTCCTGCGCGCCGAACGGCACCCACTCGGGGGTCTGCAGCCCCACCGCGTTATCCGAGCGGTGGCGGCGGGGGGTCGCCGGGCCCGGCTGCGGCGCCAGGCCGGCATCGGTCAGGTGGAGCGTCCAGCCGCGGATGTACGGCGATGGCCAGGCCGCTTCCGCCGCCCATGCCCCGGGGATCTGGCCGGGTGCCGCCTGCGCGGTCGTCGCCTCGGGGCGGTAGAAGCGCAGCATCGGCTCGGCCATGATGCCGGTGTCGTGGCCCTGCAGCCAGTGCGCCCACCAGCGCACCTCCTCCTGCGCCCACGCGAGCGCTGGGCCGGGTCCGCCGAGCCACGGGTAGGTATGGCCCCACGGCCCGACCAGCGCCTTCCTGGGGCCGCGCAGGCCCTCGAGCAGGCGCGGCACCGAATGGACGTAGGCATCGGCCCAGCCACCGATGATGTACGCCGGACAGCGGATCGCGGCGTAATCGACATTCAGCGAGCCGTGCCGCCAGTATTCGTCCTCGGTCTGATGCCCGGTCCAGCGCGCGACGATCGGCGGCGACGCTTCGAGGCGCGCCCGCCACATGTCCGCCCACGCCGGACCCGCGACGCCGGGATCGGGCGGGGCCGCCATGACGCCCTTGAAATTGACGCCCCATTTGAAATTGGTCAGCCCGAGGCAGCCGCCGACATAGTGCGCATCGTCGGTATAGCGGCGGTCCGAGCACGCCATCGGCATGATCGCCTTGAGCGCGGGCGGCGCGCGCATCGCGGTCTGCAGCGTCGAGAAGCCGCCCCACGAGATGCCGCGCATCCCGACCGCGCCGTTCGACCACGGCTGGCGTGCCAGCCACGCGATGATTTCGACGGCATCGTCCTGTTCGGAGCCGAGATATTCGTCGGCGAGCAGGCCTTCGGAGTCGCCCGAACCGCGAATGTCGATGCGCGCGAAAGCGATGCCGTAGCTTGCCAGCGTGTCGCCCCAATGGTCGTCGGCGGCACTATAGGCATCGCGCGTACGATAGGGGATGTATTCGAGCACGACCGGCGCGGGAGCGGTCGCCGCGTCGGCGGGCAGCCAGAGTCGCCCGCACAGCCGGACGCCGTCGGGCATCGGGATGCGGACGACGTCGACGCGCTGCACCGCGCGCTTGGGGGGCAGCGTCCAGATGGGTGCCGCCGCCGCCCCCTTGCCGAGCGCCAGCCCGGCGGTAGTGGCGGCGATGAAGTCGCGGCGTGATCCGTGCATGACGTCTCCCCTTGCCCGGCACCGTGGGAGGCGACGTGCGCCGCCTCAAATGCCTTTTTCCGATAGGCCGCGCGTGGCGCGGCGACGGGCTGGTATAGCGCGGGCAGCGCAATAGGGTGGCGGAATGGACGCATCCGCTGACCTCGCGCGCGCCAAGGCGCTGCTCGGCACCGACGCGGCACGCGCTGCGGCGTTGGCGCGGGCCGCCGTGGCGGTGGCGCCGGGCGCGGTCGAGCCGCGCTTCGTGCTCGCCGCAGCGTTGCGCCGCTGCGGCGATTTCGCGGGCGCGCTCGAGCTGCTGGTCTCTCTCGCCGCCGCGCAGCCGCGCGCTTGGGGGGTGCAGTTCGAGCTGGGCATGAGCCTCGCCGCACTCGGGCGTGAGGACGCCGAGGCGGCGTTGCGCCGCGCCGTCGCGCTCAACCCGGCGTCGTCGCTGGCGGCGCATGCACTCGGCGACCAGGCGGCGCTGCGCGGTGCGAACGACAAGGCCGAGGCGCTGCACGCCCGCGCCCTCGCCGCACCGCGCGACGGTCTGCCCGCGAACGACCTCGCGGTGCTTCGCCTGCACGCCGATGCCGCAGCGCGCGCCGGACAATGGGCGGCGGCGGCGGCGCTGCTCGCGACCGCGCTCGAGCACGCCCCCAAATACCTCCCCGCGCGCTTTCACCACGCGCACGCCCTGTTCCGCCTCGACCGCACCGTCGAAGCGCTCGCCGAGATCGAGCACGCGCGCGCGGCACGGCCCGGCAATCCGACCTTCGAGCTGCTCCGCGCCGCAATCCTGATGCACCTCGGCGACGCGATGGGGGCCGCCGCTGCCTATGCCACCGTGCTCGCGCCGACACCGGGCGATGCGGTCGCGTGGCACGCTTATGGCCACGCCCTGCGCGCCATCGGGCAGACCGCCGACGCGGTCGTCGCGTACCGCCGGGCGCTCGCGCTCCGCCCCGATTTCGGCGAGGCGTGGTGGAGCCTCGCCAACCTCAAGACTTGGCGCTTCATGCCCGACGACATCGCGCGGATGACCGAGCGTCTCGGCGACCCGGCACTGCCCGACGACGCGCGCGCGCACCTCCACTTCGCGCTCGGCAAGGCGCTCGAGGATAGTGCCGACGCCGCCGCCGCATGGGGCCATTTCAGCGCGGGCAATACGCTGCGGCGCGCCACGCGGGGCTGGGACGCCGCCGCGCACCGCGCCTTCGTCGACCGCAGCATCGCGACGTTGACACCCGCGTTCTTCGCGGCGCGCTCCGACGCCGGCAACCCAGCGCCCGATCCGATCTTCGTCGTCGGCCTGCCGCGCTCGGGCTCGACGCTCGTCGAGCAAATCCTCGCCAGTCATTCGATGGTCGAAGGCGCGTCCGAACTCCCCGACATCGTCGCGCTCGCCCACGCGGCGGCGGACGGCGCGCCGTACCCCGAGGTGCTGGCGAGGCTGTCGCCCGATGCACTGACGGCGCTGGGCACCGCTTACCTCGACCGCACACGCCACCGCCGACCCCTCGGACGCGCGTGTTTCGTCGACAAATTCCCCGGCAATTTCATGCATATCGGGCTGATTCGGCTGATCCTGCCCAACGCCCGTATCGTCGACGTGCGCCGTGCGCCGCTCGCCTGCTGCGTCTCGCTGTTCAAGCAGAACTTCGCCGCCGGGCAGGCGTATAGCGACGACCTTGGCGACCTCGGCGCCTACTACGCCGACTATCGTCGCCTGATGGCGCATCTCGACGACGTCCTGCCGGGCCGTATCGTGCGCGTCGCGTACGAGGCGCTCGTCGACGACCCCGAAAGCCAGACGCGCCGCCTGCTCGCGTGCCTCGGCCTGCCCTTCGAGGCCGCCTGCCTGCGCTTCTTCGAGACGGCGCGCGCGATCCGGACGCCCAGCTCGGAGCAGGTCCGTCAGCCGATCTTCCGCCATGGCCTCGACTCCTGGCGCGCCTACGAGCCTTGGCTCGGACCGTTGCGCGCCGCGCTGGAATCGCTCGACTGATGCCTATATTCGATGCCCCCATCCGATAATTTGCCTTTGCAGCGCGCCCGATTGGCGACAGCTTTACCGTCGCGGGGGGAGTTGCGGGTTCGCGAGCGCGGGGCGTCGAGCCTCGACAAACGACGCCGCTGCCGCGACAACCACGCTCTGGACGGGCACACGGCGACCAAGGGGGAAATCATGGCAGCACGCGCACATTCGGGCGGCATCGGCGGGCGTATCGGGACGTGCGCGCTGTTGCTCGCCTCGACGGCACCGTTTGCCGCCGCCGCCGCCGAAGCGGGCAAGGACGCGACGCTCGACGACATCGTCGTCACCGCCAACCGTTCGGGGGCCGAAAAGCTGCAGAACGTCGCGATCGCCGTGTCGGTGGTCAACGTCGAGCAGATCACCCGCTCGAACCAGGGCAATCTCTCCGACCTCGCCAAGTTTTCGCCGTCGCTGTCGATCACCGAAGGCGCGCCGGGCTACAACAAGTTCAACATGCGCGGCCTGTCGACGGGCGGCTATGCCAGTTCGGACACCTCCGACCGCACCCTCGTCGCGGTCTATCTCGACGACACGCCGATCTCGGTGCAGGGCCAGACCCCCGACCTCAAGGTATACGACCTCGAGCGTGTCGAGATCCTGCGCGGGCCACAGGGCACGCTGTACGGCGCAGGCTCGATGGCGGGGACAGTACGCTTCGTCACCGCGAAGCCGCAGTTCGGCAAGGTCTTCGGCTATGCCGAGGCCGGCGGCGCGACGACGCAGCACGGCGCCGGCAGCTACAACGTCCGCGGCATGATCAACGCCCCGCTGGTTGCCGACACGCTCGCGGTGCGCGCCAATTTCTACATCGGCACCGACGGCGGCTACATCGACAACATCGGCCTGCAGAACCGCAACAACGCCAACAGCAATCACACCACGCAGGCGCGCGTCGCGGCGCGCTGGACGCCGTCGCCCGACCTGACGATCGATGCCAGCTTCACCTTCGAGAAGAGCCGCGCCAAGGGGCTGAACTCGACGCTCAGCGGGCTGCCCAAGTTCACCTATTCGAGCAATGGCCCCGAAGGTACCAGCGACCTGTTCAGGCTGTACCAGCTCGGCGCGGATTACGATCTCGGCTTTGCCGATTTCATCGCGACGGGGGCCTATACCGACCGCAAGATCGGCTTCAAGCTCAGCCCCGATGCCACGATCGGCTATTTCTTCCAGGACTACGGCTCGGGGCTGCCGATCGGCCCCAACAGCTACCCGCTGTTCAAGGCTCCGACGGTCTATAGCCAGGCGATCGCCAATGCGATTCCCGCCGAGCTCTACACCATCGACCAGAAGCTCAAGGACTATATGGGCGAGGCGCGGCTGGTGTCGAAGAGCGGCGGCCGCTTCCAGTGGACGGTCGGCGCATTCTACGAAAAACAGACCCGCCACCTCGTCCAGGACATCCCGACCCCGGGCTTCGACAAGCTGAGCTACGAGAATTATTTCTACGGCCCGTTCAACACGCCCAACAAACTCTACGATTCGAAGACCGTCGATGCGGCGTTCCAGTCGAACGATATCTTCTCCGGCCTGCAGGACACGCGTGAGCATCAATTCGCCGCCTATGCCGACGGGACTTGGCATGTGACGAGCAAGCTCGATCTGACTGCAGGCCTGCGTTATTTCAATTTCAAGGAGAAATATTACCTCTTCGAAAGCGGTGTCTACGGCGTCGTCGACCACGTCCCGCTGATCACCAACGCCGTCCAAAAGGCACACGGCGTCAATCCGCGCGCCAACATTTCGTACCATGTCGACGAAGACTTCATGATCTACGCCGAAGCCGCCAAGGGCTTCCGCTACGGCGGCGCGAACCAACCGGTGCCACTCGGCAATTCGGGCGTCGCAGGGCAGTGCACGCAGAACCTCGCGGCTTATGGCTACAGCAGCGCGCCGCTGACCTTCGGGCCGGACAAGCTGTGGAACTACACCATCGGCGAAAAGGCCAAACTCGCCGGTGGGCGCGTGACGCTCAACGCCAGTGCCTATTACATCGACTGGAAGGACGTGCAGACCCGGCTACTGCTGCAATGCTCGTATTTCTTCACCGCCAACAAGGGACGGATCATCAGCAAGGGTCTCGAACTCGAGACGATGTTCAAGGCGAGTCCGGAAGTCACGCTGTCGGCGAGCGGTTCCTACAACGACTCGAAGGCCAAGGGCGACATCCCGAACGTCGGCGCTTTCGACGGCGACCGCACACCCTACTACCCGCGCTTCACCGCGACGGCGCAAATCTTCTATGACCGCCCGATCGGCGACGGCGAACTGCACCTGCAGGGCAGCTATCAGTATCAATCCGATCAGCATACGACGTTCAACAATTTCTCGACGTCGCTGACCGGCGGTGTGCTGACCAAGACCGGCGCGAGCGCCAGCTATTACGTCATTCCGCCGCAGAACAACTTCAGTGCATCGGCGGCCTACACCCTCGGACGCTTCGAATTCGGCGTGTTCGGCAACAACCTGTCGAATGGTGTCAAGGCTGTCGCTGCGACGCGCGCCACCTATTACAAGGTCTATCAGGCCGGCGACCGCGTCACCTACGCGCGCCCGCGCACGATCGGCGCGCGGGTCAAGGTGACGTTCTAGCAGGGGCGCGCCACACCGCCGCCTCCGCGCCGACGACGCGAACGAGGTCGCCCGCGACGATGGCCATGTCGACGACGTGCCAGCCCCAATCGGGGTAGGCGACGTCGCCGATGGCATCGGGACCGGTCAGGTCGGCCGCGACAGCGCCGCCGCGCGCCGGGTCGACGTGGACCGCGAGGTACGATGCGCCGCCCTGCGCCACGCACGCGCCTGTCAGCAGGCCCGGCACGCGGACAAAACGCGTTGCCACGCCCCACCCCTCGGGCGCGCGATATTGCGCAACGCCGCCGCGCCACCACGGGAAGCCGAGCACGGCATCGAGCGGGGCCGCACCCCCCGCAGGCGCCGCCGGGTTGGTGCAGGCGACCGCACGCCCCGCCGCCGCCGTGCGCCCGAACAGTGCCTTGGCCGGCGGCGGTGCGATGTCGCGAAAGCTCGCCCAACTCCAGACACATCCGGTCTGCGCAGCGCTGCGACACAGCGGCACCGACTTGAAGTCGCCGCCGACGTCCCGGCCTTCGGGCACCAGTACCGCCGATCCCGGCAGGATCGCGGACAGCATCCGGCGTGCCAGCGGCGTGCCGTCGATCTCCTCGGCGACGAGCCGCTTGAGCGCGTTCGCACCCTGACTGTGGCCGATCAACACGAACGGCCGCCCGTGGTTGTCGTGCGCAAGATAGTCGCGCCATGCCGCGCGCACGTCGGCATAGCCCAGCTCGCGGTCGATGGCGGGGGCACCGCCGCCGAGCAGCGCGCGCAGGCCGGTCAGCGTGACTTGACGGTAGAGCGGCGCGTAGAGGCGGCAGACGTCCGCGAACCGCGCGAACTGCGCCGCGATGATACCGCGCTCCTCGGGCCCGGCGATCATGTCGCTGTTCGGCGTCGGGTCCATCGACACGGTCGGATAGACGTAGAAGCAGTCGGCGCGCGGCTGCTTGCGGCGCGGCGCGGGGTCTTTGACGACGCTGGCGTCGTCGCGCACCTTGCTGGCCCCGACATCGACCGCGCACGCATCGGCGCGACCCGGGCGGCACAGCCACGCGTCGGCGCTGCCATAGTCGTTCGGCACAGCGGCGAGCGCGAGGGCAAGCGTCAGCAGCATCGCTTCAATCCCTGAACACCACAGTGCGCGCGCCATTGGCGATGACACGCCCGTCGAGGTGGAGCGCGACGGCGCGCGACAGCACCCGCCGCTCAATGTCGCGGCCCTTGCGGACGAGATCGTCGGCGGTATCGGCGTGGCTGATGCGCTCGACGTCCTGCTCGATGATCGGCCCCTCGTCGAGGTCGGCGGTGACATAGTGCGCCGTCGCGCCGATCAGCTTGACCCCGCGCGCGTGCGCCTGGTGATAGGGCTTCGCGCCCTTGAAGCCCGGCAGGAAACTGTGGTGGATGTTGATGCAGCGCCCCGCGAAACGCCGCGCGAGATCGTCCGACAGCACCTGCATGTAGCGCGCCAGCACGATCAGCGTCGCGCCGCACGCGTCGACGAGTGCGGCGACCTCCGCCTCCTGCGCCGCCTTGGTCGCGGGCGTGACGGGCAGATGGTGGAACGGCGTGCCGTTGAGGTCGAGGCCGAAGGCGCTGGCTGGGTGGTTCGAGACGATGCCCGCAATGTCCATGTCGAGCTCGCCGATGCGCCGCCGGTACAGCAGGTCGACAAGGCAGTGATCGAACTTCGAAACGAGGATCAACACGCGCTGGCGCTCGGTCGCCGCGCGCAGCGTCAGCGCCATGCCGTAGGTCGCCGCGAGGTCGTCGAACCCGGCGCGCAGGTCGGACTCGCTGCCTGCCAGCAGGAACGCCATGCGCATGAAGAAGCGCCCCGATTCGCGGTCGTTGAACTGGCTCGATTCGAGGACGTTGCCTTGGCACGCGAAGATGTGCGCGGTGACCGCCGCGACGATGCCGGGTCGGTCGTCGCAGCTGAAGGTCAGGATGAAGCGCGCCGTGCTCACGCCCTTGCAAAGTCCCGGATGCGCGCGTCGTCGGCGACGAAGGTCCGCGTGCAGGTGAAGTAGTGATACGCCGCCCAGAAGCCGGTCAGCGCCAGCGTCAGCAGCGCCCAGCGCAGCGATTCGGTGTTGCTGCCCAGCCGCCCTGCCAGCCCGTCGCTGATCGCTCCCACGGCGACCGGCGCGATGATGAGGTTGGCGACGTTGGCGGTGAGCAGGCTGATCGCCATGCCCTGCGCGCGCATCGCCGGTGGCAGGAAGTTGAGCAGCAGCGCCATCGTCGGGCCGACGTAGAGGTAGATCGCGGGTACGACGATCCACAGCATCGCGGTCGCGACGCCGAGCGAGTGCGTCCAGTAGACGACGATCGACGGGACCGTCGCGACCAGCACCACGACGCCCAGGAAGCGCGCGATACGGCGCGGCTCGCGCATCGCGGGCAGTGCGAGGATCGCCCCCGTCGCCAGCGTCGCGGCGATGCCCGCCCAAAGGTAGATCGTGCCAAGCCGCGCTCCCGCGTCGGCGGTCGACAGGCCATAGGCGCGTTCGAGGAAGGTCTGCGTCCAGTACATCAGCCCCCAGCCCCACAGGCAGATCACCGTGCCGCCGGCGTTGATGTGCCAGCAGGCGCGCGAGCCCCACATGAAGCGCAGCGTATCGCGCACGGTGGCTTGCGGCGCGGTCGATGCCGCCAGCGTCTCGAAGCGCCCGCGCACCGGCTCTCGCACCGTCAGGAAGATGATCGCGCCGAACACGATGCCCGGAACGCCGAGCGCGATAAAGGCGGCGCGCCAGCTGTGATAATGCTCGACGACCATCCCGGCGACGTTCGAGCCGAGCCACGCGCCGAGCGGCAGGCCGAGCGCGTACACCGTCAGCGCGAAGGCGCGACGGTCGCGCGGGAAGTAATCGGCGACGATCGAGGTCGACGGCGGCGTCCCGCCCGCCTCGCCGACGCCGACACCGATGCGCGCGACGAGGAACTGCCAGAAGTTCTGGGTCAGGCCGAGGACCGCAGTCATCAGCGACCACAGCACCATCGCGGCGGCGACGATGTTGCGGCGGTTGGCGCGGTCGGCGAGCTGCGAGATCGGGATCCCGACGGTGATGTAGAACAGCGCCAGCGACACGCCCGTCAGCCAGCCGACGCCGCTGTCGCTCAGGTGGAATTCGAGGCGGATCGGCTCGAGCACCGTCGACACGACATAGCGGTCGGCGATGTTGAGCGCGTAGACGAGGCCGAGGACGACGACGACATACCAGCGCGCCGCAGCGAGGCGAGGGGCGGCGGTCATGGCAGGCTCATCCGCCGACACTCGCATCGTTTCGCCGTCGCGTCATATCCGAACGCGGGCGGCGGCCATGCCGAATTGCGATTGCCCGCAAGATCAGCGCGGCACCTGCTGGGTAATGCAGTGGAACGACCCGCCGCCGGTCAGGATGTGATCGGCGCGCAGCGCGACGACGGCGCGCGTCGGGAACAGCGCTTCGAGCGCCGCCACCGCCGCATCGTCGTAAGGCGTCCCATAGACCGGCATGACGACCGCCTTGTTGGCGATGTAGAAGTTCATGTGGCTCGCGGGAACGACCGCGCCGTCACGCTCGACACGTCCGGGCGAGGGGATCGTCACGACATCGAGGCCGAAGTCGCGCGCGCGTTCGTGGGCGTCGGCGAAGGCATCGGCGTTGGGGTCGTCGGGGCCGGACGCCACCGGCAGTGCCAGTACGCCAGGCGCGACGAAGCGCGCGAGATTGTCGACGTGGCCGTCGGTATGGTCGTTCGCGAGGCCTTCGCCGAGCCACAACAGGCGGTCGATGCCGAGATCGCGGCGCAGGTGCGATTCGACTTCGGCGCGGTCCATGCGGGGGTTGCGGTTGAAGTTGAGCAGGCACGCCTCGGTGGTCACGGCGAGCCCCGTCCCGTCGATCTCGATCGCGCCACCCTCGAGGACCCACGGATGCGCCGCGAGCGGTACGCCCGCCGCGCGCGCGACGAACGCCGCGACGCCGTCGTCGCCGTCGAGCAGATACTTGCCGCCCCAGCCATTGAAGCGGAACCCTGCCGCCGCCGCACCGGCGGGCGAGGCAAGGAACAGCGGCCCGGTATCGCGTAGCCAGATGTCGCCGAAGGCATAGCGATGGAAGCCGACGTCGAGGTCGCCGAGCGCCGCGCGCGCCGCAGTTTCCGCGTCGTCGCCGGCGACGAGCAGTTCGACGCGCTCGCCCGCCGCGATCGCGCGCACCATCGCCGCTACCTCCGCCTGCGCGGGCGCGAGATCGTCCTCCCACAGCGCCGGATCGCTGGGGAAGGCAGTCCAGGTCGCGGCATGCGGCTGCCATTCGGCGGGTTGGCGGGCGGTCATCGGATGGGGATGCCACTTGGGGAGTGCGGGGGCAAGCAGGGGAGCGCGGAACCGAGGCTTGCCGGGTGAGGTACTTCCGCCGCACATCGTGGCGATGCTAATCCGCCCACGCGGGCGTCCCGCGTTCGCGCCCGAGGTCCGCAAGCAGAAGGTCAATATCCGGCTATCCCCCGATGTCGTCGCGGCATTGCGGGCAGGCGGCGCAGGCTGGCAAACGCGCGCCGACGAGCTGTTGCGCTCGGCGCTGAGCCTCTAGCGACAAGAGCAATGCGATAACGACGCCAGACCTTACGGAATTGGAATTGCATCCGTCGGTAGTTCCGCTGCAACCTCCGCCCGCCCCTTGAAGCCCTGCGCCACGACATACCATTCGCTCGAATCCTTGCGGCTGGCGGGCGGCTTGGCGTGTTTGATCGTGGTGAAATGGCGCTTCAACTCGGCGACCAGCGCCTGATCGGCACCGCCCGCCAGCACCTTGGCGACGAACGCGCCGCCCGGGCTGAGCATGTCGATGGCGAACGCCAAGCCGGTCTCGACGAGCGCCATCGTGCGGATATGGTCGGTCGCCTTGTGGCCGACGGTGTTCGCCGCCATGTCGCTGAGCACCAGCTGCGCATCGCCGCCTAGCGCCTCGCGCAGCAGGCCCTCGGCATCGTCGTCGAGGATGTTCTTCTCGAAGATCGTCACGCCGGGAATCGGGTCCATCGGCAGCAGGTCGATCGCGACGACGCTCGCCTTGGGGCGTTGCGCGCGGACCACCTGGCACCACCCGCCGGGGGCCGCGCCGAGATCGACGACGCGGTGGACACCGCGCAGCAGGTCGAAGCGCTCGTCGAGCTCGATCAGCTTGAACGCAGCGCGGCTGCGCCACCCTGCCGCCTTCGCCGCCTTGACATAGGGGTCGTTCAACTGCCGCGCGAGCCACTGGTTCGACGAGTTCGAGCGCTTCTTGGCGGTCAGCACGCGCGTCCGCCCACCCTGCGAGCGCCCCGAACCTCCGCCGCTGCCCGAACTGCCGCCGCTCTTGCCACCGTTCGCGCTCATACGTGGCCCATCGTCATCAACGTGCGCAGGATGCCCTCGCGGATGCCGCGGTCGGCAACGCGGATCGTCTCGGCGGGCCAGATGTCGAGGATCGCCTCGAGGATCGCACAGCCCGCGACGACGAGATCGGCACGCTCGGCGCCGATGCAGCCGACGTGCGCGCGCTCGGCGGGAGCCCGCGATGCGAGCAGCGCGCTGATCTCGCGCATCGACGCGGCGGTAACGGTGCAGCCGTCGACCTGCCGCCGGTCGTACGCGGGCAGGCCGAGGTGAACGCTCGCCAGCGTCGTGATCGTCCCCGAGGTACCGAGCAGTTGCAGCGGCCCCGGCGCGGCGCGTGCGACCTGGCCTGCGAACTTGCCGAGGCATCCCGCGATCAGCGCGCGCTGGCGGTCGTAGGCGGGGCGACGCTCATCGGGCGGCAGGACGATCGCCTCGGTCTCGGCGAGCGACACGACGCCCCATGGCACGCTCGTCCACGCCAGCATTTCAGGTTCGCCCCAGGCGTCCGACCGCACGACGCTAATCTCGGTCGAGCCGCCGCCGATGTCGAAGACCAGCGCCGGCGGGCCATCGGCGTCGATCAGCGGCTGGCAGCCGAGCACCGCCAGCCGCGCTTCCTCGGCGGGCGTAATGACATCGAGAGCGATGCCCGTCTCCTCGTAAACCCGGTCGACGAAGCTCGCGCCGTTCGAGGCGCGGCGGCAGGCTTCGGTGGCGACGTTGCGCGTAACGGCAACGCCGCGCCGCCCGAGCTTGTCGGCGCAAACGCGCAGCGCGTCGACGGCGCGGTCCTGCGCGGCATCGGACAGGCGCCCCGACTGCACCAGCCCCTCGCCGAGACGGACGATGCGCGAAAAGGCATCGACGATGGCGAAGCCCTGCGAGGTCGGGCGGGCGATCAGCAGGCGGCAATTGTTGGTGCCGAGGTCGAGTGCACCGAAGACGCGCGAGCGCGGGCGCGCGGCGGGCTGAAAATCTGGTGCGGCAACGGCTTGCGCACCGCCCCCCGCATACATCGGCATGATCGTCGCCTCGGGCACTTCGCCGGATGCGGGGGTACCGCACCGGTCACTTGCGGCGAGTGTAGGCGGGTGGGCAGTTGAGGGCAACGGGGGGGGTGCTGCCCCATCCCCTCCCCGCGCGGAGAGGGAGGAGCAGGTTCTAGCGCTTGAACACCCGCTGCCCGCCGACCCAGGTCTCGTCGACGCCGATCTTCCACAAATCGCCCGGCGGCGTCACGAACGGGTCGCGGTCGACGAGGATGAAATCGGCCCACTGACCCGCCGCCAGCGTCCCTGTCAGCGGCGCGCGGTCGGCGTAGGCGGCACCCGTGGTGAACGCCGCGAAGGCCTGCGCGAAGCTCAGCGCCTCCGCCATGCGCCAGCCCTCGGGTGGCTGGCCGCCGCGATCCTGCCGTGTCACCGCAGCGTGCAGCCCGTAGAACGGATTGGGCGGCTCGACCGGAAAGTCGCTGCCGCCCGCGAAGCGCGCGCCCGACTTGAGCAGCGTCGCCCAGGCGTAGGCCCCCGCCAGCCGCGCATCGCCGAGCCGCGCTTCGGCCATGCCCTTGTCCGAAGTGGCATGCGTCGGCTGCATCGACGCGATGATGCCCAGACCGGCGAAGCGTGGCAGGTCGGCGACGTCGACGATCTGCGCATGCTCGACGCGGCAGCGAATGACGCCGCACGATCCCGGCGGCAGTGCCGCAAAGGCATCGAGCACCTGAGCGTTGGCGGCGTCACCAATGGCGTGGACCGAAATGTCGAAGCCCGCTGCCGCCGCCTTGGCGACACTGGTGCGCATCTCGGCGTCAGGGTGGAACTGCAGTCCGCGATTGCCCGCCGCGTCGGCATAGTCGGCCTTGAGCCATGCGCCCCGCGAGCCGAGCGCGCCGTCGGCGTAGAGCTTGACGCCGTTCAGCGCGAGACGCTCGTCGCCCGACCAGCGGATCGGCCCCTTCGGCGCGATCTTGGCCAGCGCCTCCATGCCCGCCGCCATACCGTCGATCCGCGCCGTCAGCCGATGCTGCTGGTCGAAATAGCGGTAGAGCCGCCAGACATCGGGCTCGACGCCCATGTCGCCGACCTGCGTCAGCCCGACCGACGCCATGATCGCCAGCGCCTTGTCGAGCGTCCGGATCGCCTCTTCCTTGGTCGGCTGGGGCAAAACCTTCTCGACGAGGTCCTTGGCGCTGTCGACGAAGACCCCGGCGGGAGCCTTGTCGGCAGTCCGTTCGATCCGTCCGCCTGCCGGGTCGGCGGTCGCGGCGGTCACCCCCGCGAGGCGGATCGCGGCAGCGTTCGCCCAGCCCGCATGGCCGTCGACACGCACCAGCCAGACCGGGCGATTGGGCACTGCCCGGTCGAGTTCGACCGCCGTCGGGAAGCGCCCGATGCCCCAGCGTTCCTGGTTCCAGCCGCTGCCGACGATCCAGCGCGCCGCCGGATTGGCCTCGGCATAGGTCTTGACCTTGGCCAGCGCGGCATCGAGCGACGGCGTGTCCGACAGATCGACCGCGAGCGCGCGCTGGCCGAGTTCCATGACGTGCCCGTGCGCGTCGATCAGGCCGGGGAGCAGCGTCCGCCCGCCCGCGTCGAGATTGGTGTCCGCCTTGGGCAACACAGCCCCGGTCGGGTAGGTCGCGACCACCTTGCCGTCGTCGCCGACGAGCAGCGCGGCGAAGCGCGTTACCTGGTCCTGCGCGTCGAGGGTGTAGCCATTGGCGTTGGTGACGAGGAGGCGCGCGGACAGCGGCGCGGCGCACAGCGCGACGGCGAGGAGCAGGATGCGGGGGAAGATCATGCGCGGAGTGTGACTCGTTTCGCCACGTGTAGGACAGCGAAATCTTGTGTCCGTTCGGGCGATCAGGGCGACGGAAACCGCCGGATCAAGCTCGACGTATCCTGTCGCCCGCCTCCCATGCCCTGCACGTCGGCATAGAATTGATCGACCAGCGCGGTCAGCGGCAGGCCGAGCCGCAGCCGCGATGCCTCCGCCAGCACCAGCCCGAGGTCCTTGCGCATCCAGTCCACCGCGAAGCCGAAATCGAACTCGCCCTTCGCCATCGTTACCGCGCGGTTGTCCATCTGCCAGCTTTGCGCCGCGCCTTTCGAGATGACGTCGACGACCGCGCTGCTGTCGAGTCCGGCCGCCCGCGCGAACGCCAGCGCCTCGGCGAGGCCTTCGAGGACCCCCGCGATGGCGATCTGGTTGACCATCTTGGTCAGCTGGCCACTCCCCGCGCGTCCCATGTGCCCCGACCGCTTCGCATAAGCCGCGAACACCGGCGCGGCCGCCGCGTATGCCTCAGCGGTGCCACCGCACATGATCGTCAGCGCGGCGTTCTCGGCGCCCGCCTGCCCGCCCGACACCGGCGCGTCGAGCGCCAGCGCGCCGCGCGCGTCCGCCGCCGCCGCCAACTCGCGCGCGATGGTTGCAGAGACGGTGGTGTGATCGACGTACAGTGCGCCCTGCGCCAGCGTCGCGAAACACCCGTCGGGACCCAGCGTCACGGCGCGCAGATCGTCGTCGTTGCCGACGCAAGTCAGCACGACCTCGGCCCCCTGCGCCGCCGCCGCCGGGGTCGCCGCCGCCCGACCGCCGTGGGCCGCGACCCAAGCCTCGGCCTTCGCAGCGGTGCGGTTGTAGACGGTGAGGTCATGCCCCGCCGCCGCGAGGTGCCGCGCCATCGGCGCACCCATGACGCCGAGGCCGATGAAGGCGATTTTGGTCACGTCTCGCTCCCTGTAGCCGGGCCGGTCGGCGGCAGCGGTTCATCGCCGGGGCCCAGCGATCCGTCGGGCGCACGCGCCGCGGCGGTGGGCGGCGGCGACGTCTCGCGGGACAGGATCATCGCCTTCGCCGACCACCGCCGCGCGATTGCCTGATAGTTGCCGAACGTCGCGGCGCGGTAGCTCCACGTCCCGTCGTTCTCGAGTTTCCAGCGCTCGCTCTGAATCCACGCCGCCGCCGCATTCCAGTCGCGCACGAACGGACCCGCCATCCACTTGCGATACATGTCCTCGTCGAGGACGCGATTGAGAATACCGAGTGCCACGAGCTCGTAGTGGTTGAGATACTCGACGACCTCGTAGCGCTGCGCCTTGGTCTGCGCATCGCCCGGGTTTTCCAGCGCCGCGAACCGGCCTTCGATCCGGATCGAACGAAACGTCTCGTGGCGCTTGCGGTAGTGTTCGGACGACTCGACTTTCTCGATGAGGTCGAGAGTCGCTTTAAGACGCGCGATCGACCGCGCGTTGCGGATATTGACCCATGCGAGGCCAATCGCCACGACGACACCGAACGCAGCGATGCCCGGCGCGATCAGGGCGTGCCAGTCGAACGGCGGATTCACGATGCAGGTGACGACCGCGCGCATTGCGGCGGTGCCGGGAACTGTCGAGCAGTCCAAGATTAGTCGCGAACGCCTTCGATGGTCATCGTCGTTCTCCTGCTCCTGCCCAACTGGCATGGCGGGCCTGAAAAGTCAAGATTGCCTCCGGAACGGCCCGCCACACACAAGGTTGCGCGATCCTTCACTCGACCGATCCCAACACGAGCCGCGGCACCGTCTGCGGGTCCTTAAGCGCCGCGCCGCGACCCGAAAGCGACGGGTTGGTCATGAAATAGCGGTGGAGATTGAACGCCGGCCCGGCGTGGACAAGGCGCTTGTACTGGCCGTCGGCGGTCAGCTGCCACGACTGCTCGGTATCCTTGAGATTGGCCAGCATGACCTGGTCGAGAACCTGCGCATGAACGGTCTCGTTCTCGATCGGCACCAGCACCTCGACGCGGCGGTCGAGGTTGCGCGGCATCCAGTCGGCCGACGAAATATACAGCTTGGCGTTCGCGTTGGGGAGCGCCTCACCGTTGCCGAACGCGAAGATGCGGCTGTGTTCGAGAAAGCGGCCGATCACCGAACGGACATGCACATTCTCGCTCAGCCCCGGCACGCCTGGACGCAGGCAGCAGATCCCGCGCACGATCAGCTCGATCGTCACACCCGCTTCGCTCGCCTCGTAAAGCTTGTCGATAATGCCGGTGTCGACGAGGCTGTTGAGCTTGGCCCATATCCCCGCCGGACGCCCCTCGCGGGCATGCTCGATCTCACCGTCGATCAGCCCGTACAGCTTGTCGCGCATCGTCAGCGGCGCCATGCCGAGCTTTTCGAGGTGGGTCGGCTGGACGTAGCCGGTGATGTAGTTGAGCACCTGCGCCGCGTCGCGCGCCAGCGCGGGATCGGCGGTGAAGAACGACAGGTCGGTGTAGATACGCGCCGTAGCGGGGTGATAATTGCCCGTCCCGAAATGCACGTAGGTGCGGATGTTGGCGCCTTCGCGACGCACGACCATCGACAGCTTGGCGTGGGTCTTCCACTCGACGAAGCCATACACGACCTGGACCCCGGCGCGTTCGAGCGCGGCCGCCCACATCAAGTTCTGCTCTTCGTCGAAGCGCGCCTTCAGCTCGACGACGGCGGTCACCGACTTGCCCGCTTCGGCTGCATCGACCAGTGCGCGGACGATCGGCGAGTTCTTGCCCGCGCGGTACAGCGTCTGCTTGATCGCAATGACGTCGGGGTCGGCAGCCGCCTGCTTGAGGAAGGCGAGGACGACCTCGAAGCTCTCGTAAGGGTGGTGGACGACGAGGTCCTTGGCGCGGATCGCCGCGAAACAGTCGCCGCCATGCTCGCGAATGCGCTCGGGGAAGCGCGGCGAATAGGGTTCGAACTTGAGGTCGGGGCGGTCCTCGTCGACGAGGATCGACAGGTCGGCGATGCCGAGGATGCCCGTCACCACGGTCGTGTCGCGGTCCTGGACGTTGAGCGCATCGCGAACGAGGCGGCGCAACGATGGCGGCGTCGAAGCCTCGATCTTGAGGCGGATGACTTCGCCACGTCGCCGCCGCTTGATCGCCGTCTGGTAGTAGCGGACGAGGTCCTCGGCCTCCTCCTCGATCTCGATGTCCGAGTCGCGGATGACGCGGAAGGCACCGTCGCCGAGCAGTTCGTATCCGGGGAACAGCCGCCCGAAGAACAGCCGGATGGTATTTTCGAGACTGATGAAGCGCGCCGTCTTGCCGGGCAGGCGGATGAAGCGCGGCAGAATCGACGGCAGCATCAGCAGCGCGCGCAGGATTTCCTCGTCCGACGACCGGCGCAGTTCGAGGATCAGGCTGAACCCCTTGTTGGGGATGAACGGGAACGGGTGTGCGGGATCGATCGCCTGCGGGGTCAGGACAGGAAAGATCTGCTCGAGGAAATGACGTTCGAGCCACTGGCGGCAATCGGGCGACAGCTGCTCGGGCGACAGGACGTGGAAATCGGCGCGCGCCAGCAGCGTCAACAGGTCGCCCCAGACCTCCTGCTGCTGCTCCATCAGCCGGTCGGCGGTGAGCGCGATGGCCGACAGCTGCTCGGCGGGGGTCGCCCCCTCGGGGCTGATCGTCTCGATGCCGGCGTGCACCTGGCCGCGTAGTCCCGCCACGCGGACCATGTAGAATTCGTCGAGGTTATTGCCGCTGATCGACAGGAAGCGCAGGCGTTCGAGCAGCGGGTGGCTGCGATTGGTCGCCTCCTCGAGCACGCGCTCGTTGAACGACAGCCACGACAGTTCGCGGTTGAAGTAGCGCTCGGTGTCGGCGACGCCGTCGACGACGGGGTCGCGAGCCGGGGTGCGGCGACGGGCCTGTTCCATATGCGCATGTTAGCGCGCAGTTCGTGACAGGTCGATGACCGCGCGCCTCGCAACGCCTGGCGCGGCGCCCGCGCCGCTAGCGCATCCCGCCGAGCGCCATCGCGCCCTGCGCGCTGCCGTTGTCGGGCACGATCTCGCCGGTTCGGTCGCTGATCTCCTCCCACCGCGCGGCGACGGTCTCGGGCGTCATGTCGTCCGCCGCGACGTGGATGCCGCGCGTCAGCGTCACATAGCTGCGCTCGAAGCCCCCGGCACCGGCATTGACGATGGCGTTCGACGGCGCGTCGTCGCTGACGAGGAACAGCGCGGCGGGCATCACCGTCTCGGGGCCCATCCTGGCGAGCATCTCGGGGGGCATCAGGTCCTCGGTCATGCGCGTCGCGGCGACGGGCGCGATGGTGTTGATGCGGACGTTGTACTTCGCGCCTTCGAGGCTCAGCGACTTCATCAGCCCGACCAGCCCGAGCTTCGCCGCGCCGTAGTTCGCCTGGCCGAAATTGCCGTACAGCCCGGTCGAGCTGGTCGTCATCAGGATGCGCCCGAACGCCTGTTCGCGCATCGTCTCCCACACCGCCTTGGTGCAGTTGACCGACCCCATCAGGTGAACGTCGACGACGAGACGGAAATCCTCGAGGCTCATCTTGACGAAGGTCTTGTCGCGCAGGATGCCGGCGTTGTTGATCAGGATGTCGATGCGCCCCCAGCGCTCCTTGACCAGCGCGACCATCTTCTCGACGGCAGCCGCGTCGGTGACGCTCGCGCCGTTCGCCAGCGCCTCGCCGCCGCCCGCGACGATCTCGTCGACCACCGTCTGCGCCGCGCCGATCGAGCTGCCCGAGCCGTCACGCGCGCCGCCGAGATCGTTGACCACGACCTTGGCCCCGCGCTTCGCCAGTTCGAGCGCATAGGCGCGCCCCAAGCCCCCGCCCGCCCCGGTGACGATGGCGACGCGGTTGTCGAAGCGGATGGTCATGCAGGTCCCCTGGGCATTGTTCGCGTGCGGTTTAGGGGAGCGGGGGCGGTGGGGGAAGTGGGCGCTTCGACCCCCTCCCCTCCCGAGCCGGGAGGTAGCAGAAGCTAGGCGGCGCGCACCACCGGCTGTTCGAGGTCGAGCGCATAGCCCGCCGACCGCACCGTGCGGATGACATCGGGCAGGTCGTCGCCGTTGACCGCCTTGCGCAGCCGACGGATGTGCACGTCGACGGTACGCTGCTCGACATAGACATCGCGGCCCCACACCGCATCGAGGAGCTGCTCGCGGCTGAATACGCGGCCCGGATGCTCGAGGAAATGACGCAGCAGGCGGAACTCGGTCGGCCCCAACGCGACCGCCGCGCCGTCGCGCGTCACGCGGTGCGCAGCGGTGTCCATCAGGATCCCGGCATAATCGAGATTGCCCCCCGACAGCGCTGGACGCAGGCGGCGCAGTACGGCGCGCACGCGCGCCACCAGTTCGCGCGGGGAAAACGGCTTGGTGACATAATCGTCGGCCCCGGTTTCGAGGCCGCGAATGCGGTCGGCTTCCTCGGCGCGCGCGGTCAGCATGACGATCGGCAGATTGGCGGTAGCGGGCGAACGGCGCAGGCGGCGGCAGACCTCGATACCGCTGAGGTTGGCGATCATCCAGTCGAGGATGATCAGGTCGGGACGGCTCTCCTCGGCGAGCACGAGCGCTTCCTCGCCATCGCCGGTCGTAACGACCTCGAAACCTTCTTTCTCGAGATTATAGCTGACCAGTTCGACGAGATTGGCGTCGTCTTCGACGAGCAGGATCTTGGGCTTCATGCGCGGCTACCCGGTTCAGGCCGCCACGGCAGGGGCAGCGGTCGCAAATGCCGTGTCGTCGCCGCGCGGCCGCTCGGTCATGCGGCGTCCGGTGGCGCTGTAATAGACCATCTCGCCGGCATTGGTAGCGTGATCGCCGATGCGCTCAAGGTTCTTGGCGATGAACAGCAGATGCGCCGACGGCGTGATATGCTGGGGATTTTCCATCATGAAGGTGAGCAGCGAATGGAACAGGCTCGAATAGAAATCATCGACCCCGGCGTCGCGCTGGCAGACCTCGTAAGCCGCCTCGGCGTCGCGGTCGACGAAGGCGTCGAGAACATCCTTAACCATCGACGCGACGACGCGCGCCATTTCGGGAATGATCACCATCGGCTGGACGGGTGCCGACAGCGCCAGCGCCGAAGCGCGCTTGGCGATGTTCTTGGCATAGTCGCCGATACGTTCGAGCACCGAACTGATCTTGAGCGCCGCGACGATCTCGCGCAGGTCGTCGGCGAGCGGTGCGCGGCGCGCGATGATCTGTATCGCCAGCTCCTCGGCCTCGGCCTCGAGCGCATCGATGCGCGCATCGGTCGCCACGACCTGCATCGCCGCATCGGCGTCGCGGCGCATCAACGCCTCGACCGCCGCGAGGATTTGCGCCTCGCACAGGCCGCCCATCTGCGTGATCAGCGAGCGCAGCTGGTGGATGTCGTTGTCGAACGACTTGACGGTATGCGACGGGTTCATGTCGGACACTTGGTCGTGCTCCTGGTTCGCAGCTCAGCCGTAGCGGCCGGTAATATAGTCCTTGGTGCGCGGCTCGCTCGGATTGGTGAAGATCATCGAGGTGTCGCCGTATTCGACCATCGTGCCGAGGTGGAAGAACGCCGTCTTCTGGCTGACGCGCGCCGCCTGCTGCATGTTGTGCGTGACAATGACGATGGCGTAGCGCCCGCGCAGTTCGTCGATCAGCTCCTCGATCTTGGCCGTCGCAATCGGGTCGAGCGCCGAGCACGGCTCGTCCATCAGGATGACCTCGGGATCGACCGCGATCGCACGCGCGATGCACAGCCGCTGCTGCTGCCCGCCCGACATCGCCGTGCCGCTCTCGCCGAGCCGGTCCTTCGCCTCGTCCCACAGTCCGGCGCGGCGCAGCGAGCCCTCGACGATGTTGTCGAGATCGGCCTTGGCCTTTGCCAGCCCGTGGATGCGCGGCCCGTAGGCGACGTTGTCGTAGATCGACTTGGGGAAGGGATTGGGCTTCTGGAAGACCATGCCGACGCGCGCGCGCAGCTGCACGACGTCCATCCCCGACTTGTAGATGTCGTCGCCGTCGAGCTTGATCTCGCCCTCGACCCGCGCCGACGCGACGGTGTCGTTCATGCGATTCATGCAGCGCAGGAAGGTCGACTTGCCGCACCCCGACGGGCCGATGAACGCGGTGACGTTCTCCTGGCTGACGTCGATCGACACGTCCTTGAGCGCCTGCTTAGCGCCGTAATAGACGTTGACGTGGCGCGCGGTCATCTTGGTCGTCACCACCGTCGCGGCATTGCCGCGCGCTTCGGGGACGTTCTGGGCGGACAGGTCGTTCATGGAGCTACCAGCGCCTTTCGAAGCGATTTCGGAGATAGATGGCGACGCTGTTCATCAGCATCAGGAAGATCAGTAACACGATGATCGCCGCGCTGGTCTTCTCGACGAAGCCGCGCGCCACGTCGTCGGACCACAGAAAGACCTGCACGGGCAGCGCGGTCGCGGGGTTCGACAGCCCGGCCGGCGGATCGGTGACGAAGGCGCGCATGCCGATCAGCAGCAGCGGCGCGGTCTCGCCAAGCGCGCGCGCCATGCCAATGATCGTGCCCGTCAGGATGCCCGGCAGCGCGAGCGGCAGGACGTGCTGGAAGACCACCTGGATCGGGCTGGCCCCGACGCCGAGCGCGGCGTCGCGGATCGACGGCGGCACCGACTTGATCGCGACCCGCCCGGCGATGACGATCACCGGAAAGGTCATCAGCGCCAGCGTCAGCCCACCGACGATGGGCGCCGAGCGCGGCATGTTGAAGAAGTTGAGGAACAGCGCGAGGCCGAGTAGTCCGAAGATGATCGACGGCACGGCGGCGAGGTTGTTGATGCTGACCTCGACGAGGTCGGTCCAGCGGTTCTTCGGTGCGAATTCCTCGAGATAGATCGCCGCGAAGACACCGATCGGGAACGACAGCACGAGCGTCACCGCGAGCGTCAGCAGCGACCCCTTGGCGGCCCCCCAGACGCCCGCCAGCTCGGGCGTCGTCGAGTCGGCGCTGGTCAGGAAGATGCGGTTGAAGCCGGTGCGAACGAGGCCGCGCGAATCGAGCGACCTGTAGGTCACGATCGTCGCGTCGCTGACGCCGCGCACGCCTTCGGGCTGGGCGAGGTCGAACTTGCCTTTGGCGAGCAGGTCGAAATCGCTCCGCGCCGGAACCCAGACCTTCGCGGTCTTGCCGAGCAACGAAGGGTCGGCGAGCACGGCCTCGCGCAAGGCCAGCCACGCGCCTTCGCTGACCACCGGCATGCCGTTCGCGAGTTGCGCGTCGGCGGTGCCGAGCAACGCCTGGAAATTGCCGGCAAGGATCGCTGCCTTGGCATTCGGCCCCTTCGCGGCGGCGGCGTCGATGCCGAGCGTCGCGGGATCGTAGGTCACCGTCACCTTGACGTCGGTGGCGAGGAACCCGCTCGCACCGTCGCGGACTATGGTGAACAACAGGAAGACCAGAAACGCTCCGGCGAGCACCAGCGCGCCGAGGCCGAGATATTTGAAGACGAACTCCGAACGATATCGACCGGCAATGCGCGACTGCATTGCCGGGGCCGACCAGTCGGTCGGTGCCCGGGCGGCAAGCGCGGCACTGGCGCGATCCTGGAGGGCGGCGCTGGCCATGGCTATTCGTATGCCTCCCGGTATTTCTTGACGACCGTCAGCGCGTAGATGTTGAGCAGCAGCGTGATGATGAACAGGACCAACCCGAGCGCGAACGCCGACAATGTCTTGGCGCTGTCGAACTCCTGATCGCCGGTCAGCAGCGCGACGATCTGCGCGGTCACGGTGGTGACGCTCTCGAACGGATTGACGGTCAGGCGCGCCGCCAGGCCCGCCGCCATGACGACGATCATCGTCTCGCCGATGGCGCGGCTGACCGCGAGCAGCACGCCGCCGACGATACCCGGCAGCGCTGCGGGCAGCAGCACCTTGCGCACCGTCTCGGACTTGGTCGCGCCCATCGCGAAGCTGCCGTCGCGCATCGCGCCAGGTACGGCATTGAGGGCGTCGTCGGCCATCGACGAGACGAACGGGATGATCATGATGCCCATTACCGAGCCTGCCGCGAGCGCGCTCTCGGCCGACGCGTTGACCATGCCGAGCGACACCGCGAAGTCGCGGACGGCGGGCGCGACGGTCAGCGCGGCGAAGAAGCCATAGACCACCGTCGGCACGCCCGCGAGAATCTCGAGCAGTGGCTTGGCAACCTTGCGGACGCGGCTGTCGGCGTATTGCGTCAGATAGACCGCCGCCATCAGCCCGAGCGGGATCGCGACGATCATCGCGATGATCGCACCGATGAAGATCGTCCCCCAGAACAGCGGGATCGCGCCGAATGCCCCCGACGAGCCGACCTGGTCGGCGCGCAGCGCGGTCTGCGGCGACCAGTGCGTGCTGGTCAGGAACTCGACGACCGAGACCTTCTCGAAAAAGCGCAGCGATTCGAAGATCAGCGACAGGACGATGCCCGCCGTCGTCAGGATGGCCACCAAGGATGCGCCGATAAGCAGCCACATCACCGCCTTCTCGACACGGTTTCGCGCGCGGAAGTCGGGGCGCAGGCGCGATAGCGCCCACAGCGCGCCGAGCGCCAGCGCGGCAGCGGCGATCCCCCCGGCGATGAGATTGTAGCTGTCGTGGGTCGACGTGTAGACCTTGGCAGCGGGGCCGGTCGCAGGATTGAACCCGGCCTCCTGGTCGCCGCTGGCGATGCCCTTGACCTCGCTCATGAATGACGAGCGGTCGAGCGGCGTCTTGGGCTGCTCGGCGGCGGGTACGCTGGCGATGACGGCGTTCGAGACGACGCCGTCGCTGACCACCGCCCATGCTGCGACGATCAGCAGCGCTGGCGCGAGCGCGGCCAGCGCGACGAACGCACCGTGGTAATTGGGCCGCGAATGCACCGCGCCGATCGAGCGGTTGCCCGCCCCCGCGAGCGCAGCTGTCCCTACGAACGCCTCGCCGCGGCGGCGGGCGACGGTGAACACGCCCAAGCCGAGCGCAAGCAGCAGCAATGTGACGAAAGTCAGCGACATCGCGCCGTCACCCCCCTGGGTCGTGCGGATTTATCGAGCATCGCAACGAAACGGCGGCGGCGGGCACGCGGGCCCGCCGCCATACCAAGCTTACTTGACGGTCGACGGGTCGAGCAACGTTCCCGCGCTGGCGACTTGCGCGTTCTTGGCACGCACCGCGTCGGGCGATGCGACGAGGCCGCGGCGAGCGAGATAGCCGCCCTTACCCCACGTCGTTTCCTTGGTGTATTCGGCGAGGAATTCCTTCATCCCGCGCACCGCCTTCATGTGCTGCGCCTTGGCGTAGATGAACAGCGGCCGCGACGCCGGATATTTGAAGCTGGCGATGGACTCGTAGGTTGCAGTCACGCCGTTGATCGGCACGTCCTTGATCTTGTCCTGGTTCTCTTCGAGGTAGCTGTAGCCGAAGACGCCGAGGGTGTTAGGGCTGGCGGCAAGCTTCTGGACGATCAGGTTGTCGTTCTCGCCGGCTTCGACGTACGCGCCATCTTCACGCAGCTTGGTGCAGACCAGCTTGTACTTGTTCTCGTCGGTCTTCTTGAGCGCCGGCATGGCGGGGTTGGTCTCGCAACCTTTGATCATGTAGAGATCGTTGAAGGCGTCGCGCGTGCCCGACGTGGGCGGCGGGCCGAGCACTTCGATCTTGGTCGCCGGCAGGCTCGGATTGACATCCTTCCACGTCTTGGCGGTGTTGGGCTTGCCGAACGGCGTCGCGGCGAGCGCCTTGTAGACATCCAGTTCGCTGAGGTTCTTGAAGTTGCCGGTACGGCTCTGCGCGATGGTCAGGCCGTCGAGTCCGATCTGCACTTCGACGATGCCGGTGACACCGTTCGCCTGGCAGGTCTTGACCTCGCTCGCCTTGATGCGGCGCGAGGCGTTGGCGAAGTCGGGGAACTGCTCACCGACGCCCGAGCAGAACAGCTTGATGCCGCCGCCGGTGCCCGTCGACTCGACGATCGGGGCCTGGAACTGCGGATAGGTGCGCTTGAACTGCTCGGCGACCGCGGTCGTGAACGGATAGACCGTCGACGAACCGACGATGCGAATCTGGGTGCGCGCCTCGGCGGCCCCGGCAGCGGCGACGAGTGCGATCGTCGCGCAGGTCGTAAAGATGGTCTTGTTCGACAAGGGAAGTCTCCTTCAGCGTTGCAGCAAGCAAACTCGGGCAGCGCGCAACGCATGGCGAAAGTTGGTGCGATGCGCGTGCACCGTACCGCCTCCTCCCGTCACGCTGATTGCCCCGTGCCGTCGTCCTTCGGTTAATGGGCATTGATGTGGCTTGTATGACTCTCAAGCTGCATTTTTGTGACAGCGCCCTGATCTCGGATCAGCCAACCGTCGGCAGGTCGCGGCGCACCGGCGCTTCGGGGAGGCTGAATGACACGCGCGTGCCCTCGCCCTGGCGGCTGACGATCTCGAACTGGCCGCGGTGGCGCTCGATGATGTGCTTGACGATCGCGAGGCCCAAGCCGGTGCCACCCATCTTGCGGCTGCGGCTGGTGTCGACGCGGTAGAAGCGCTCCGTCAGGCGCGGCAGGTGTTCTGGCGCGATCCCCTCACCGTGGTCGGCGACGGTGACGCGGACCATCGCGTCGCGGTTGCCGGTAGCGGGCAGACGTTCGGCGCGGATCGCGATTTCCGACCCCGAATGGCCGTATTTGAGCGCATTCGAGACGAGGTTATGCAGCACCTGCAGAATCTGATCGCGGTCGGCGATGACCTCGGGCAGGTCGGCGTGCGGCACGACGACGAGCTGGCGTTCGTCGTTCTCTAGCCGCATCGCCAGCGTCTTGGCGACATCGGCGAACAGCGGCGGCAGTTCGAGTGCGGTCTGCGGACGGACATATTTGTCGAGTTCGATGCGCGACAGCGACAGCAGGTCGTCGATCAGCCGCGACATGCGCGCTGCCTCGCGCCCCATGATATCGAGGAAGCGCTGGCGTGCCGGTTCGTCCTCGGCAGCGGGGCCCTGCAGCGTCTCGATGAAACCGATCAGCGTCGCCAGCGGCGTGCGCAGCTCGTGGCTGGCGTTGGCGACGAAATCGACGCGCATGCGCTCAGTCAGACGCGCCTGGGTGATATCGGCGAAGGTCAGCAGCAGGCGCGGTCGCCCCTGCGCGTCGGGGCCGGCGGTCACCGCACGGACGCGGAATACGCCGTTGTCGGTGCCCAACCCCGTCACCTCGCGCCCGACCGGGGCGTCGCCCGCCAGCGCCTGCCGCGCCGCATCGAGCACCACCGGGTGACGCAGCACGAGACGCAAGTCCTCGCCGCGCAGCCGGTCGCCGAACAGCGCGCGCGCGGGTTCGTTGTCCGCCACGACGCGCAGTTGTGGCCCGACGAGCAGCGCCGGATCGGCCAAAGCCTCGATGCCGATCGCATCGCCGCCGGGCGCCGGCGCGGCGATGCTGACGCCGCGCTCGTCGCGCTGCGCGGCCTGTGCCGCCACTCGCATCTGGTTCCGCATGCGCGCGAGATAGAAGGACAATGTTACAAGTCCGAACATCAGCCCGAGCAGGGCGATTGACCAGATCGGTGGCGGCACGGTCACGCGACGGCCAGTCGCTGCAGCGCGGGCAGCAGATCGTCGAAATGGTCGATCACCGCATCGGCACCGAGCGCGCGCGGCGAACCATCGGCAAAACCGAACCCAACGACGATCACCGGCACGCCCGCCGCGCGCGCCGCCCCCACATCGACCGCCGTGTCGCCGACGAACGCTGCGCCGGCCAGCGGCTGGCCCGCAGCCTCGGCGGCGGCTATAACATGCGCCGCGTCGGGTTTACGCACCGCGAGGCTGTCGCCGCCGAGCACGCTGGCGAAGCGCCCCTGCCAGCCGAGCGCGTCGAGCAGCGCCTCGGCGAGCCCGACCGGCTTGTTGGTGCAGATCGCGCACACCACCCCCGCCGCCGCCAGCGCGTCGAGTGCCGCTTCGGCTCCCGCGAAAGGCTGCGACGCGTCAGCAATATGTGCGGCATAATGGCTGAGAAACAGCGGCAACGCGCGCGCCGCCTCGGCGTCGCTGCCGCCACCCGATAGCGCGAGGCCACGCTCGATCAGCGCGCGTGCGCCGTGACCGACGAGGTGCCGGACGGTCGCTGCATCGACGGGCGGACGTTCGAGTTCGGCGAGCGCGTGATTGAGCGCCGCGCACAGGTCGGGCGCGGTATCGACCAGCGTGCCGTCGAGATCGAAAATGACGAGGTGCGGCAGTTTCATGCGCGGCGACCGTCACGGGCGGCGCTGGAAAAGGCAAGGCCGATATGGCAGGTGCGCCGCCATGCCCGAACCCCTGCCCCGCAGTCCCGTCGCTGACCGGCCCGTCGCTGCCATCGTCCTCGCGGCAGGCAAGGGCACGCGGATGAAGTCGGCGCTGCACAAGGTGCTGCACCCGCTCGCGGGCCGCCCGATGCTGCGCCACCTGCTCGCCAGCGTCGACGCGCTGCACGCCGCACACACCGTCATCGTCGTCGGCGCGGGCCGCGAGCGGGTCGAGGCGGCGGTGGTTGACACGCACGCGACGGTCGTCGTGCAGGAGCCGCAATACGGCACCGCGCACGCCGTTCAGCAGGCGCAGGCCGCGCTGGCAGGCTTCGACGGCGACGTGCTGATCCTTTATGGCGACGTTCCGCTGATCGAGACCGCGACGCTGCGACGGATGCTCGACGCGCTGACGCCCGAGGTTGCTGCGGTGGTGCTCGCCTTCCGCCCCGCCGATCCCGCCGCCTACGGGCGCATTCTTGCGACGGACGGGCTGATCGAGCGCATGGTCGAATACAAGGACGCAACCGAGGCCGAGCGCGCCGTAACGCTTTGCAATTCGGGCCTGATGGCGGTGCGGGCGCGCGACCTGTGGCCGCTGCTGGCGCGCGTCGGCAACGCCAATGCGGCGGGCGAATACTACCTCCCCGACATTGTCGGTCTCGCCGAGCGTCCATCGCGCGTCATCGAGACCGATGCGGCGGAAGTCGCGGGAGTCAACTCGCGCGCCGAACTCGCGGGCGTCGAGGCGGCGTGGCAGGCGGCGCGGCGACGCGTGCTGATGGACGCGGGTGTTACGCTGGTCGCCCCCGACACGGTTTGGTTCGCGCACGACACGCAGATCGCCGCCGACGTCACCATCGAGCCCAACATCTGGTTCGGCCCGGGCGTGAAGGTCGAGACCGGCGCGACGATCCGGGCCTTCAGCCACATCGAAGGCGCGACCATCGGCGCGGGTGCCGAGGTCGGCCCGTTCGCCCGCCTGCGCCCGGGGGCCGATCTCGGTGCGAAGTCGAAGGTCGGCAATTTCGTCGAGGTCAAGAAAACCCGCCTCGGCGCGGGCGCCAAGGCCAACCACCTCAGCTACCTCGGCGACGCCGACGTCGGCGCGGGCGCCAACATCGGCGCGGGCACGATCACCTGCAATTACGACGGCTTCTTCAAATACCGCACGACGATCGGCGCGGGCGCCTTCATCGGCTCGAACAGCGCGCTGGTTGCTCCCGTGACCATCGGCGCGGGTGCGATCGTCGGTGCCGGCAGCACGATTACGGCGGATGTCGACCCCGACGCGCTCGCCCTCGTCCGCCCGCCGCAGTCGGCAAGGCCAGGCTGGGCGGCGCGGTTCCGGACGGCGATGGCGGCGCGGAAGAAGGCCTGATCAGACTAGCGCGTGCGCTACGCAACGTAGACAATTTGCGAACAGAGCGCTCGATCGCAAATTCGAGCCGATGCCCGGCGTCCGCATTCCCTATCGCTTCGAACCCGGCTAGAGCCTGCGCCATGTGCGGCATCATCGGCATCGTTGGCGTTTCCCCGGTCAGCGAGCGGTTGCTCGACGGACTGCGACGGCTCGAATATCGCGGCTATGATTCTGCGGGCATTGCGACGCTCCATGACGGGCACATCGACCGCCGCCGGGCGGAGGGGAAGCTCAGCAGCCTCGCGAAGAAGCTCGCCGCGGAGCCGTTACCCGGCGATATCGGCATCGCGCACACGCGCTGGGCGACGCATGGTGCGCCGACCGAGGACAATGCCCATCCGCACATCGTCGGCGACGTCACCCTCGTCCACAACGGTATCATCGAGAATTTCAAGCCGCTGCGCGACGAGTTGCTCGCCGAAGGCCGGGCGTTCTTCAGCCAGACCGATACCGAAGTGGTGGCGCATCTCGTCGCACGCGAACTCGAGCGCGGCGCACAGCCGCGTGCCGCGGTCGCCGCCGTCCTGCCGCGCCTGCACGGTGCGTTCGCGATGGCCTTCATGTTCGCGGGCTACCCCGACCTGCTGATCGGGGCCCGCCTCGGCGCGCCGCTGACCGTCGGCTACGGCGTGGGCGAAAACTACCTCGGTTCGGACGCGCTGGCGCTCGCGCCGCTGACACAAAAGATTGCCTATCTCGAAGAGGGTGACTGGTGCGCGGTCAGCCGTGAGCAGGTCGAGATCTTCGGCCGCGACAACAAACCGGTGACACGCGAGACGACGCTGTCGGGCCTGACCGGCGCGATGATCACCAAGGGCAATTACCGCCACTTCATGCTCAAGGAAATCCACGAGCAGCCCGTCGTCGTCGCGCAGACGCTGCAATCCTACCTCCGCCCGGTCGAGGCGCAGGTCGCGCTGCCGCAGATGGACTTCGACCTCTCGGCGATCGAGCGCGTCGTCATCGTCGCGTGCGGCACCGCGTCGTACGTCGGGATGATCGGCAAGTACTGGATCGAGCAACTTGCCCGGCTGCCCGTCGAAGTCGATGTCGCATCGGAGTTCCGCTACCGCGACCCCGTCCTCGACGGCCGCGTACTCGGCGTCGTCGTTTCGCAGTCGGGCGAGACCGCCGACACGCTCGCGGCGCTCCAGCATATGCAGGCGGCGGGCGTGACGACGGCGGGCATCATCAACTCGCCGACCAGCTCGATGGCGCGTCTGGTCGACCTGCTGCTGCCGACCCACGCTGGACCCGAGATCGGCGTCGCGTCGACCAAGGCGTTCACCTGCCAGCTTGCGGTGATGGCGGCGCTGGCGGTGAACCTCGCGCGCGCCAAGGGCAGGCTGACCCCCGATGCCGAGCGCGACCTCGTCGCGCAGCTGTCCGAAGTTCCCGCCGCGATGAATGCCGCGCTGGGCCGCGAAAGCGCCATCGAGACCGTCGCGCACCGCATCTCGAACGCGCGCGACGTGCTGTATCTCGGGCGCGGCCCCGATTATCCGATGGCGCTCGAGGGCGCGCTCAAGCTGAAGGAAATCAGCTATATTCACGCCGAAGGCTATGCCAGCGGCGAGATGAAGCACGGCCCCATCGCGTTGATCGACGAGACCGTGCCGCTGATCGTCATCGCCCCTGCCGGGCCGCTGTTCGACAAGACCGTGTCGAACATGCACGAGGCGCAGGCGCGCGGCGCGCAGGTCGTGCTGATCTCCGACGTCGCGGGGATCGCACAGGCGGGCGAGGGCTGCATCGCGACGATCGAAATGCCGACCGTCCACCCGCTGATCGCGCCACTCGTCTATGCCGTCCCGGTGCAGTTGCTGGCCTACCACGTCGCGGTGATCAAGGGCACCGACGTCGATCAACCGCGCAACCTCGCGAAGTCTGTAACGGTGGAGTGACGCGCTCGGCGGCGGCGCACCGCCGCCGGCGGCCGCGGTCGACCTCCCGCGCTATGCCGCCAGCGTCTCGGCCTTCTCGCTGAGCATCAGCCAACGATCCTCAGCGGCGGCTTTCTCGGTCCGCGCCCGCGCCACTTCGGTATTGCGGGCATCGAAGGCGGCCGGATCGCGTGCGTAGAGCGCCGGGTCGGCCATCGCCGCCTCGGCGCTGGCGATCGCCTTGCCCAGCGCCTCGATACGCGCCGGCAGCTGATCGAGTTCGCGCTGCTCGATATAAGTGAGCTTGATCAGGCGCTTCGGCGGTCCCGACGGCGCGGCGGCTTTCGGCGACGGCGGCGGTGCGCTGTCGGCCTGGCGCTTGGCGAGCCAGTCGCCGTATCCGCCCACAACCACGTCGGCGCTGCCCGACCCGTCGAGCCCGACGACCATCGTCACGGTGCGGTCGAGAAAGTCGCGGTCGTGGCTGACCAGCAGTACCGTGCCGCCGTAATCGTCGATGACCTCCTGCAGCAGGTCGAGCGTCTCGAGGTCGAGGTCGTTGGTCGGCTCGTCGAGGATCAGCAGGTTCGACGGCCGCGCGAACTCGCGCGCGAGCAGCAGCCGCGAGCGTTCGCCGCCCGAGAACGTCTCGACCTTGGCGTCGAGCGCATCGGGGGTGAACAGGAAGTCCTTGAGGTAGCCGACGACGTGCTTGCGCTCGCCCGCCACCTCGACCCAGTCGCCGCCGTCCGCCAGGATGTCGCGCACCGTTTTGCCGGGGCTGAGCAGCGCGCGCTGCTGGTCGATCAGCACGCCTTGCAGCGTCTTGGCGCGGCGTATGCGGCCGGTGTCGGGGGCGAGTTCGCCGGTCAACAGCTTGAGCAGCGTCGTTTTCCCTGCGCCGTTCGGCCCGATAACCCCGATCCGGTCGCCGCGCTGGACGCGCAGCGTCAGGTCCTTGATCACCGCGCGGTCGCCGAACGACTTGGTGACGTGCTCGGCGTCGATGACGATCTTGGTCTTGGTGTTCTCGGCGACGACTGCCAGCTTGGCGACGCCCTGCGGCCCGGTCATCGCCTTGCGGGTGGCGCGCAGCTCGTCGAGCTTGCCCAGCCGCCCCATGTTGCGCTTGCGCCGCGCGGTGACGCCGCGCTGCAGCCAGTGCAGCTCCTGCTTGAGCTTGGTGTCCATCTTCTCGACGTTGCGTTCTTCCTCGGCGGCGACCTGCTCGGTCCACGCCTCGAAGCCACCGAAGCCGATCTCGGCGCGGCGCAGCGAACCCCGGTCGAGCCACGCGCACGCCTTGGTCAGGCGCGACAGGAACATGCGGTCGTGGCTGATCGCGATGAACGCGCCGCGAAAGCGCTGCAGGTACGTCTCGAGCCATTCGATCGCGGTAATGTCGAGGTGGTTGGTCGGCTCGTCGAGGAGCAGCAGGTCGGGCGACTGCGCCAGCGCGCGGCAGATCGCGGCGCGGCGGCGCTCGCCTCCCGATGCCGTCGCGGCCTCGCGGTCGAGATCGAGACCGAGCTGATCGGCGATGCCTTCGACCTCGTAATCCTGCGGCGCGTGTGGCTCGGCGAGCGCAAAGTCGCGCAGCGTCGCAAACCCCACGACGCTCGGATCCTGTTCGAGCAGCACGACGTGCATGCCCGGCCGCACGACGCGCTTG
Source organism: Sphingomonadales bacterium (assembly GCA_038211965.1). Lineage (GTDB taxonomy): Bacteria > Pseudomonadota > Alphaproteobacteria > Sphingomonadales > Sphingomonadaceae > Glacieibacterium. The sequence goes on from JBBQVB010000002.1 coordinate 38,285, forward strand.
CCCTCGTCGGGCTCGATCTCGCCTGCGAGAAGCCTGAGCAGGGTCGTCTTGCCCGCGCCGTTGCGCCCGACTAGCGCGAGCCGATCGCGCTCGCCGACGAACAGGCCGAGGTCGCGGAACAGCCATTTCGTCCCGAGGTTGAGACCGACCGATTCGAGGGAGAGGATGGGGGCTGCCATAAGCCGCGCGCCTGTAAGGGAGGGCGGGCGGAAAGGCCAGCGCGCCACCAGCGCTCGAAGCGCGTCCCGCCAACGAATTTTTAAGCCGGATATGTAACGAAATCGGCGGTATCGTCCCGTTCGGGGCGGCGTTGCGCGCGCGTTATCTCCGTCAGCTCGGGCAAGGTATCCTATGACCAAGCGCTTCTACATGTGCGCGGCGTGTCCGCAGTCGCCGCCGCAGGGCTTCAACAAGGTGCCCGACAAGGACGTCATGTGCGCCAACTGCCATCATTGGGGGCGCACCTGGACCCCACTCGACGATGACGAGAACGCGCTTTACTTGCAAAAGCATGCCTTTGTCACATCGGTGCTCAACGGGACCTGGACGACGGCAGAGGACAATCAGCTGCCTCCGGCTGATCCGGTGTCGGCGTTCATGCACGCTGGAAAACATTACGACCGCGGTCGGGACAAGGACGCCGGCAAGCACGACTATTCGCCGTTTCGCGTCTTCGCGATGGAGAAGAAGGCAATTCGGCTCGGGCTTGACGTGCCCACCGGCGCAATCATGCGCTGGAACGTTCAGATCGGCAGCGACGGCTCGGTCTTCGCGGATTTCACGACCAACACGCGCGCGATGCGCGTCGATTCGATCGGCCAGGCGGGGATGCACAGCCATCCGTTCCCCGAACTGGGGATCGGCAGCCACCGCCAGCTCGTCGTCGCCGAGATCATCGACGGCATGAACAAGAAGAGCTTGATCAAGCTGCTGCGGGTCGCCCAATACTGCAAGCTGATCGGCGCGACGAACGGTGAATTTGCGATGAGCCAATCGGAGAAGGGCAAGCTCTCGCCGACCGCCGAGCAGCGCGGCAGCATCTACTGGTAGCGGCGGGGCGCGTCCCGCGGATGCCGTTTGCCGGGTGACGGCGGCGGGACGGCCCCGTATGACCCGCCGCGATGCCGCCCGTCGCCCTCCTGTCGCCAGCGCCCGAGGCCGTGCTCGTGGCGCCGCTCGTGGTCGCCGGACGATCGGTGCTAGAGCGACAGGTGCGGCAGGCGCGGCTTGCCGGGGCGGCGCGCATCATCGTCGTCGGGGGCGTTCACCCGGGCGCCGAAACCGTCGCGGCAGCGGAGCTGGTCACGCAACTTGTCGACCACGATCTCGTGCTGGTGCTCGCGCCCGGCGTCGTCGCCGACGAGCGCATCGTCGCCGCGGTGTGCGCGGTGGACGGGCCGGTCCTCGCGACATGGCCCGTGGCCCATGGCGGTGTCGAGCGCATCGATGCGGTCACCTTTGCAGCGGGAGTCGCGGTCTATCCCGGCGCGCTTGTCCGGCGCGTCGCAAGCGCGCTCGGCGACTGGGACCTGCACTCGACGCTGCTGCGCGCCGCGCTCGCCGACCCCGGCATTGCGCGCCTCGATCTCGCGGGCCTCGACCTCTACGCCCCGGCGCGCCGTCGTGTCGTGCCGCTCGGCTGGGCGTTGCCGACGACCCCCGACGAAGCTGCTGCCACGACGTCGATGCTGCTCGCCGCCGCGCAGAAAGGCTGCCTCGACTGGCCGGCGCGCTGGCTGCACCCGCCCATCGAGGACGCACTGACGCGCCTGCTGCTGCCGACGCGCATCACGCCCAATCAGGTGACGCTGTTCATCGCCGCGCTCAGCGTCGTTGCCGGCGTCGCGTTCGCGTGCGGCTGGCTGTGGACGGGGCTGGTCATCGCGCTGGTCTGCGGGCCGCTCGACGGCGTCGACGGCAAGCTGGCGCGTACCCGCCTCGAATATTCGCGCTACGGCGACCTCGAGCACGTTCTCGACAAGCTTGCCGAATACGGCTGGTATCTCGCGCTCGCCGGGCATTTTTCGGCTATCGGCGCCACCGGAGCGTGGGCGGTCGCCGCGCTGATCGTGCTGTTCGCGCTTGCCGAGGCGCTGGCAGGCGAGTTCTTCCGCCGCTTCACCGGCAAGCAACTCGACGATGCGGGACCGTTCGAACGTCGCTTCCGCCTGGTTTCGGGACGGCGCAACACGTTCTTCTGGACGCTGGTGCCGTTCGCGTTGGCGGGCGCGTGGTACAGCGGCTTCGTCGCCATCGCGGTGTACGCCGTCGCGACCTTCTTCGTCATGCAATACAGCCTGTATCGTCGGCTCGCCGACTACGGCAGCCAGCACAGTGCGACGATCGCGGGGAACTTCGCGCGCACCGCCTACGGCTTCTTGCCGGGTGCGGCGCAGCGCGGTAGTGATCGATATTACAGCGGTGTTACAGCCGCGCCCCGAAAGGTCGCCTGAATGCCCGGAATCAATGTCGCGATTGCAGGCGTCGGCAATTGCGCAAGCTCGCTGGTCCAGGGCATCCACCATTATGCCAACGGCGGGTCGAACGACGAACAGGGCCTGATGCACTGGGATCTCGGCGGCTACCGCCCCAAGGATCTGCGCATCGTCGCGGCGTGGGACATCGATGCGCGCAAGGTCGGGCGCGATGTCGGCGACGCGATCTTCGCCAAGCCCAACAATACTATCGTGTTCTGCGATCATGTTGCCCGGAGCGGCACGCTGGTCCGGATGGGTCGCACGCTCGACGGCGTTGCCGAGCACATGGGCGACTATCCCGACGATCGGACATTCGTCCCTGCCGGGCTTGCCGAGCCCGACCATGACGAGGTCGTGCGCGTGCTCCGCGACAGCCGCGCCGACGTGCTGATGAATTATCTTCCCGTCGGCTCGCAGGCGGCGACCGAATTCTATGCCGAAGCCGCGCTGGCGGCGGGTTGCGCCTTCGTCAACAACATCCCCGTCTTCATCGCCAGCGACCCGGCGTGGGCCGAACGCTTCCGGGCGGCGAACGTCCCGCTCCTCGGCGACGACATCAAGGCGCAATTGGGTGCCACCATCGTCCACCGCGTGCTGACCGATCTGTTCAAGAAGCGCGGCGTGACGATCGACCGGACCTACCAGCTCAATACCGGCGGCAACACCGACTTCCTCAACATGCTCAACCGCAGCCGCACGCGCTCGAAGAAGGTCAGCAAGACCGAGGCCGTCCAGGCGGTCGCCGCGCACCGCATAGAGGACGACAATATCCATGTCGGCCCGTCGGACTATGTCGCGTGGCAGAACGACAACAAGGTCTGCTTCCTACGCATCGAGGGGCGGATGTTCGGCGGCGTGCCGCTCAATCTCGAGATGCGGCTGTCGGTCGAGGATTCGCCCAATTCGGCAGGCGTCGCGATCGATCTCATCCGCTGCGCCAAGCTAGCGAAAGATCGCGGCCTGGGCGGCCCTGTGCTCGAGCCGAGCGCTTATTTCTGCAAGCACCCGCCGGTCCAGTCGACCGACGACGAGGCCTACGCGGCACTCGAGGATTTCATCGGTCGGATGACGCGGCAGTAACTCCGTCACGCCGGCGAAATCAGACCACCTGCCCGACCCCGTCGCAGCTGAGTTCGAACGCCGCCAGTCCCTGTTCGAGATACGCGCTCAGCATCGGAAGTTCGAGCAGATAGTCCGCTGCGCCGTCGACCTCGTCGGCGGCCGTCGTCATCGCCTCGTCCCACTCGCTGGCGTCGTAGGTGCCGCGCCCGACCCAAGCGAGAGCGATCACCTCCGCCTGCTCATCGTCGGCGAGGTCGTCGATGACTGCGCGCAGTTCCTCCTCGGTCGGATTGTCGCCATCGTCCTCCAACTCGCCGACCGCGCGGTCGTCCTGCGGGTCGGAACCGTCGTCGGGGTCGGTGTCGGGCACCAGCGCCTCGAATTCGCGGGCGCGCAGAACGATACGGCAGACGGTATCGAGGGGGATATTGAGTTCCATGGCCGACCTTTCGAATGACCCGCCCGCAACGTAGCGCGTGCCGCTACAGTTCCCCTACGCTGCCCGCGCGACGGGCATCGCCAAGCCCAGCCGCACGCGCGCCGCATCGTATTCGCGCCGCAGCTTGGCGACGAACGCCCCCGCGCCCTGCACCTCGGTAACCGCGCCGATACCCTGACCGCAGCCCCAGATATCCTTCCACGCCTTGGCGTCCGAATTGCCGCCCGAGCCGAAGTTCATCGCGCTGGCGTCGCTGACCGCAAGATTGTCGGGGTCCATCCCCGCCGCGACGATGCTGGGACGCAGGTAGTTGCCGTGCACACCGGTAAACAGGTTCGAATAGACGATGTCGACTGCCTTCGATTCGACGATCATCGCCTTGTAGCGGTCGTCGGCGCGCGCCTCGGTAGTCGCGATGAACGCCGAGCCGATATAAGCGAAGTCAGCGCCCATCGCGAGCGCCGCGAGCACCGCATCGCCGGTCGCGATGCTGCCCGACAGCGCCAGTGGTCCATCGAACCACTGCCGGATCTCCTGGATCAGCGCGAACGGCGATGTCGTGCCGGCGTGCCCGCCCGCTCCCGCCGCGACGGCGATCAGGCCGTCGGCACCCTTCTCGATCGCCTTGCGCGCGAAGCGGTCGGAGATGATGTCGTGCATGACGATGCCGCCATAACTGTGCACCGCCGCATTGACGTCCTCGCGCGCGCCGAGCGAGGTTATGACTACAGGCACCTTGTGCTTGACCACAAGCGCAAGATCCTCCTCGAGCCGCGCCGTGGTCTTGTGGACGATCAGGTTGACCGCATAGGGCGCGTCCGCCTCGGTCAGTTCCTCGCCGAGCCGCATCAGCCACTCGTCGAGCTGGGCGAGCGGCCGCGCATTGAGGCTGGGGAAGGCCCCGATGATGCCCGCCTTGCACTGCGCAATGACGAGGTCGGGGTTCGAGATGATGAACAGCGGCGACCCGATCACCGGGATAGACAGGCGGCGGGCGATGGCGGCGGGCATGGTCATGGCGGCGGTTCCCAAGAGCGTCGGCGGCAGGCATCGCGCGGGTTGACGCGGGCGTCAACCCGTCTGTCGGCTGGCGCGACACAACGCTCCCGAACCCAATTCGACGCCGTATCGAACCTGTTGACATCGCGCTAATTTTCGCGACGCTGCCGACTCGTGGCGTGGCGTGATCCTGTAACCGGCGGCGAACCGACCGCCTGCGCATCGTCGCTGGTCGACGGCGTCGCAGTGCGCATTCACATCCCCTCGGCGGCGCTGCAGCCGTATGTCACCTTCTATTATTTCGTCGAGGCCGCCGGGCCGCTGACCGACTTTCTCTACCCCGAATGGGGCAACGTTCGATTTGCGGTGCGCGGCCAGTGGCTGGTCCGGATGCCCGGCGAATATTCGACGGCGCCACAGATCGAGGTGCTGTTCGGGCCGACCGACCGCCACGGCGAGATCGTCACCGGCGGCGGCAAGACCGTCGGCTTCGGGTTGACGCCGCTCGGCTGGCACCGGCTGTTCGGCGGCGATGCAAGCACGATGGCGAACCGCGTCGAACCCATCGGCAACAGGCTTGGCGTCGATCCGTCGGCGCTGCGGCAGGGACTCGTAGACGACGGCGACGACGACGCGGCGAGCATCGCCCGCTTCGAGACGTTGCTGACGAGGCTGCTCGCCGCGCACCCGCCGGCCGACGCGGCGATCGTCGCGGTCGATGCCGCGCTCCGGCAGCGCCCTGCCGAGGTCGCCGACTTCGCGGCCGCAGTCGGCGTCGCACCGCGCACGCTGCACCGCCTGTGCCTGCGCGGCTTCGGCTTTCCGCCCAAGCGGCTGCTGCGTCGCCAGCGCTTCCTCGACACGCTGGGACACGTCCGCAGCGCGGTCGGCGGCAAGATCGGCGCATCCCTCGACCCCGCCTATTTCGACCAGGCGCATTTCTACCGCGATTTCCGCGATTTCATGGCGATGACCCCGCACGACTATTTTTCCGCACCGCGCCGCCTGATGGCCGAAGCCGCCGCCGCGCAGGCGCGCGCCGGGGTGACGCTGTCGTTCAAGCTGCCGCCGCCACCTGGCCACCGAGGGATCTGACCGGCTGCGATACGAGGATTGCGGGCGACTCGTCGGCCGGTCAGGCGTGCGCGACCGACCCGACGCCCGCGTTGGTCGGCGCGGGCGGCAGGTGGACCACCGGGGCCTTCCCCGCTGCATCGTGCGCGCGGATGAACTGCTCGACGACGGGCGCGATCATGTCGCGCCAGCGCTTGCCGTTGAAGATGCCGTAGTGACCCGCGCCCTCGGCCATGTAGTAGCGCTTCTGATCGGCGGGCAGGTTGACCGCGAGATCGAGCGCCGCCTTGGTTTGGCCAAGACCTGAAATGTCGTCGCGTTCGCCCTCGATCGCCAGCAGCGCGGTGCGCGTGATCTTCGCCGGATCGGCAGTCGCCCCGCGATGCACAAACTCGCCCTTGGCGACGAGCTGGCGCTGAAACACCGCATCGATGGTCTGGAGGTAGAACTCGGCGGTCATGTCGGCGACCGAGCGGTATTCGTCGTAGAACGCCTTGGTCGCGTCGGCCGAGTCTTCCTCGCCCGCGACCAGATGCTTGAACATCTCGAAATGCGATTTCATGTGATTGGCGAGGTTCATCGACAGGAAGCCGGTGAGCTGGAGAAAGCCCGGATAGACCTTGCGCCCGGCACCCGGATAGATGCCGGGCACCGTTGCGACGACATTCTGCTCGAACCACGCGAAGGGCCGCTCGGTGGCGAGGTCGTCGACCGACGTCGGGGCTTTGCGCGTGTCGACGGGGCCGCCCATCATCGTCAGCGTACGCGGCAGCGCGGGATGGTCGGCGGCCTCCATCAGCGCGACGGTCGCATAGGCGGGCACGGCAGGCTGACACACCGCGAGCAGGTGCGCGCCCGGTCCGACGAGCTCAAGGAACTCGATGATATAGTCGATATAGTCGTTGAGATCGAAGCTGCCGTCGCTGAGCGGCACGTATTTCGCGTCGCGCCAGTCGGTGATGTAGACGTCGTGGCCCGGTAGCAGCCGCTCGACGGTGCCGCGCAGCAGCGTCGCGAAATGCCCCGACATCGGCGCCACGATCAGCACGCGCGGATCGCCGCTGCGGCCTTCGCGAACGAAATGCTTGAGCTGGCCGAACGGCTTGCGCAGCACGATCTCCTCGGTGACCTTGACCGTGGCACCGTCGATCTCGGTCGTCGGCAGCCCGAAGTCGGGCTTGCCGCGCGGCGCTGCGGCATGCGCGAAGACCTCGAGCGCGCGCGCCACCAGCGCGCTGGTACCGACATAAGCCATTGGATTGGCGGGGCTGAGCAGCCACTCGCTCGTCGTCTGCGCGGCGGCGCCCACCCCGGCCAGCCAGCCGCGCTGCATTTCATAAGCGTTGTAGAGCATTCGCTGTCCTTGGAACGGCCCCCCGGCCTGACGGGGAGCGTCTTGCCACAACGCAGTTGCAGCACAAAGCGGTAACGTTGACGCGCGCGGCAAGTTGCGTGCGCGGTTGACTCGGGCGTCCGCCTCGCGGAACGTCGCGGCGGGGAGACAAGGATGCCGGGGGTCGCCGCCTTTTCGTCAGCGCGCATACGCCCGCGATGACGCGACGCGCGCGGCTCGGTGTCGGTGCGGGCGTGACAATGGTCACGATCGCTCTCCTCCTTTTCGCTGCACAAGGATCGGCAATGGCCAAGTTGGTGCTCTTCTCGCCCATGCGCGGTGTCGTCCTCGCGCACGGCGCGCCGGTTGCGGGGGCAAAAATCGCGCGCGACTGGCGCTGGACGTGGAAGCAGCAGAACGGCGCCGACGGGACTGTTACCGACGCCGCCGGACGCTTCAGCCTGCCCGTCGTCGAGGGGCGCTCGCTGCTCGGCGGCGTCGTCCCGCACGAACCGCTGGTCCGCCAGACGATCCTCATCGAGCACGGCGGCCAGATCTACAAGGCGTGGATGCTCGACAAGCATAATTATGAAATGAACGGCGAGCATGAGGAACGGCGGCCCATTGCCATCACCTGCCGCCTCGAAGCCGTGCTGCACCACAGCGGCGACATCTACGGTATTTGCGACATCGACTGACCGACCTCGGGGGGAACATGCCAGTCCTGACACCCAGCGCTGCCGCGGCGATCGCCAGCGGAGCCTATGCGCTCCAGGATATTACGATTGCCGACGCCATGTCGCGCGGCATCCGTCTGGGCTGCGAGGGCATGTTCACCATCGGCGACAAGTCGAAGTTCAGTGGCAAGTCTGGCGTCGTCTACCGTCCGCTGACGGGCTTCGGCTACATCGCGGCGGGCGAAGGGCAGTTCGCTGGCGACATACTGATCGCGACGCGCGGCACGGCGATCCTTCCCGATTTCCTCACCGACTTCAATTGCGGCGTGCAGCGCGGTCCCGGCGGCAATTTCGTCCACGCCGGTTTCAACGAAACGTGGAAGTCCGTCGCCCCCGAGATCCGCGAGTTCCTCAAAGGCCGCAACCCGACGCGCATCCATTGCGTCGGCCATAGCCTCGGCGGCGCGGTGGCGGCGCTCAACGCCGATTTCCTGACTGCCGGCAAGGTCGCCGAGGTGCTGCTCTATACCTTCGGCTGCCCGCGCACGGGCACCGAGGCTTTCGCGCGCACCCTGGCGCAGCGGCTCGGGGCGCAGAACGTTTACCGCGTCAGCCACGAGGCCGATCCGATCCCGATGATCCCGCTGTTCCCGTTCGCGCATCTCGCGACGGGCAACAACGGCATCCGCATCGGTGCCGATTCGGGGTCGCTGATCAGCATTGGCGCGCACTACATGGTCAGCTACGCGCCCGCCGTCGCCAACCTCGACTGGGCGTCGCTGGCGCGCAGTCCCGGTGCGAAAAGCCCCGCCGATGTCAAATCTTGGCTCGAGCAGGCCGCCGAGGGCCACGGCCATTTCCTGATGGGCTCGGCGAGCCTGCTGACGATGATCGGCGTCGCGCTGGCGTGGCTGGTCAAGCAGGCGGGCGGGCTCGCGCTCAACGGCGCGAGCGCGGCGCTGACGGTGGGTGCGACGGCGCTCGACCAGCTCGCGTCGTTGCTCGCGCGCGCGGCGCAGATGTCGCGTGACCTGGGCCTCTACATGGCGTCGGTGATCAAGGCGATTTTCCGCTTCCTCGGGCGCACCGCCGACAATCTCGAGAAGCTGACGGCTGGGTTCATCCGCTGGGTACTCGACCTGCTCTACAGCAAGCTGCGCGCGGTCGCGGCGCGGGCGCTCGACGCACTGCGCCGGTAGCGTTCGGGCCCGCCGCGCATTGAGCGGCACTCAAACCCCTGCTAGACGCTCGCGGCATGGCCGAACCCCTTCCCAACGCCGCCCCGCCCTCGCGCAAATTGTCGAACCTCAGCCTGCTCTGGGGGTTTGCGAAGGCCTATCCGGTGCAGATCGTCGTCGCCCTCGTCGCGCTGCTCGTCGCGGTCGCGTCGACGCTGGCGATTCCGCAGGGATTCAAGGCGATCGTCGACCACGGCTTCGCGAGCGGCAGCGACCCGGCCAAGATCGCGCCCTATTTCTGGGCGCTGCTCGCCATCGTCGCGGTGCAGGGCGGCGCGACGGCGGTGCGCTTCTACTTCGTCAGCTGGATCGGTGAGCGCGTCGTCGCCGACGTGCGGCGCGCGGTGCATACCCATCTGCTCGGCCTCGACCCCGAATTCTTCGAGGAGAACCGCCCGTCCGAAATCGCCTCGCGGCTGACCTCGGACACCGCAGTCATCGAACAGGTCGTGTCGAGTTCGGCATCGATCGCCCTCAGGAACCTGTTCGGCGGCATCGGCGGCATCGTCTACATGGCGTTCCAGTCGCCCAAGCTGACCGGCTTCATGCTGCTCGTCATCCCGCTGACGGTGCTGCCCATCGTCCTGCTCGGGCGCAAGGTCCGCACCATGTCGCGGACCAGCCAGGACAAGATCGCCGGGGTCGGCACTATCGTCGCCGAGGTGCTCGGCGCAATCAAGGTCGTGCAGGCGTTTACGCAGGAGCGCCGCGAGGCCGACCGCTTCGGTGCCGCCGTCGAGGCCGCGTTCGCTGCCGCCAAGCGCCGCATCCGCGTCCGCGCGGCGATGACCGCGCTGGTCATCACGCTGATCTTCGGGGCGATCACCCTCGTGCTGTGGGAAGGTGCACTCGACGTCATCGCCGGGCGGATGACGGGGGGCACGATCACCGCCTTCGTGCTGGCGGCGGCGATCACGGCAGGCGCGTTCGGCGCGCTGACCGAGGTCTATGGCGACTTCATGCGCGCGGCAGGCGCGAGCGGACGGCTGCGCGAGCTGCTCGCGGCGCAACCCGGCATCCGCGCCCCCGTGTCGCCCGTCGCGCTGCCCGCGCCCGAGGGACGCCTGAGCCTCGACCACGTCACCTTCCGCTACCCGACCAAGCCCGACGCCCCCGCGCTGATCGACTTCAGCCTCGACGTCGCTCCCGGCGAGACCGTCGCGGTGGTCGGGCCGTCGGGAGCGGGCAAGTCGACATTGTTCGCGCTCACCCAGCGCTTCTACGACCCGCAGGCGGGCGTCATCCGCATCGACGGCGTCGCGCTGCCGAGCGCCGACCCGCGTGACATCCGGTCGCGCATCGCCGTCGTGCCGCAGGAGACGGTGGTGTTCGCCGCCTCGGCCTATGAGAATATCCTCTACGGTCGCCCCGACGCGACCGAGGCCGAGGTTTGGGCCGCCGCCGAAGCCGCCAACGCCGCCGACTTCCTGCGCGCGCTGCCCGAGGGCATCCACTCGTTCCTCGGCGAAGCGGGCGCGCGGCTGTCGGGCGGCCAGCGCCAGCGTCTGGCGATCGCGCGCGCGGTGCTGCGCGACGCACCGATCCTGCTGCTCGACGAAGCGACCTCGTCGCTCGATGCCGAGAGCGAGCAGCTCGTCCAGCGCGCGCTCGACCGGCTGATGGCGGGGCGGACGACCTTGGTCATCGCGCACCGCTTCGCCACCGTGCGCGGCGCCGACCGCATCGTCGTCATGGACGGCGGCCGCATCGTCGCGTCGGGCACGCACGACAGCCTCTACGCGCAGGGCGGGCTGTACGCGCGGCTGGCCAAGCTGCAGTTCGAGGACGCGCGGCCCGAAGCGGCCTAGGCGGCTACGCCACCGCCGCCGGCAGCCGGTCGCGCACGCCGTCGGGGAGCAGCCCGAGCACGCGCGTGCGGATCGGCCGCCAGCCCGCCGATAGCGCGACGAGGAACAGCCCGATGATCAGCGTCGTGACGCCGAGACCCGCGCCGACCTGCCCGCCGCCGGTCAGCAGCGATTGGATCGCGTAGATCACATAGCCGAGCGCCGACACCAGCAGCGCGCGCCGGTCGATCGCCAGCGCGACCAGCGTCAGCCCGACATAGACCGCGACGACGACTGCAGCAGCCCCCGGCGGTGGCGTGCGCTCGAGGATACCCGCCAGCGAGAATACCGGATGGACGATCAGCGGCGCGGCGAGCAGATGCAGCCAGAACGCCACGTCGGACCAGCGCGTCACCCGCGCGCGGTCGCGTGCATCGGCCCACAGCGCGAGGCCGAAGACGCCGAGGCCGCACAGCGCGACAGCGATCAGCATCGGTGTGGTCGACACCTTCGCGATCGCCGCGAGACTGGCGAGCACCATGACGACAAGCGCGCCGACGCCCGCCGCGACGGTGATCGGCACCATGAAGCGCCGCCAGTGCAGCCACGCCGCGCCCGCCGTCAGCGCGGCGGCGGCGACGATGCCGAATGGAATGGCGTGGCCGCGACCAGCGGCGAAGGCGGTCTCGCCGGTGAACAGACCCGTCAGCGCCGCCATCACCCCGAATACCCACGTCAGCAGCAGCACAATGCTCGGCAGCGCCATGCGCCGCTGGCGGGTGAAATATTCGGCGAGCCCCCAACTCGTCGCTGCCACCGCCGCCGCGCCGAGCGCTGGTGCCGCCTGCCCCGCCAGCGCGCCGACGGCGAACAGCAGCAGCCCGACGGCGATCGTCACGAAGATGTCGTTGAACCCCGTCAACAGCCGGAACTGCTCCTCGTCGGGGCCGCTGACGCCGCGCCGATAATCGCGGGAAAAGCTCACCAGCCGTTCGCGCGTCGCCGCATCGAGCACGCCCGCTGCCACCGCCGCGTCGAGGTCGCGGTCTTCGATCATGTCGCTTGTCCTACTGTCATACCGATATAATACGGGAGTCGAGGATGCCGGTCAATCTTCCGCTGCCCTTCTCGTCCCCACCAACAGCGCTGGATGAACGGTTGCTTCACCGGCGGAATACGCATGGTCCGTCCGGAGGTTTCAACCATATCCGTTAGCCGCGATCTGGTGCCGGTGGGCGGGGCCTCGCGCCGTCAGACCGCCGGATAGCGGAGCCGCCCCAAAAACCGCGCGGGACTGGGGAAATGCCGCCCGGTCAGCCGTGCCTTGGCTTTCTCGAAGCGCATGATGCCGTCGATGCGGCGGTCGAGGAACGCGTAGCTGTCGGCGTGGCCCGCGCTGGCGTCGTCGAGCCATACCAGTAGCGTCGCGGAATAGACCGCCCCGAGAATCGTGCGTTTGGTATAGTGGTTGTAGTCGGTCGCGGTATCGCCAGCCGCGCGCCACATCGTGTCGGAGGTCCGCCAGAGCGTCCGCGCCGCGAGCACTGGATGCAACGCCAGCACCGCAAGCGCGCGCCGTACCGCCTCGCGCTCGTCGTCAGCCTGTTCGAGCCGGGTCGTCACCGCGCGGCGGATGCGCTCGCGGATCTTGAGGTCCGCCATATCGCCGAGCGCCGTGACCAGCCGCGCATCCGCCAGCGCGGTATAGGCATCGACCATCTGCGCCGCGCCGCCCGGAAAGGCGTTCCGCGCCAGATCGGCGTCGATCCCCGCGTCGCTGGCCCCCGCCAACAGCGCCGCGTGCGTCCACCCATCGAACGCCACATGCGGCACCATCGCGGCGACGAGGCGCGGGCGGAGTTCGGCGAGCGTCGGGTCGGACACGGTCATGCTGTCCAGATAGCCGCTTCCGCGCGCGCGCTCCACCCGCCGCAATGCCGCGCCCGATTCAGGCGCCCGAATCAGGCGCCCGAATCAGGCGACCGCCCCGCGCCGTCGCCGCAACGCCGTGCCGCTCAGCCCGAACCCGATGATCAGCAGCGCCCACGTCGCGGGCTCGGGAACCGATCCGGGTTGCGCGAAGAACGAGCGCGCATAGTCGAAGCCGGACTCGGACTCGACCGTGACATCGGTGAGGAGGTTGCCGTCGAGATCGGTGAAATAGTCGATGCCGCCCCAATAGACCGAATTGAGCAGGTCGCAGGTCGCCAGAGCGCCGTCGCCTGGCTCTGCCCCGGCGTAGGTTTCACGCCGCGACGCTCGCGCGGCGATGGCGGGCGGCGGTGCCGGTGAAGGCGAAACCCGCGATGAGCAGCGCCCACCCGGCGGGTTCGGGGACCGCACCGGCGACCACCGGCGTCTGATACAGCGTCACCGCGCCGGCGCGGGCAAAGGTCAGGCCGGTGACGAAGGCAGTGGCGTTGGCGGGATCGAGCGGCGGGGTGCCGCCGATGCCGCGCACGCCGAAGCGGCTGACGCCCGCGCCCGCGAAGTTGAACGCGACGCCGCCGGTCGCATGGCCGAGCGCCACGTCGTAGACGTTGCTGACGCTGTTGAAACCGAGCACGTCGTAGCCGTCGGCGTCGCCGGGAATCAGCGGGAAGAGCGCGCTGAGGATGTTCGGACCGCTGTCGACCCGATAGTCGTAGCCGACAGCCATCGCCGGGTCGATATACACGCGCTGGCCCGGCGTGACACCGAAACTGAAGCCGAAGCCGCCCGCTCCGCTGCTACCCGGCAGCAGCGGCGTCGCGGCGGACATGCCGTTATGAACTGCCGTCAGCCCGGTCACCGAATAGGTCAGGCCGGTCGCCGAGAATTTCCCTCCGGCGTGGAGGAACCAGTTGCCGCCGAGATAATTGCCCGGCCCCGCGGAGTTGTAACCGGATAGGCCGAACCCTGCGGCCTCGGGGCTGACGTCGAGCCCCTGCGCGACATCGGCGTCGAGGCTCGGCACGGCGGGATGCGTGATCCCATCGACGAAAGCGGTTTCGAGCCAATCGACCGTCCCGATGCGGCGTTCGGTCTTGGCATTGTAGCGGACGAACGGGCCGTTCGACCCACCTGGACTATCGACCCGGGCCTGCCCCCTTTCGGCTGGGGCAAACGTATAGGTGGCACCATCGACGGTGATCGATGCCGACACCACTGGGCTCGGCAGACCGATCCCGGATTGCGGGCCGCCATCCAGCGCGTCGGTGCCGCAGCACGACGAACGCCTGCCGAGCGCGGTGTCGTAGATCCACTGCGCGGTGAAGGGGTGACCGGTAAGGTCGCGGTATTTTTGGTTGCCCTGAGCATCGAAGACAACCTCTCCGAACGCCCCGGTGCCATCGTAGCCATAGGCGAGGCTGCCCGAAACGGTCACCAGATGCAGGCTCGCCGTTGCCGGCGCGGCGACCGCAAGCGCGGCAGTGAGGGCGACAAGGGTAGTTTTCATGACTTGGCTCCTAACCTGTAGGCTTAGCCGCGACGGCCGTCGCGCGGCGGCGGCGGGCGGCGGTGCCGGTGAGGGCGAAACCTGCGATCAGCAGCGCCCAAGTCGCGGGCTCGGGGACGCTGGCGCTGAGGGTCAGCGTGTAGCCGGTGCCCGGCCCGTTATCCGGGTAGTAGCTGTCGTTAATGAGTGCGTAGAGTGTGCGGGCGGCCGGAACAGTGAAGCTGGTACCGCGGCCGATGGCGAAATAATCGGCGGGTGCGCCCGGCGATGCGAGGAATGTGCCGAGCAGCAGGCCGTGATAACGACCGACTCCGCCCGGCCCCAATCCGCCTTGCGGGTCGGTGTCGCGCGGATAGCCGAGGTACGGACTCGCGAAGGCATAGGTTGGCAGGCCATCGGCGGTGAAGGTCAGCGGCCTGGCCGAGCAGTGTGTGCACAGGTCGGCGATGCCTGTAGCGGTCAGCGTGTAGGTCGTTCCGGGCTGCAATAGCCCGATCGCCCCAACTCGCGTCACGTTGCTCGACGCAGCGGGGACAAAGACGGTGGCAAGCGACGCATCGGCGCGCGACAGCGCGCACGTCAGGACGGGGAGCGCGGCGGCGAGGAGGAAGATGATCTTCATGGCACAGGTCCTTTGCTGAACGCGGTTGAACAGTTCGGAACCGGGGCCCCCGGCGGATGAAAAAGTCGTTCCGCTGGCCGGTGGTTTCTGTTAAACCCGCCCCGCCGCGCGCACATCGGCCGGATGGGCTAGCCCGATGGCCGATACGGGCGCGCGCGGCGGGCGAGACGAGGGAGCGGCAGGCCGATGGTGGCAACGGCGCACGGCGAACAGCGCGACCATTCCGGTTCGGACCGCGCCGTGTCGATGGGCGAGGCGGCCCGCGCCGTGCAGATGCGCGGGCAGGTCGTCCCGGCGGCCTTCGGAATCCTGCCGGTCATCCTCGTCGTGCTGTTCATCGCGCGGAGCTTCGACGGGCTGGTCGAGCCGCGACTGCTGCACCTCTGGGTCGCGGCGATGTTGCTGGTTCCCGTCGGGGTCGCGGTGCTCAGCGCCGTTCAGTTGCTGCGTCGCCCCGACGATGCCGAACTTATCCGTGTCTGGCACCCGGTCGTGGTCGCGTTGGGAACATGGCTCAACCTGTGCACGATCGCCGGGCCGTGGATCTTGCTGCCGCATGCCGGCCCGCCGTTGCGCGCGCTCATGCTTATGCTGTGGGTGTGGTTTCTGGCGATCGAGGTGATGGCCGACACGACGGGGCGCAGCCTGACCACGGTCGGCCTCGTCGGCCTGCCGCTGTCGATCAGTCTGTTCCTGCTGCACGACGGCGCGCCCTATGCCGTGCCGCTATCGGTGTTCATGTGCCTTGCCGGGGCGACATTGTTCGTCATGGCGACGCTGATGCGGCGCGCCGAGACGGCGGCGCTCGAGGCGCAATGGCGCAGCGAGCGCATCGGGGTGGCGTTGCGCGACGCGCTGGTCACCGTTGCCGCCGAGCGCGATGCGCGGACGCGCTTCCTGGCGTCCGCCAGCCACGACATTCAGCAGCCGCTCGCCGCCGCCAGCCTGTTCTTCGAGGCGGCGGTTGAGGCACCGCGCGGGGCGGCGCGCCGCGCGGCGGTCGGCGGGGCGCGGTCCGCGTTCGCGTCGATGGCGGCGCTGATCGAGGCGATCCTCGACCATCTGCGGCTCGACAGCGGGACGGTGCGCGCGCGCGTCGAGGCGGTCGCACTGGGGCCGTTGATCGCCGCCGTCGCCGCCGAGTTCGCACCTGCCGCCGCCGAAGCCGGGGTGCGGCTGATCGCGCTGCCCTGCTGCCTGTCCGTCACCGCTGACTCCTCACTGCTGCGTCGCGCGCTGGGCAATCTCGTCGCCAACGCGCTGCGCCATGCGGGGGGTAGTCGCGTGCTGATCGGGGTACGGCGCAGCGCGGCGACCGCGACGATCTGGGTGATCGACGATGGGCGGGGTGTCGCGGCGGCCGAGCGTGCGACGCTGTTCGAGGATTATGCGCAAGGCGCTGGCGCCGCCCCCGGTGGCTTCGGCCTCGGCCTCGCGTCGGTCAGGCGCGCGCTGGCGCTGATGGGCGGCGCGGCGGGCCACGAAGCCCGCTGGACGCGCGGCGCGGCGTTCTGGCTCCAGGTGCCACACGCTGCCCCGGTGGCGCTCCAGCGGCCTCTGGAGGCGCTGTGCGAAGCTGCCTGATCGCCGACGACCATGCGCTGGTGCGCGAGGCGCTGGCCGCGATGTTACGGTCGCGCTGGCCCGACGCGGTGGTGGCCGAGGCTGCCGACTTCCCCGCCGCGTGCGCCGCCGCAGCGGGGCACGACATCGTGCTGTGCGACCTCGACATGCCGGGTGCGGCACCGCGCGACGGCATCGCGGCGCTGTGCGCGGCGGCGGGGGCGACGCCGGTGCTGGTGGTCACGGGATCGTGGGACGACGCACTTCTGCTCGACTTGATCGCGGGGGGCGTCGCGGGGTTCGTGCCCAAGACGGCGAGCGTTGCGGAGCTCGGCTAGGCGGTCGACCGCGTGCTCGCGGGCGGGCGCTTCCTGGCGCGGCGCCTCGGC
>JBBQVB010000003.1:0-51432 GCA_038211965.1 Sphingomonadales bacterium
AATCGGTGACGCTCAGCACGCCCTTGCCGTCGACCAGCGGCGGCGCGGCGACCCCGGCGGCGTCGATCGCCCACGCGCGGCGGTTGGTCGTGCCCCAGTCGACCGCGATGAAGCCGTCACCGAACATCAGTGCGACTCCCGCGTGACGACGCTGCCGCTCGACCCGACGAGAAAGTCGAGATCGGCCCCGGTGTCGGCCTGGCCGACGTGATCGACGTAGAGCTTGTACCAGCCGCGCGCGAACGCGGGTTCGGTCGGAACCCAAGCCGCCGCGCGCGCCGCCATCTCGGCGTCGCTGATCTCGAGCGTCAGTGTCGCCGCGTGCGTGTCGAGCGCGATGATGTCGCCGTCGCGCACCAGCGCGAGCGGCCCGCCGATATGCGCCTCGGGGGCGCAGTGGAGGACGACGGTGCCGAACGCCGTCCCGCTCATCCGCGCGTCGCTGACGCGGACCATGTCGCGGACCCCTGCCTCGAGGAGCGTCTTCGGTAGTGGCATGTTGCCGACCTCGGGCATGCCCGGATAGCCGCGCGGGCCGCAGCCCTTGAGGACCATGACGCACGACGCGTCGATGTCGAGATCGGGATCGTCGACGCGCGCATGGAAGTCCTCGATCGAGCCGAAGACGACCGCGCGCCCGCGGTGCTTGAGCAGTTCGGGCGATGCCGCGCCGGGCTTGATCACCGCGCCGCGCGGGGCAAGGTTGCCCTTGAGGACGACGAGTCCGCCCTCGGCGAGCAGCGGATCGCCGCACGAGCGGATCACGAGGGGGTTGTCGTTGCGCGCCGCCGCCGCGACCTCGCGGAGCGACCGTCCCGAGACGCCGACGTGGTCGAGGTCGAGCCGGTCGCCGAGTTCGGCGATCACCGCCGGAACGCCGCCGGCGTAATGGAAGTCCTCCATCAGATATTTGCCCGCCGGCATCAGGTCGACGAGCAGCGGCACGCTCGCGCCGAGGTGCTGCCAGTCGGCGAGGTCGAACTTGACCCCCGCGCGCCCGGCGAGCGCGAGCAGATGAAGCACCGCGTTGGTCGACCCGCCGATCGCGGCGCAGATCTTGACGCCGTTCTCGAACGCCGGGCGCGTCAGCACGTCGGCCATCGTCGCGCCGGCGTTGACCAGCTCGACGATGCGGTTGCCCGTGCGGTGCGCCATCGCCTTGCGCCGCGCGTCGACGCCGGGGATCGTGCCGTTATAGGGCAGCGAGAGCCCCATCGCCTCGAATATGCACGCCAGCGTCGACGCCGTCCCCATCGTCATGCAGGTGCCCGGGCTGCGCGACATGCCGGCTTCGGCTGCCATGAACTCGGCGTTGGTCATCGTCCCCGCCCGGACTTCCTCCGAAAACCGCCAGACGTCGGTGCCCGAGCCGATGTCGCGGCCGCGAAACTTGCCGTTGAGCATCGGGCCGCTCGAAATCAGCATCGCGGGCAGATCGACCGACGCCGCGCCCATCAGCATCGCCGGGCTGTTCTTGTCGCAGCCGCCGAGCAGCACGACGCCGTCCATCGCATAGCCGCGAATACTCTCCTCGACGTCCATGCTCATCAGGTTGCGGAACAGCATCGCGGTCGGGCGGATCTGCGTCTCGCCGAGGCTCATCGCCGGGAATTCGAGCGGCAGGCCGCCCGCTTCCCACACCCCCGCCTTCACCGACTCGGCGATACCGCGCAGGTGGCTATGGCAGGGGTTGAACTCGCTGAAGGTCTGGCAGATGCCGATGATCGGGCGCCCGTCGAAGACATGCGGCGGCAGGCCCTGCGCCTGCATCCAGCTGCGATGGATGAAGCCATCCTTGTCGCGCTTGCCGTAGGTCGCGGCGGAACGCAGTGGCGGGAGTTCATCGGTCATCGGTCGATAACGCCTGTGATGGGATCGGGTCGCGTCGCGCCCCTTTCGCCCGTCATGCCGGCGAATGCCAGCATCCATCGTGGCCCGGGTCGACGCCGGCGGTGCGGCTGCCCTAAGCTGAGCCTGGCATTCGCCGGGATGACGGGAAAACTTCGTGACCGTGGACATTGATTTGGAAGGCCCCGGCTGGCGTTGCCTGTGGCCGCTGGCGTGCGAACTCGGCGAGGGTCCGGTGTGGGTGGCGCGCGACGCGGCGCTGTGGTTCGTCGATATCGAGGGCCCCGGCGTGCACCGCCTCGATCCGACGAGCGACGCGCGTTTCAGCTGGACGCCGCCGTGCCGCATCGGGTCGATCGCCCCGCGTGCGCGCGGCGGGTTCATCGGCGGGACCGAGCGGGGCTTCGCGCTCGTCGATCCCGGCGCGCAGACTTTCGAACCGTTCGACGATCCCGAATCCGACCGCCCCGGCAACCGCTTCAACGACGGCAAGGTCGATGCCGCCGGGCGGTTCTGGGCGGGCAGCATGGACAAGGCGCGGACTGCGGCGACGGGCGCCCTGTACCGTCTCGACACCGACCGGCGCTGGACGCGCATCGAGGACGGCTTCGGCATCACCAATGGTCCGGCATTCAGTCCCGATGGCGGCACGATGTATCACACCGACACCAAGCGCCGGACGACCTGGGCCTACGACCTCGCGGCCGACGGCGGCGCGTCGAACAAACGCGTGTTCGCGGCGTGGCCCGACGGTTTCGGCTTTCCCGACGGCATGACGGTCGATGCCGGGGGTTATCTGTGGGTCGCCTTCTGGGGCGGCTGGTGCGTGCGCCGCGTCGCGCCCGACGGCAAGGTCGTCGGCGAGTTCCGGCTGCCGTGCGCGAACGTCAGCAGCGTCGCGTTCGGGGGTCCCGGCCTCGACCGGATGTTCGTGACGACCGCACGGCAGGATCTCGCGGCCGATGCGCGGGCGGGACAGCCGCTCGCGGGCGGGCTTTTCGAGATCGACGGGCATGGCGCGCGCGGCGTCGCGGGCGTGGAATTCGCCGGCTGAGGCTCCGCAATTCGATCAGCGCGGCTTCTTCTCCTCGCGGTAGGCGTCCTGCAGCTGCTGGTTGCAGCCCGTGCCGCCACCGGAGCCGACGGGGGTGCACGAGCCGATGCTGCCGCCCGCACCGCCTGCCGCTGCCGCGACGAGCCGTTCGCGGCGCGTCGCGAACGGGCTGAGCGGCTTGCCCTGGCCGCCGCGCACCGTCGAGGGGATGCGGTAGCGTTCTTCGTCGGGATGGCGGACGCAGACGACGATTTCGTCCTTGTCGCGCGCCTTGGGGCACAGGTCGGTGCCGAACACGTCGATGATGCGCTTGCGCGGCTGCGTGCCGTCGGCGCCGACGACGCTGCCCTTGAGCGTCGATTGTGCCAGCGCCGGAGCCGCCATGGTCAACGCCGGAGCCGCCACCGCAAGGGCAATCAGCATCGTCAGTCCACGCATCGCACCACTCCCGGCCTTGGTCTCACGGCCAATCTAGCAGACGCTGCAACGCTGCGGCAGTCCCAAAGGGTCAACGCGCCGCGATCGCTGCCGCGACCGCCAGCGTCCGCGTCGCGGCGGCGACATGCAGCACCTCGACAAGCTTGCCGCCATAGGTCGTCACGCCGGCACCTTGCGCGCGTGCGGCGGCGTGCGCGTCGATCAGCCCGCGCGCCGCCGCGATGTCGTCGGCGGTCGGCGCGAAGGCGGCATTGGCGATCGCGACCTGCGACGGGTGGACGAGGGTCTTGCCGTCGAAGCCGAAATCGACCGCCTGATCCGCCTCGGCGCGCATCCCGGCGTCGTCGCGGATTTCGGTGAACACCCCGTCGAAGGCCAACACGCCGGCCGCGCGCGCCGCGATGACGATGGCGCTCATCGCGTAGTGCAGCGGCGTCCGCGCCGCGCCGGGGCGCAGGCGCAGGTCCTTGGCGAGATCGGCGAACCCCGCGAGCAGCGCCGCCACACCGGCCACCGCAGCGATGGCGGGCGCGTCGAGCACGGCACCAGGAGACTCGATCATCGCCCACACCGGCACGCCGTGGGCGTGCGCTACCGCGGCGCGGGCTGCGGCAGCGTCATCGACCTTGGGAACGATGATCGCGTCTGCACCGCCCGCGACGGCTGCCGCGAAGTCCGCTGCGCCCCATAGGCTCGCCAGTGGATTAACGCGGACCAGCACCTCGCGGTGCCCCCAGCCGCCGTCGCGCAGCGCTGCGACGGCCGCGTCGCGCGCCATGTCCTTCATGTCGGGGGCGACCGCGTCCTCGAGGTCGAGGATGACGCAGTCGCAATCGAGCGTCCGCGCCTTCTCCACCGCCGACGCGCGGACGGCGGGCAGGTAAAGGATCGAGCGCCGGGGCCGGAGGTCGCTCAGGCGGCAACCGCCGCGCTACGCCGCCGCCGTGCCGCGATGCCGACCCCTCCGAAGCCTGCGATCAACAGGCTCCACGTCGCGGGTTCGGGCACTCCGGCGGGCGCGACGTCGAGCGCCAGTTCCTGAACGACGAAATTGCCGTTGAACGCGCGCCCCGGTCCGCCGGTGGGCAGACCATAGCCTTGATCCGAATACGTGCCGAAGAAAATGCCCGTCACCGGCGCGGCAGAGTCGAGTCTGGCGCGGACGGTATAGACCGCCGTGCCCGGACTGCTGCCGCCCGCGATGATCTCTTCAAAGACGGTCGTGGTGAACGTCGTGCCGGGATCGTTCGACGACGCGACGGGCAAATTTGTGAAGAAAAGCGTCGGACTTGCGAGCGTCGGCGTCGCATCGGTGAGGTATAACAAGCCGAAATCGCCGAGCGTGTGGACGTCACCGTAATTCTGGGTGATCGTGAAGGTGAGATCGTAGCTGCCCGCCGCGAGCGGTGTGGCCAGCGTCAACACGCTCGACTGACCTTCGGTCGTGCCTGTGTTGGCATCGTAGATCGCCCAGCCGTTGCTGCCCGACGTGATGCCGTCGATCATCTCGCTCGGCGACCAGTCACGGTCGAAGGTCTGGTGAAAGGTCGCGACCGCCGAGCTGAACGTCACGGCGGTGGCCTGCGCGGTGACGGGAAACGCGGTGGCAGTGGCCAGCAGCGCGGCAGCAGTCAATCGCATGGTCGAACCCCTAAATTGCTGTTTGACACCAATTTCAAGCAACCGACTCCAATCACCGGTTAACCCGAAACGACGCGCTTGTAAAGCGATTCCGAGGCCGTTGCATCGCCAGCCGATTTCGCTCAACCGCCGCGCGCCGACCCGCTATAAGTCGCGCGTTGGGGTGAGGAGAGTAGCGCGTGACGGGTGGAATTTTCGCGATCGTCCTGCTGGTCGTCGCAGTGCTCGCGTTGAGCCAGGCGGTCGTCGTCGTGCGCCAGGGCTTCGAATACACGCTCGAACGCTTCGGGCGCTTCACCATGACCTTGCGACCCGGCTTCAGCCTGATCCTGCCGTTCGTCGACCGCATCGGGCGCAAGATCAACATGATGGAGCAGGTCCTCGATATCCCGGGGCAGGAAATCATCACCAAGGACAATGCCATCGTCGCGGTCGACGGGGTGGTCTTCTACCAGGTGCTCGACGCGGCCAAGGCGGCGTACGAGGTCAGCGATCTTTACTCGGCCATCGTCAACCTGACGACGACCAACCTGCGCACCGTGATGGGGTCGATGGACCTCGACGAGACGCTGTCGAAGCGCGACGCGATCAACGCGCGGCTGCTCGTCGTCGTCGATCAGGCGACGCATCCGTGGGGCATCAAGATCACCCGCGTCGAACTGAAGGATATCCGCCCGCCCGCCGACATCGTCAACGCGATGGGTCGTCAGATGAAGGCCGAACGCGAGAAGCGCGCCAATATCCTCGAAGCCGAGGGCTCGCGGGCATCCGAAATCCTCCGTGCCGAGGGCGCCAAGCAGGGCCAGATCCTTCAGGCCGAGGGCCGCCGCGAGGCTGCCTTCCGCGATGCCGAGGCCCGCGAGCGCGCCGCTCAGGCCGAGGCCAAGGCGACCGAAATGGTCTCGACCGCCATTGCCGACGGCAACCCACAGGCGCTCAACTATTTCGTCGCGCAGAAATACGTCGAGGCGATGCAGGCGTTCGCGACCTCGCCCAACGCCAAGACGATCTTCATGCCGATCGAGGCATCGGCGCTGGTCGGCTCGCTCGGCGGCATCGGCGAACTGGTGAAGGCGGTGCGGCCCGACCTGCCCAACCCACCCGCGCGCGCGTCGGTGCCGCCGGTGCCACGGTCATGAGCGATCTCGCGGTGCTCGATTTCGTCACGCTGACGCCGTGGCTGTGGCTGGCGGTCGGAGCCGCATTGGCAGGGCTTGAGCTCGTCATGCCCGGCGCGTTCATGATCTGGATGGCAGGCGCGGCGGTCGTCAGCGCCGGCGTCGCCGCGCTGTTCGCCCCCGGCTGGCCGGTGCAGGTCGTGCTGTTCGTCGGCTTTTCGGTCGCGGCGGTGCTGATCGGACGGGCATGGCTGCGCGCCCACCCGACCGCCAGCCGCGCACCGCTGCTCAACCGCCGCGCCGAAGGCATGATCGGCAGCCTCGTCACTGTCGTCGAGCCGTTCAGCGGCGGTCAGGGCCGCGTCCAGGTCGGCGACTCGCCGTGGCCCGCGACAGGACCCGACATGGGCGTCGGAACGCGGGCGCGCGTGGTCCGCGTCGACGGTACGACGCTGGAGGTCGAGCCGTGCGGCCACCTGTGACGACCGACACTAGCTGGCCGATTGCGGCAACAAGACGAGGCGAGCCCCACCATTGGTGACAAAGCGCGCGACTACCGGCCCGCCACAATCCGGCGCGCTCGGCGCAGGCAGGGGGGGCGCGCCAAAATGCCCGTTGCGCTGGCGGGGCGTGCGCGTCTATCAGCCGTTGACCATTTTTCCGCCAGGGGCCGAACCTGCATGGCTACCCAGCCGCACGACCAATTGACCGAGACCGGAGCCCCGCTCGACGAGCGTCGCCGGGACTTCATCTATATTGCCACCGGGGCGTTTGCTGCGGCGGGTGCCGCGACTGTGGTCTGGCCGCTGGTCAATCAGATGAACCCGTCCGCCGATGTGCTCGCGCTGGCGTCGATCGATGTCGACCTGTCGCCCGTCGCGGCGGGGCAGGCGATCAAGATCAGCTGGCGCGGCAAGCCGGTGTTCGTGCGCAACCTGACGCCCGCCGAACAGGCCGCTGCGAACAAGGTCGATATCAAGTCGCTGCGCGATCCGGAGACGCTCGCCGAGCGCACCAAGCCGGGGCATTCGAACTGGTTGATTACCCTCGGCGTCTGCACCCACCTCGGCTGCGTGCCGCTCGGCGCGGGCGAGGGCGAAAACCGCGGCGATTTCGGCGGCTATTTCTGCCCGTGCCACGGCTCGACCTACGACACCGCCGCGCGCATCCGCAAAGGCCCCGCGCCGAAGAATCTCGAAGTCCCCGCGTACGTCTTCAAGACGCCGACTCAAGTCACCATCGGTTGAGGCACGAACCATGAGCTTCCCCTGGGCCAAGCATTACGAACCGACGTCAGCGTTCGGCAAGTATATCGACGAAAAACTGCCGATTCCGCGCCTTGTCTATAATTCGCTCGGTGCGGGCTATCCCGTGCCGAAGAATCTCAATTATTTCTACAATTTCGGCGTTCTCGCCGGTGTCGCGCTGGTGCTGCAGATCGTCACCGGCATCGTGCTGGCGATGCACTATGCGGCCAATACCCAGATTGCCTTCGACTCGGTCGAGCACATCATGCGCGACGTCAACGGCGGCTGGATGATGCGGTACATGCACGCCACCGGCGCGAGCTTCTTCTTCGTCGCGGTTTACGTTCACATCTTTCGCGGCCTCTATTATGGCTCGTACAAGCCGCCGCGCGAAGTGCTGTGGATGCTCGGCCTCGTCATCCTGCTGTTGATGATGGCGACGGCGTTCATGGGCTATGTGCTGGTCTGGGGGCAGATGAGCTTCTGGGGTGCCACGGTCATCACGAACCTGTTCTCGGCGATCCCGCTGATCGGCGAGACGATCCACACCTGGTTGCTCGGCGGTTTCGCGCCGGACAATGCCACCTTGAACCGCTTCTTCTCGCTGCACTATTTGCTGCCGTTCATCATTCTCGGCGTCGTCATCCTGCACGTCTGGGCGCTGCACATTCCGGGGTCGAACAACCCGACGGGCATCGACGTCAAGTCGAAGGCCGACACGGTGCCGTTCCATCCTTACTACACTGCCAAGGACTTCTTCGGTCTTGGCGTCTACCTGACGTTGTTCGCGGCCGTGGTGTTCTTCGGCCCCAACGTGCTCGGCGAGGCCGATAACTATATTCCGGCGAACCCGCTCTCGACGCCGGCGCACATCGTCCCCGAATGGTATTTCTGGCCATTCTACGCGATTCTGCGCGCCTTCACCGTCGACTTCCCGTTCGGGCTGGTCCCTGCCAAGCTGTGGGGCGTGCTCGGCATGTTCGCGGCGATCCTGCTGCTGTTCTTCCTGCCGTGGCTCGACACCTCGCCGGTGCGCTCGAACAACTACCGCCCGATGGCGCGCATCGCATTCTGGGTGTTCGTCGGCGACATCGTCATCCTCGCGATCTGCGGCGGCAAGCCCGCCGAAGAGCCGTGGGTGCGCCTCAGCCAGGTCGCCAGTGCCTATTATTTCGCGCACTTCCTGCTGATCCTGCCGCTGATCGCGCGCATCGAGCGGCCGCTGCCGCTGCCCAATTCGATCTCGGAAGCGGTGCTCAAGCGCCACACCAACACCGGTGCGCCCGCTGCGCAGCAGCTACCGGGGGCAGGCGTCGCCGAATTGCCGCCGACCGGCCACGCGCAGCCGGCCGAATAAGGGACTGACACAGAAATGGTCCGCTTCATCGCCGCGCTCGTCGGCCTGACTTTCGTCGCCGCACTGCTGTTCGCGGCAATCCTGCCGCGCGACGCCGTCGTCCCCGATCTCGTCAAGAAATACCATCTCGAACCTTCGGAGGCGAAGTTCGCGTCGGCGAGCTTCAGCTTCGACAATCCGGTGATGGGCACCTACGACCGTGGCCAGCTCCAGCGCGGCTTTCAGGTCTACAAGGAAGTCTGCGCGGGCTGCCACTCGCTCAACCGCGTGGCGTTCCGCGACCTCGCCGACCTCGGTTTCACCGTTCCGCAGATCAAGGCACTGGCCAAGGGCAGCGACATTCCGTCGATCGACGACAAGACCGGCGATCCGAACACGCGCAAGGGGCTGCCGTCGGACCATTTCTACGGTCCCTACGCCAACGAATACGCCGCGCGCGCCGCGAACAACAACGCGTTGCCGCCCGATTTCTCTCTGCTCGCGAAGGCGCGCGAGGGCGGTTCGCACTACATACGCGCGCTGGTCAGCGGCTACGCCGACGCGCCGCGCGACTGGACGGTGCCCGAGGGGCTTTACTACAACCCGTATTTCCGGACGCTCAACATCGCCATGCCGCCGCCGCTCAGCGACGATCAGGTGACCTATGCCGACGGTACCAAGGCGACAGTCAAGCAGATGGCGACCGACGTCGCGGCGTTCATGATGTGGGCGGCCGAGCCCAAGCTCGAGGCGCGCCACCGCACGGGTCTGGGCGCGGTGATCTTCCTGATCATCCTGTCGGGGCTGGGTTACCTCAGCTACATGCGCGTCTGGGCCGACGTGAAGCATCCTAAGGCTGTTCCGGCGGAGTAGACAGCGCGTTTGCGCGTGCTAGATTTCGTCGCGGGTTTCGCCCGCTGGAGGATCGTCATGCGCCGCACGCTTGCTTTCGCCGCCGTCATGTCGCTCGCGCTCGGTGGCCTGTCCGCCCCAGCGCTGGCCGCGCCCTGCAAGGATGCCAAGGGCAAGTTCACCAAATGCCCGCCCGTCGCCGCCGCGCCCGCCGCGCGCTGCCGCGCCAATGGCAAGTTCGCCAAGTGCGGCACGCCGGGCGCGGTGCCCGTCAAGTAGGGGCTGCGGTATGAGCGCGGCGAACGACGACCTCGCCGCGCTGATCCGCACCATCCCGGATTACCCCAAGCCGGGAATCCGGTTTCGCGATGTCACGACGCTGCTGCTCGATGCGCGCGGGCTGGCGGCGTCGGTCGAGCGGCTGGCAGCGGCGGTCGCCGATCTCAAGCCCGACCTGATTGCGGGGATCGAGGCGCGCGGCTTCATCTTCGGCACCGGCGTCGCGCAGGCGCTCGGCTGCGGGCTGTTGCTGATCCGCAAGAAGAACAAGCTGCCGGGCACCGTCCTCGGCATCAACTACGCGCTCGAATACGGCCAGGACCGTATCGAGATGCACGCCGATGCCTGCACGCCAGGCGCACGCGTGCTGATCGTCGACGACCTGATCGCCACCGGCGGCACGGCGCTCGCGACCGCGCAGCTGCTGCGCGAGGCGAAGGCCGAGGTCGTCGGCGCGGCGTTCGTCATCGACCTGCCCGATCTGGGCGGTGCAGCGAAGTTGCGCGGGGCCGGCGTGCGCGTCGAGACACTTCTGGCGTTCGAGGGGGATTGACCGTCTCCCTCTCCGCTGCGCGGAGAGGGGAGGGAGCAGATCGTTTACGCCTGATTGATGCCCGGCGCAGGCGCGCCCGGCATGGGCGGCAGGCCGAGCGGCGGGCTGTCGGCATCGAGTTCGGCGACGACGTCGATACCCAGTGCGACGTTCGAGCGGCTACGACCGTAGAGGAAGTAGAACACCAGGC
Organism: Sphingomonadales bacterium; assembly: GCA_038211965.1. GTDB lineage: Bacteria > Pseudomonadota > Alphaproteobacteria > Sphingomonadales > Sphingomonadaceae > Glacieibacterium. The sequence continues at coordinate 10,557 of JBBQVB010000003.1, forward strand.
CGATGGCGGCCCAGCCGAAGAACACCAGCTTGGCGGTCATCGACAGGAACAGGAAGAGCAGTACGCAGCCGGCAGCGGCGAGCGGCGCCACGACCCATACGGCGGGCGTCGTGAAAGCGCGCTTGCGCTGGGGATCGCTCCGCCGCAGCGCCATGATCGCGAGGCTGACGAAGAAGAATGCGCACAGCGTGCCGCCGTTCGACACGCTGGCCAACTGCCCGACCGGGAAAAAGGCCGCGGCGATGGTGACGAAGATGCCCGTCACGATGGTCACGACGTGCGGCGTCTTAAAGCGCGGATGAACCTTCGACAGTGCCGTGGGCAGCAGCCCGTCGCGCGACATGACGAAGAAGATGCGCGTCTGCGCGTACATCATCATCAATACCACCGAGGGCAGCGCAAAGCCCGCCGCGAGCCCGAGCATGTTGCCGACTGCCGGATGCCCGATCGAGCGCAGGACATGTGCCAGCGCCTCCTTCGAGCAGACCAGCAGGACGTTGCCGCTCGCGGTGCACTGCGCCGCGAGTTCGGGCGAGCCGGGGACGAGGCCGACGCCATTGGGGCCGATCATCGGCTGCGCGCCGAAGCTGCCGATCGCGCCCGCGCCGACCAGCATGTAGAAGATCGTGCAGATCACCAGGCTGCCGATCAGCCCGATGGGAACGTTGCGCTGCGGGTCCTTGGTCTCCTCGGCCGCCGTCGACACCGCGTCGAAGCCGACGAAGGCGAAGAAGATGATCGACGCCGCGCTGATGATCCCGCCGGTGCCGAGCGGTGCGAACGGGATGAAGTTCTTCGACTCGATCGCCGGGACGCTGAGCGCGATGAACGCGGTCAGCGCGAGGATCTTGACGACGACCAGCACAGCGTTGACCGTCGCGCTCTCCTTGGTGCCGACGACGAGCAGCGCGGTAACGGCGAGTGCGATGATCACGGCCGGCAGGTTGATCAACCCACCGGTGTCGAGCGCGGTCTGCAGCTCGGGGGTCATCGGCGAGAACAGCAGCGTCATGCGCGCGATGATGCCGTCGCCGTTGGCGATGACGCTCGGCACGTGGATACCCGCCAGATGCTCGAGCACGCCGACGGCGTAGCCCGACCAGCCGACCGCCACGGCGCTCGCCGCGACCGCGTATTCGAGCACCAGCGCCCAGCCGACGACCCACGCGAGGATTTCGCCGAAGGTCGCGTAGCTGTAGGTATAGGCCGACCCCGCGACGGGGACCATCGCGGCGAGCTCGGCGTAGCACAGCGCCGCGAGCCCGCAGACCGTCGCGGACAGCACGAAGCTGACCAGCATCCCAGGCCCGGCGACCTGCGCCGCTTCGGCGGTCAGCACGAAGATGCCGGTGCCGATGATGCCGCCGATGCCGAGCATCGTCAGCTGGACCGGCCCGAGGCTGCGATGCAGCGACTTCTTCTCGGCCGTCGCCAGAATCGCATCGAGCGATTTGATACGCCAGTTCGCCACAGTCTTCGACCCCTCGTCAGCGGGCGCGCAGGTATTCCTGTCGCGGTCGCTTGTCCAAGGTCACAGGGTTGGCCCGGACGCCGCGCGCGGTCAAGCCCGACGTTCGATGCGGGTGGCGGACGCGGGCGGCGCGCGCCACCGCGTCAGCGCTTGCGGTCGCCCTTGTCGCCCTGCCCAGCTTCGACTGCGGTCTTGGCGGACTGGCGCACATCCTGCGCCAATGCGCGACCGACGTCGTCGCTCTCGGTGAAGCGGCCCGCGTCGTCCCGCCGGACAAAGCGTTTGTCCCCCGGCGTCGGTTCGATCAGTTCGCGCTTGCCTGCCATCGCGGTTCCTCCGGGCGTCGCCGGCAAGAACGACCGTGGTGCCGCCACGTTCCGTTGGGCTGCCCTATCGCCGAGCGGTGTCGCGCCGTCGGCGAACGCTGGCATTCTTTGTCGCGGCGGTTAAGCTTGGCGCATGTTGCCCACCCCCACCGTCTGGCGTTCGCTCGCCATCTTCACCCTCCTGGCATCGACGGTCCCGGCGCGCGCCGATCCCGCGACCGAGAGCCGCTTCAAGACGCTCTACACGACCGAATGGACGTGGCGGCAGAAACAGGCCGAGGTCGACGACGACGATGCGCAGGGGGTGCGCGCGCACCTGCCGCGCGTCGATGCGGCGACGCAGGCGCAGCGGCTGCGCGTCTGGGAGAAAGCACGCGCCGACCTTGCGGCGATTCCGGTGGCTGAGCTGACCCCCGCCACCCAGGTCGACTATGGCATCTATGCCGACCAGCTCGACGTCGCGATCGCGTCGCAGCGCTTCCGCGACTGGGAAATGCCGGCGAATTCGGATTCGAGCTTCTGGTCGAACCTCGCGTCGACCGGGCGGCGCAGCTTTCGCACCGAGCGCGATTACCGTGCGTGGCTGTCGCAGATGCGCGAGATTCCGCGCTATTTCGCCGAGCAGACCGTGAATATGCGCGCTGGTCTGGCGCGCGGCTTCACGCCGCCGGCGGTGACGATGACCGGGCGCGATGCCGGGGTCGCGGCGGTCGCCGAGGCGGCCGATCCGACTGCCACGGTCTACTACGAGCCGTTCAGGACAATGCCCGCGAGCATTCCCGCAGCGACGCAGGCGGCCCTGCGCGCCGAGGCGGTCGCGGCGATCCGGGACGCCGTGATCCCGGCGCACCGCGACCTTCTGGCGTTCCTGCGCACGTCCTACCTGCCGGGGCTGCGGACGACGCTTGCGGCGCAATCGATGCCCGACGGGAAGGCGTGGTACGCGGCGCAGATTCGCGAGTTCACGACGCTCGATCTGACCCCGGACGCGATCCACGAGATCGGCGTCGCCGAGGTCGCGAAGATTCGCGCGCAGATGCTCGGCGTCATGGCCGAGACAGGGTTCAAGGGCGATTTTCCGGCATTCCTGGCCTTCCTGCGCAGCGATCCACGCTTCTATGCGACAACGCCCGACCAACTGCTCAAGGAGGCGGCGTGGACCGCCAAGCGCTTCGACCTCGTCGCCGACCGATGGTTCGGGCGGCTGCCCCGGGCCAGATTCGGCATCGTCCCCGTGCCACCCGAGATCGCGCCGTTCTACACCGCCGGGCGCGGCGGCACGGGCAAGTATCTGCTCAATACCTACGACCTGCCGTCGCGGCCGCTGTATCAGCTGACCGCGCTGACGCTGCACGAATCGGCCCCCGGTCACGCCTTTCAGATCCCGCTCGCTGCCGAAGCGTCGGGCCAGCCCGAGTTCAGGCGCAAGAACTATATCTCGGCCTACGGCGAGGGTTGGGCGCTGTACTGCGAGAAGCTCGGCGTCGAGATGGGGATGTACGACACGCCCTACGACCGCTTCGGGATGCTGAGCTACCAGATGTGGCGCGCGGCGCGGCTGGTCGTCGATACCGGCGTCCATGCGCAGGGCTGGACGCGCCCGCAGGCGCTGGCGTTCCTGCGCGACAACACCGCGCTGTCGGAGCGCGAGATCACCACCGAGGTCGACCGCTACATCGGCTGGCCGGGGCAGGCGTTGAGCTATTACCTCGGCGAACTGGCGATACTCGATGCGCGGGCGAAGGCGGAGAAGGCGCTGGGTGCGAAATTCGATATCCGCGCCTTCCACGACACGGTGCTCAGCCTCGGCTCGGTGCCGCTGCCGGTGCTGACCGCGCGGATCGACCGCTTCATTGCCGACGGCGGCAAAGGGCCGTACCCCGCCGCACCTTGAAGCGTCGCGTCACGCCGCTAAGGTCGCGCCCAGCAAACCTCGGGGAGTGACGGATATGGCGGCGATGAGCGCGGTGGTCGATCTGAGCGTCGACGGCGATGTGGCGGTGCTGACGATCGACTCGCCACCGGTCAACGCGCTGTCGGCTGACGTCCGCGACGGACTCGCGGCAGGCGTCGCGGCCGCTGTCGCCGACCCGGCGGTCAAGGGCATCGTGCTGGCGTGCGCGGGGCGGACCTTCATCGCAGGGGCCGACATCAGCGAGTTCGGCAAGCCCCCGCGCGGCGCCTCGCTGCACAAGGTCATCGAGGCGATGGAGGCCAGCCCCAAGCCGATCGTCGCGGCGATCCACGGCACCGCGCTCGGCGGCGGGCTCGAGGTCGCGCTGGCGTGCCACTACCGCGTCGCGGTGGCGTCGGCGAAGCTCGGGCTGCCCGAGGTCAAGCTCGGGCTGCTGCCCGGCGCGGGCGGCACGCAGCGCCTGCCGCGCCTCGTCGGGCCCGAGCAGGCGCTCAAGATGGTGACCAGCGGCAACCCCGTCGGCGGCAAGGCGGCGCTCGGCATGGGCCTCGTCGATGAGATCGCGCCCGAAGACGGGCTGCTCGCCGCCGCCAAGGCGTTCGCGCGCCGTCCCGGCCTCGCGCTCGTCAAGGTCCGCGACCGGACCGACAAGATCGATGCCGCGAAGCCTGGCGCCGACGCGATGTTCGCCGAGTTCCGCAAGGCCAATGCGCGGACGATGCGTGGCTTCGATGCCCCCGAGGCCAATATCAAGACCATCGAGGCGGCGGTGAACCTGCCCTTCGACGAGGGGATGAAGGTCGAGCGCGAATTGTTCATCGGCCTGATGACCGGGCTGCAGTCGAAGGCGCAGCGCTATGTCTTCTTCGCCGAGCGCCAGGCGAACAAGATCGAGGGCCTGCCTGCCGACGCGCCGGTACTGCCGGTGGCGAGCGTCGGCATCATCGGCGCGGGGACGATGGGCGGCGGCATCGCGATGAACTTTTTGAACGCCGGCGTGCCGGTGACCATCGTCGAGATGAAGCAGGAGGCACTCGACCGCGGCGTCGCGACGATCCGCAAGAATTACGAAAACACCGCCGCCAAGGGGCGCATGACCGCCGACGATGTCGAGCGCCGCATGGGCCTGCTGAAGCCGAGCCTGAGCATGGACGACCTGTCCGCCGCCGACCTGATCGTCGAAGCGGTGTTCGAGACGATGCCGATCAAGAAGGACGTGTTCGGCAAGCTCGACCGTATCGCCAAGCCCGGCGCGATCCTCGCGTCGAACACGAGCTATCTCAACGTCGACGAGATCGCCGCGTCGACCGCGCGGCCCGAAAGCGTGCTCGGGCTGCACTTTTTCTCGCCCGCCAACGTCATGCGGCTGCTCGAGGTCGTGCGCGGTGCGAAGACCGATACCGCCGTGCTGGCCACCGCGATGGCGACCGCCAAGAAGATCGGTAAGGTCGCGGTGGTCTCGGGGGTCTGCCACGGCTTCATCGGCAACCGCATGCTCAGCCCGCGCCAGCAATCGGCGATGGCGCTGATCGTCGAGGGCGCGACGCCGGAAGAGGTCGACCGCGTCCTCTACGACTTCGGCTGGCCGATGGGGCCGTTCCAGATGAGCGACCTCGCAGGGCTCGACATCGGCTGGTCGGCGGAGAGCTCGAAGGGCGAGACGATCCGCGACCGGCTGTGCGAGGCGGGACTGCGCGGCCAGAAGAACGGGCGCGGCTTTTACGACTACGACGCGCAGCGTAACCGGACGCCCAGCCCGGTCGCGCAGGACATCATCGACGCCTACGCCGCCGAGCGCGGCGTCAACCGGCGCGAGGTGCCCGATGACGAGATCCTCGAACGCTGCCTCTACCCGATGGTCAACGAGGGCGCGCGCATTCTCGAGGAAGGCATGGCGCAGCGCGCCAGCGATATCGATATCGTCTGGATCAACGGCTATGGCTGGCCGGTCTATCGCGGCGGGCCGATGTTCTGGGCCGACTCGATCGGCCTCGCCAAGGTCGCGGAAGGGCTGACACGTCACGGCTTCGAGGTCGCGCCGCTGTTGGCGAAGCTGGCTGCGGAGGGCGGCAGTTTCACCGGGCAGTTCTGATCGTCGCGCCTCCGCCCCCGTGAGGGGGGAAATGGAATTGTAACCGCACACCCCCGCCCTACGTATCTCGCACCATGCAAACCGCCTTCTCCCGCCGCGACGCGCTCGCCTTCGGTGCCGCCGCCGTCGCGCTGCCGTTCGTCCTCAAGCTCGGCGGCCCCGCCGTCGCCGCGACCGCGACCCGCTACGAGGTCACGCTGACCCCGGCGCAGTGGCGCGCGCGGCTGACCCCCGCGGCGTTCAACGTCCTGCGCGAGGAAGGGACCGAGCGCCCGTTTACCTCGCCGCTCAACGACGAGCATCGCAAGGGCGTGTTCAAATGCGCCGGTTGCGCGCTGCCGCTATTCGCCAGCGGCACCAAGTTCGACAGCGGCACCGGCTGGCCGAGCTTCTTCCGCCCGCTGCCCAAGGCGGTGCTGACGACGAGCGACACCAGCCTCGTCTTCGCGCGCACCGAGGTTCATTGCCGCCGCTGCGGCGGGCACTTGGGTCACGTTTTCGACGACGGTCCCGCGCCGACGGGCCTGCGCTACTGCATGAACGGCGTCGCGATGACCTTCGCGCCGACCGCCTGATCCGAACGGAGTGCTTCAGTGAAAAAAATCGCCACCGCCCTTACCCTTGCTGCCGCCGGCGCCGTCGCGCTCAGCTTGATGACCCCCGCCGTCGGAGCCGAGACGGCGCGCGCCGTGCCGGCGCCCGCGCTCGACGCACCGCTCGCCAAAGCGCCCGCGACCGCCGTCGCCGTGCTCGCAGGCGGCTGCTTCTGGGGGCTTGAAGGCGTCTTCGAGCATGTCGCGGGCGTCAAGGACGTCGTCTCGGGCTATGCCGGGGGCAGCAAGCTCACGGCGCAATACGAGGTCGTCGGCTCGGGCCTGACCGGCCACGCCGAGGCGGTGCGCATCGTCTACGACCCCTCGAAGGTGACCTACGGGCAGTTGCTGCGCGTCTATTTCTCGGTCGCCACCGACCCGACGCAGCTCAATCGGCAAGGACCCGATTCGGGGACGCAGTACCGCTCGACGGTGTTCGCGCAGACGCCCGAGCAGGCGCGCGTCGCCAAGGCTTATATCGCGCAGCTCAAGCCGAGCTTCGACAAGCCGATCGTCACGACCGTCGAGGCGGGCAAGCCGTTCTACCCCGCCGAGGCCTATCACCAGAACTTCCTGCGGCTAAACCCGACCTACGGCTATATCGTCGTCAACGACCTGCCGAAGGTCGAGGCGCTGAAGCGGCTGTTCCCGACCATCTGGCGCAGCTAGGCGCGCACCGCGCGCGCCGCGAAGCAGCCGGGGCGGGCGTTGTGGAGGTCGACGTGGACCACCGCGGGGTCGGCGAACAGGCGTTCGATCAGCGGCGCGACAGCGTCGCCTTCGGCGACTTCGGCATCGGTCATCATGCCGCCCGCATCGAAGCCGCGCGCCGAGATCAGGCGGCGGGTAATGACCTGCGGGACTTCGCCGGGCGCGGGATGGGCCTGCACGGCAGCATCGCGGACGTAGATCGCGTGCGTCGAGCGATACGGCGACGCGGCGGGCAGATGCTCGAAATTAAACAGCAGCAGCGTCTCGCCGACTTCGGCATCGGCGAGGCTGACGCGGCACGGGAAGCCCGGTGTCGCAGTCGCGGTACGCCGGAAGATATGGCGCGCGGCGAGCTCGGCGTCGGACAGCTCGAACAGCGGCGCGAATGGTGCGGGGTCGAGGGCGACGATTCTGAAGGTCATTTGGCTGGCTCCGTCGATGAGCCTGCGATGTAGGCGCGGGCGTAGCCTTGGTCTGGCGGTTTTCGGACTTGTCAGCCCAAGCGGACGCGCACCGACGCGGCGTGCGCGGGCAAGCCTTCGGCATCCGCCAGTGTCGCCGCCGCGGGGCCGACCGCCGCGAGCCCGGTGGGTCCGCACTCGAGGAAGGTCGTGCGCTTCATGAAGTCGGTGACCGACAGCCCCGACGCGAAACGCGCGCGGCGGCCCGTCGGCAGGACGTGGTTGGGGCCGCCGACATAGTCGCCTGCCGCCTCGGGGGTATGGCGGCCGAGGAACACACTCCCTGCGTGGCGCATCCGCGCGAACAAGGCGTCCGGATCGTCGATCATCAACTCGACATGCTCGGCGGCGAGCGCATCGAGCAGCGGTAGTGCGTCGTCGAGGGTGGCCACGACGATGATCGCGCCGTGCTTGTCCCAGCTGGCGCGCGCGACCGCCTCGCTGGCCAAAGTCGGCAGCAGGCGCGCGACGGCGGCGGCGACGGCTTCGGCGAACGCCGCATCGTCAGTGATGAGGATCGACTGCGCGGCGGGGTCGTGCTCGGCCTGGCTGAGCAGGTCGGCAGCGACCCAGTCGGGGTTCGAGGCGGCATCGCTGACCACGACGATCTCCGATGGGCCTGCGACCATGTCGATGCCGACGGTGCCGTACAGCTGGCGCTTGGCCTCGGCGACCCAGGCGTTGCCGGGACCGACGATCTTGTCGACGGGCGCGATGCTTGGCGTGCCGTAGGCGAGCGCCGCGACCGCCTGTGCGCCGCCGACGCGGTAGATTTCGGTGACGCCCGCAAGCTGCGCCGCTGCGAGGACGAGCGGGTTGAGGCGACCGTCGGGGGTCGGCGTGACCATCACCAGCCGCTCGACGCCAGCGACGGCGGCGGGAACAGCGTTCATCAGCACCGACGACGGATAGCTCGCCAGTCCGCCCGGTACGTATAGCCCCGCCGCCGCGACGGGCGACCAGCGGTAGCCGGCGCGAACCCCCGCCGCGTCGGTCGCGTCATGGTCCGTCGGCCGCTGCGGCTCGTGAAAGGCCCGGATACGCGCCGCCGCGAACGCGAGCGCGGCGACCGTGTCAGCTGGCACCTGCGCACGGGCTGCCGCGATCTCCTCGGGGGGTAATCCGCAGCCCGCCCGCGTCGATGTCGATCCGGTCGAAGCGCCGCGTCAGCTCGAGCAGCGCGTCGTCGCCGCGCGCGCGGACATCGGCGATGATCGTCGCGACGGTTTCGGACACCCCCGCGTCGCCGTCGCGCCGATCCTCGACAAGCGCGCGGAACGCGGCAGCAAAACCCGGTGCGGCAGCGTCGAGCCTAAGCGGCATCGGTGGCGCCGATCATCGGCTCGACCGCATCGCGGAAGCGCGCGACCCACGGCACGACGCGTGCGTCGGTCTTGAACGCCGCGCGGTTGACGATCAGCCGCGAGCTGACCTCGGCGATCGTTTCGACCTCGACGAGGCCGTTCTCGGCGAGCGTCCGCCCCGTCGAGACAAGGTCGACGATGCGCGGCGTCAGGCCGAGCAGTGGGGCCAGCTCCATCGCACCGTTCAACTTGACGCATTCGGCCTGCACCCCGCGCGCGCCGAAATGCGCGCGCGCGACATTGGGGTATTTGGTGGCGACGCGGACGTGGCCCCACACGCGTGGGTCGTCGGTGGCGGCGAGTTCGGCGGGCTCGGCGACTGACAGCCGGCAGCGCCCGATGCCGAGATCGACCGGCGCGTAGATCTCGCTGAAACCGAACTCCATCAGCACGTCGTTGCCCGCGATGCCGAGCTGCGCCGCGCCGAACGCCACGAAGGTCGCGACGTCGAAGGCGCGGACGCGGATCAGCGCGACGCCGGGCAGGTTGGTCGCGAACTTCAGCGCGCGGCTGTCGTCGTCGAGGAACGCCGCCTCGGGCACGATGCCGACGCGCGCCAGCACGGGCAGCGCCTCCTTGAGGATCCGCCCCTTGGGCAGCGCGATGATCAGTTCAGCAGTCACGGCGCGGGAGTTAGCGGCGCGCCCGCCCAGCGTCCAGCCATGCGACGTTGCGCCTGCGGCGGGCGGCTGCCACAGGGACGACATGAGCGACGACAGCATCCGCGCGGCGTTCGCCTATGAGGGTGAAGCCTGCCTGCGCCTCGGCGCGCCGTTCAGCGCCAAGCTGCGCGGGCGGGTCGCCCATGTCCTCGACCGGACGAGCCGCACCGGGGCGCGCCTCCTCGACTGGCCGGGAGACCCGCACGCCGACGCACTGCCGGTGCGCCTCGCCGCCGGTCTCAATGCACTGGTCCGGGCTGGCGAACTGCCGCAACTGGCCGCGCATTTTCCGCCGAACCCGTCGGGGGACGACGATGTTTTCGATGCCGCGCTCGCCGCCGCGCTGCACGACGACCGGTTGCTGGCGTGGCTCGACAAGGTGCCGCAGACCAACGAGGTCGGGCGCTCGGGCGTGCTGATGCCGGGGCTGCTGACGATTGCTGCCGCGACGGGACTGCCGCTGGCGCTTTTCGAGCTTGGGGCGAGCGCCGGTCTCAACCTGCGTCTCGACGATTATGCCTATCGGCTGGGCGGCGTCGATTTCGGGGCCCCTGACGCACCGCTGACCCTCGCCCCCGAGTGGCAGGGGCCACCGCCGCCCGCCGCCGACGTCCGGATCGTCGCGCGGCGCGGCATCGACCTGTCCCCGATCGATGTGCGCGATGCCGCGAGTCGCGAGCGCCTGCTGACCTATGTCTGGCCCGACCAGCCCGAACACATCGCGCGTCTCGCCGCTGCGCTGGCGGCTGCGGCTGCCGATCCGCCAGTGATCGACACCGGCGATGCCGCCGCCTGGGTCGAAGCGCGCGTCGAGCCGGTCGCGGGGCGCTGCGGAGTGGTCTTTCACAGTATCGCCTTCCAGTATTTCCCGGCCACGACTCAGGCGCGGATCGCGGCGCACCTGGCGGCGCAGGGTGGGCAGGCAACGGCAGCCGCGCCGCTGGCGTGGCTCAGGTATGAATTCGAAGATCCCGGCGCGAGCGCGGGACCGACGCTGCGCCTGACACTCTGGCCCAGCGGCGAAGACCGTCTGCTCGCGCACGCGCACCCCCATGGCGCGAGCGTACGATGGTTCGGCTGATCCTCGCGTCGGCGAGCCCGCGCCGCGTCGAACTGCTGGCGCGGCTGGGGGTTATGCCCGACGCCATCGACCCTGCCGAGGTCGACGAGAGCTGGACGGCGGGCGAGTTGCCCCCCGCACATGCTGCACGTCTCGCGGCGCTCAAGGCGGCGACGGTCGCGGTGCGGCACGCCGACGCCATCGTGCTCGGCGCCGATACCGTCGTCGCGGTCGGACGGCGCGTGTTGCCCAAGGCCGAGGACGAAGGCGTCGCGCGCCAGTGCCTCTCGCTGCTGTCGGGCCGGCGGCACCGCGTCTTCACGGGCGTCACGGTCGTCGCGGGCGGTAAGACGCGCCACCGGCTGTCGGAAAGCATCGTCACCTTCAAACGCTTCGAAGCCCGCGAGATCGACGCCTACATCGCCACCGGCGAATGGCGCGGCAAGGCGGGCGGCTACGCCGTTCAGGGCCGCGCCGAAGCCTTTGTCCGTGCGCTGAGCGGCTCGTGGTCGGGCATTGTGGGCCTGCCGCTGTACGAGACGCGCGCACTCCTGCGCGGAGCGGGGCTCGATGTCTGAGGCTTCAGGCCCCGTGCGCCGCGAGGCTGTGGGGTGAGCGACGCGCTGATCGACTGCGGCGTCGGCGAGACACGTGCCGTGGTCGTCGTGGGTGGCGAAATCGTCGAGGCGCATGTCGAGCGCGCCGATGACGCGCTGCGGGCGGGCGACATCCGGGCGGCGCGGCTGACACATATTCTCCTGCCGGGCTGTCGGGGCATCGTCGCGGCGGACGGACACGAGGCGCTGCTCGAACCGCTCCCGCCCGCGCTGACGGAAGGCGCCCGCGTGCGCGTCGAGGTCGTCCGCGAAGCGCTCCCCGAGGCGGGGCGCGCGCGGCTGGCAAAAGCCCGCGCGCTTGCCGATCCCGACGGACCGCTGGTGGCCGGGCCGGGGCTTGTGGCGCGTCTGACGGCGGCGGGGCACCGGGTGCGCGACACGACGCGGTCGCCGCATGACGAACTCGGCGAAGCCGGATGGGACGAGATTGCCGAGAGCGCGGCGAGCGGACTGGTCGCCTTCGGCGGCGGGACGCTGACGATCTCGCCGACCCCGGCGATGACGGTCATCGACGTCGACGGCGCGGGCGATGCGCGCGCGCTCGGCGAGGCGGCAGCCATTGCAGCAGCAGCGGCGATCCGGCGCTTCGACCTGACCGGCTCGATCGGTATCGACTTTCCGACGCTCGGCGACCGCGCGGCGCGGCTACGGCTCGGCGAAACGCTCGATGCGCGCTTGCCACACCCGTTCGAGCGCACCGCGGTCAACGGGTTCGGCTTCGTCCAGATCGTCCGTCCGCGCTCGCGTGCCTCGCTCGTCGAGCGCCTGCGTCTTGCGCCCGTCGAGTCCGCCGCGCTGACGCTGCTCCGCCATGCCCTGCGCGCCGCTGGGCCGGGCGTGCGCGAGCTGACCGCCGCACCCGCCGTCGGGGCGTGGCTGACCGCACGCCCTGCGCTCCTCGCCGAGCTCGAACGCCGCAGCGGCGCGCCCGCGCGGTTGCGCGCCGACGCGGGCCTCGCCATAGCCGCCGGACATGCCGCCGTCCTCCCCCGCTAGTCCGCGCTGCCCGCTGTGCCGCAAACCCGCCGTCGCCGCGCACGCGCCGTTCTGTTCGAGCGCATGCAAGGACCGCGACCTGCTCAAATGGCTCGGCGGCGACTATGCAATCCCCGGCGACGCGGCGGAAAGCGACAGCTTGGCGCTGGACAAGGATGGCGACGACGCCTAAATCGCCGCTCCGCACGGTGTGCGCCCGGGTAGCTCAGGGGTAGAGCAGGGGATTGAAAATCCCCGTGTCGGTGGTTCAAATCCGCCCCCGGGCACCACGCGATTCCGCGTCCGCCCATTTTTGCGTCACCGCATGGCACCCCTGGGCTTGCCGTAGAATTTCTGCTCGTGCTGCTGCGTTACCAGCGGCAATTCGCTGCCGTCGGGGTCGAAGAACTTGCCCGTATCGGCGATGGTCAGCCGGTCGACGATCTCGATCAGCATTGCGGCGCTCGCGGCGGGGGTCAGCGGGGCCTGGCCGTGTTCGGCGGTTGCCTCGGTCTCGACCCAGCCGGGGTGGCACGCGGCGACGGTGATACCCTGCGGCGCGAGCGCCAGCGAGACCTGCTTGGCGACCTGATTGACGCCGGTCTTGCTGATCATATAGCCCGCGTAGCCGAAGAACGGGTGCGCGCCGAGGCGGCTGCCGATGAACAAGATCACCTTGCGCGTGCCGATCGCGACGCTGCCCGCCAGCGCCTCGGCAAGGCGCAGCGGCGCCATCGTGTTGACGCGCAGGCACTCGGCGAAGTGCGTGTAGTCGGTTGCACCGAATTCACCGAGCGGGCCGCCGGTCAGCGCTGCGTTCGAGATCAGCACGTCGATCGGCACCCCCGACAGCCGCGCACCGAGCGCGTCGATCGAAGCGAAGTCGGTGAGGTCGAGCGTCTCGGCGACAACGTCGTGTCCCGAGCCGGCGACGAGGTCGGCGAGCCGACCCCCGGGCGCGCCTCGCACCGCCGCGACGACGCGCCACCCTCGCGCTGCATAGGCTTCGGCAAAGGCGAGGCCGAGGCCGCGGCTCGCTCCGGTGATCAATACGGTCGGCATGGGCCTAGCCGCGCCAGAGCACTTCCGAAGCCATCGCCGCACCGTCGCTGAGCGCTTTTAGTTTGGTCCAGACGATGTCGGGATCGACCGCACCGAAGCCCGCGAAGGTCGAAAAGCCGCAGTCGGTGCCCGCGATGACGCGCTCGCGTCCGACGATATCGGCAAACGTCGCGATGCGCTGCGCGACGAGTTTCGGATGCTCGACGAAATTGGTCGTCGAGTCGATGACGCCGGGGATGAGGATCTTGTCCTCGGGGATGGCGGCGGCGGCGAACACCGTCCATTCGTGCGCGTGGCGCGGGTTCGAGGTTTCGAACAACAGCCCTTGCGGCTTCGCCTTGAGCAGGATCGGCAGCAGCGGCTCCATCTCGATGTCGCAGTCGTGCGGCCCCTCGTAGTTGCCGAAGCAGATGTGCATCCGCATCGCGTCGGCCGGAATGTTGCGCAGTGCGTGGTTGAGCACTTCGAGGTGGCGCGCCGCGAGGTCGAGGTAATCGGCCTCGCTGCGGTTCTTGTACATGGTGTGGCGACCGAGCCCGAGGTCGGGGCTGTCGATCTGCAGCGTCAGCCCGGCGGCGACGATCGCCTCGTACTCGGGCCGCATCGCCTCGGCGAGATCCTCGAGATAGGCGTCCTGCGTCGCGTGCCACGCGCTCGGCTGGAACAGCGCGATGATCCCCGGCGAGGGGGCGTTCATGAACGCCCCGACGATCGGCTGGCCGACGGTGGCGGCGGCGAGCGCGGCGAGGTCGGCCCGCAGCGGCGCGTCGGATTTCAGCGTCATCGGCCCGACGCACATCGGGCGGCGATAGGTCGGCGTGCCGCCGCTCGCCGCCTGGCGCGCGAGAAAGCCCGGATAGGCCTCGAGGTCCTTGGGCGGGATGCGCGGGCTGTCGCCGTCGAAACCGTTGAGGCGGTCCTTGATATAGGTCGCATAGCTGATCTTCGACTGCTCGCCGTCGCTGACGAGGTCGATGCCCGCTGCGACCTGCTTGGCGACGACGTCGGTCACCGCCGCGCCGATCGTCGCGTCGAAGGTCGCGTCGTCGATGGGATCGCCGCGCTCGCGGCCGAAGACGAGGTCTGTGACCGCCTTCGAGCGCGGCAGCGAGCCGACGTGCGTGGTCAGGATGCGGTCGGTCGAGCGCTGCATGTCAGGCCGCCTGCCGCCGGACGTCGCGGCGGGTGACTGGCGGCATCCGGTCGCAGTCTGCAACTATGCCGCCCGTCCTGCGAAACTGCGCCATCGAACCCCCCCTGGGCCGGGGCTGTCCCGGCGCGCGAAGATAGGCTGCGCTGCATTCGACTGCAACCGGTCGTTGTTGCGCGCTAGTCGCCGCGCAGCGCCACCACCTCGGCGGCGGGCACGAGGACCGGCGCGGCACCGCGCAGCAGCAGGAAGAGTTTCGCGGTCGCTTCGAGTTCCTCCATCGCCCACACGGCGGCTTCGAGGTCGGCCCCCGCGACGACCGGGCCGTGGTTGGCGAGCAGCACCGCCGAATAGCGCCCCGCCAGCCCGCGGATCGCCGCCTCGACACGGGCGTCGCCGGGACGGTGATAGGGCAGCAGCGCGGTTCGCCCGACCTTCATCAGGTAGTAGGCGGTCAGCGGCGGGAGCACGTCGGCGGGATCGAGGCCGGGCAGCATCGACACCGCGACCGAATGCGTCGCATGGAGGTGGACGACCGCGCCGGCCCCGCTGCGCGTCGCGTAGAGCGCGGCGTGAAGCGGCATCTCCTTGGTCGCGGGCGGCCCGTCGAGGTGGCGGCCATCGGCGGCGAAGCGGCTCAGCGCGCCGGGGTCGAGGCGGCCGAGCGACACCCCCGTCGGGGTCACGAGCAGCCCGCCGTCATCGGTTCGGACCGAGATGTTGCCCGACGCGCCATGGGTCAACCCGCGTTCGAACAGCGACGCACCGAAGCGCGCAACGGCCTCGCGCAGTCGGGTGTCAGTCACCGCCGAGCATCCGCACTGCCTTCGCCAGGAAATCCGGCGCACCGAAATTGCCAGACTTGAGCGCCAGGGCAAGCGCCGATCCGTCGGCGAGCGTCGCGCCGAGCATCGGCACGCCGGGGTCGATCTCGGCACCGACATCGAGCGCCGCGAGGCCGAGCGCGCCGACCACTGCGCCTGAAGTCTCGCCGCCCGCGACGACGAGCCGCCGCACGCCGCGCGCGATGCCTGCACTCGCCAGGGCTCCGAACAGCGCCTCGACGGCGTGCGCGGCGCGGCCGTCGTCACGGCGCGCGACCTGCCCGAGCGCGGCGGTCGAATAAATCAGCGGTGCGTCGTGCGTCGCGGCGAACGCCAGCGCCTCGGCGAGGACGGCACCGCCGCCTAGCAGCCGATCGACGTCGACGGCAAGCGCCGGATGGTCCGCCGCATAGGCCGCGACCTGCGCCTGCGTCGCGGTCGAGCAGCTGCCGGCGAGCAGCAGCGCCGGTCCCGTGGCGGCGACGGTGGCCCGCCCGGCGGGGCCGCGCGCGACAGCGAAATTGGCGGGCAACCCGAGCGCGATCCCCGACGCGCCGGTGACCAGCGGCGCGTCCGCGACCGCCGCACCGATGGCGTGGAGGTCGGCCTCGCTCGTCGCATCGACGACGACCAGCACCGCGCCGCTCGCGACCAGCGCGGCACGGATCGCGGCGCCGCCCGCGCGCACCGTCGCGAGCCCGACATGGCCCGGCGCGACGGCGGTCTGGTGGCCGAGCCAGCGGCGGATGTCGGGGTCGGTCATCGGGGTCAGCGGGTGCGTCGCCATCCCGGTCTCGCTGAGCAGCCGGTCGGCGACGAACAAATGGCCCTGGTAGACGGTGCGCCCGGTCGCCGGAAACGCCGGGCAGACGACCACCCCGCGCGCGCCGAGCGCCGCCGCCAGCGCCTCGGCGACCGGGCCGATGTTACCGACGCGCGTCGAATCGAAGGTCGAACAATATTTGAAGACGATCTGTTCGGCCCCGGCGGCGCGCAGGGCCGCGAGCGCGGCGAGCGACTGCGCCACCGCCTCGGTGACCGGCAGCGACCGTGTCTTGAGCGCGACGACGGCGGCGGTGGCCCCTGCGTCGGCATCGGCACCGCCTTCGACCGCCGCTGTGCCGATGAACAGGCGCGTGCGCAGCCCTGCTCCCGCCAGCGTGTTGGCGATGTCGCCGGCCCCGGTGAAGTCGTCTGCGATACAACCTAGCCGCATGCGACCGCGCTACCGCTGCGCGCCGCGGCACGCGCCTGTTCGATATCGGAGGCGCATGACGATGGCACGGGCACGACGAACCTTGTGAACGACGGATCATCAGCGTAACAGTGCATACGGATGCACGCAAGTTTTGCAGCCGACTATGGGTGCGTGCCCGCTGCGGCGCGGCTGGCGCGCGCCCGGGGCGCAAGTCCCGATTCGGCCTCGCACTGCGGCGCCAATCCGCTAGGAACCCCGCATGGCTTCTCTCCTGCTTTTCGGTGCGACCGGCGATCTGGCGCGGCGGATGCTGCTGCCGTCGCTGTTCGGTCTGCACGCCGACGGATTATTGCCCCAGGGACTGGCGATCGTCGCGACGGCGCGCAGCGCGCACGATACCGCTGCCTATCGCCGCGAGGCCGCCGAGGCGCTCGCTACCGCGATCGAGCCCGAGCGCCGTGCGCCAGCAACGGTTGCGGCATTCCTCGACCGTCTGAGTTACGTGCCGCTCGACGCGAGCGATCCTGCCGCGTTCGCACCGCTCGCGGCAGCCGTCGGGGACCGCTGCAACGCGCTGTCGATCTTCCTGTCGACCGCGCCGTCGCTGTTCGGGCCGACGATCGCCGGGCTCGTCGCGTCGGGGCTGGCGTGCGATACGACCCGGCTGGCGCTGGAGAAACCGCTCGGCCACGATCTCGCCTCGAGCCGGGCGATCAACGACCAGGTCGCGGCGGCGTTCAGCGAGCGCCAGACCTTCCGCATCGACCATTATCTCGGCAAGGAGACCGTCCAGAACCTGCTCGCGCTGCGCTTTGCGAACCTGCTGTTCGAGCCGCTGTGGAATGCGGGCGGTATCGACCACGTCCAGATCACCGTGTCGGAGACGGTCGGGCTGGAGGGGCGCGGCGGCTATTACGACGGCATGGGCGCAGTGCGCGACATGGTGCAGAACCACATGCTGCAACTGCTGGCGCTGGTCGCGATGGAACCTCCGGCGCGCTTCGACGCGACGAGCGTCCGCGACGAGAAGGTCAAGGTGCTGCGCGCGCTCAGGCCCATCGACCGTGCCAGCATCGAGGCATGCAGCGTCATCGGACAATACGGGGCGGGTGACGGAGGCGTGGGCTACCGCGACGAACTTGGCCATGCGTCGGGAACCGAGACCTTCGTCGCGCTCAAGGCGCATATCGACAACTGGCGCTGGAAGGACGTGCCCTTTTACCTGCGCACAGGCAAGCGCCTGCCCGCGCGCCAGTCGGAGATCGTCATCCAGTTCAAGGCGGTGCCGCATTCGATCTTCGCGCTGCCCGACGGCACGCTCAAGCCCAACACACTCATCATCCGGTTGCAGCCGCAGGAGAATATCCGCCTGACCATCATGGCGAAGCAGCCGGGGCTCGACCGCGAGGGCTTGCGGCTGCGCGAGGTGCCGCTCGATATCGGGCTGGCGAATGCGTTTGCCGACGTGCGCCGCCGGATCGCCTACGAGCGGCTGCTGCTCGACCTGCTCGAAGGCGATCCGACCTTGTTCGTGCGCCGCGACGAGGTCGAGGCGCAGTGGACGTGGATCGACGCGATCCGCGATGGCTGGGCGGCGGCGGGGATGAGTCCGCGCCCCTACGCGGCGGGGACGTGGGGCCCCGATGCGGCGACGGCGCTGACCGCGCGCGACGGGGTGCGCTGGCATGACTGAGGTGCGTTGGGCGGCAGATGGCAGCGACGCGGCGGTCGTGAGTTATGTCGCGGCTGTGGTCGCGCGCGGCCCTTGCACGCTCGCGCTGCCGGGCGGGACGACGCCGCAGCCGATCTTCGCGGCGCTCGCGGTGCGCGACCTGCCGTGGGGCGACGTCACGCTGCTGCCCGGCGACGAGCGCGGCGTGCCCGAAGACCATCCGGCGAGCAACGTCGGGCTGCTCCGCGCGGCGTTCGGTGCGACCGGCGCGACGATCCTGCCGCTCGCCGAGGGCATGGCGCTGCCCCACCTCGATCTCGTCTGGCTCGGCATGGGGCTCGACGGCCATGTCGCGTCGCTGTTCCCCAACCTGGACCCGCGCGCCGATGCTCCTGCTGCCGTCGTTCGCGTCGTGCCCGATCCGCTGCCGCCCGAAGCGCCGTTCGAGCGGCTGACGCTGACGCTGGCGGCGCTGGCAGGGGCAGGCGAGGTCATTCTGGTGGTTCGGGGGCCGGCCAAGCGCGCGCTGCTCGAAGCCGCGGCGGCGGGGCAGAACGACCTGCCGGTGGCGCGGCTGCTGGCGCTTGCGCCGCACGTCACGGTGTTCTGGAGCGCGCGATGAGCCTTCACCCGACCGTCGCCGCCGTCACCGCGCGCATCGTCGAGCGTTCGCGCGCCGGCCGCGCCGCCTACCTCGATCTCATCGCGCGCGAGGCCGACGGCGGCTTGCGGCGCGGCAGCCTGTCGTGCGGCAACCTCGCGCACGGCTTCGCCGCATCCGAAGGCGACAAGCCCGCGATCCGGGGCGGTCGCGCACCCAACCTCGCGATCGTCACCGCCTACAACGACATGTTGTCGGCGCATCAGCCCTACGGACGCTATCCCGAGGCGATCAAGATCTACGCGCGCGAAGCCGGCGCGACCGCCCAGGTCGCGGGCGGCGTGTCCGCGATGTGCGACGGCGTCACGCAGGGCCAGGTCAGCATGGAGCTATCGCTGTTCAGCCGCGATACCATCGCGCTGTCGACGGCGGTGGCGCTGAGCCACGGCATGTCCGACGGCGTGGCTCTGCTCGGTATCTGCGACAAGATCGTCCCCGGCCTGCTGATCGGCGCGCTCAGGTTCGGCCACCTCCCCGCGGTCCTGATCCCCGCCGGGCCGATGCCGTCGGGGTTGCCCAACAAGGAGAAGCAGCGCGTCCGTCAGCTCTACGCCGAAGGCAGAGTGAGCCGCGCCGAACTCCTCGATGCCGAGGCGGCGAGCTATCATTCGGCGGGTACCTGCACCTTCTACGGCACCGCCAATTCGAACCAGATGATGATGGAGGTGATGGGGCTGCACCTCCCCGGTGCGGCGTTCGTCAATCCCGGCACGCCGCTGCGCCACGCGCTCACCCGCGCCGCCGTCCACCGCCTCGCGGCGATCGGCCACGACGGCAACGACTACCGCCCGCTCGGCCGGTGCATCGACGAGAAAGCCATCGTCAACGCCGCCGTCGGGCTGCTCGCGACGGGCGGCTCGACCAACCACGCGCTCCACATTCCGGCAATCGCGCGCGCGGCGGGCATCGTCGTCGACTGGGAGGACCTCGACCGCCTGTCGAGCGCCGTGCCGCTGATCGCGCGCATCTATCCCAGCGGTTCGGGCGATGTGAACCATTTCCACGCGGCGGGCGGCATGGCGTTCGCGATCCGGACCCTGCTCGACGCGGGGCTGCTGCACCCCGACCTGCTCACCGTCGCGGGGGACGGCCTCGACGACTATGCGCGCGAACCGCACCTCGACGGCGACGCGCTGGCGTGGCGCGACCCGCCGGCGGAGTCGCTCGATGCGGCAATTCTGCGCCCCGCCGGCGCGCCGTTCGCGCCCGACGGCGGGATGCGGCTGGTCGAAGGTAACCTCGGGCGCGCGACCTTCAAGACGAGCGCGGTGGACCCCGACCGCTGGACCGTCGAAGCCCCGTGCCGCGTCTTCGCCGACCAGAACGACGTCGTCGCGGTGTTCAAGACGGGCGAGCTCGACCGCGATGTCGTCGTCGTTGTGCGCTTCCAGGGGCCGCGCGCCAACGGCATGCCCGAACTCCACAAGCTGACCCCGCCGCTCGGCGTGCTGCAGGACCGGGGCTACCGCGTCGCGCTGGTCACCGACGGGCGCATGTCGGGGGCGAGCGGCAAGGTGCCGGCGGCGATCCACGTCACCCCCGAGGCCCAAGTCGGCGGCGCGCTGGCGCGGCTTCATGACGGCGACGTGGTGCGGCTGTGCGCGCGTGACGGCACGCTCGACGTGCTCGTCGATGCCGACGAATGGGCTACACGCATCCCGGCCCCGCCGCCGCCGACTGTGTCCGGCACCGGGCGCGAATTGTTCGCGATGATGCGGCTCGGCTGCGACGATGCCGAACGCGGCGCGTCGGCGATGCTCGCGGCGGCGGGGCTGTAGTGGAAATCGTCGCTGCCGACATCGGCGGTACCCACGCGCGTTTCGCCATCGCTGAGGTCGCGGAGGGTCGCGTCGTCGCGCTCGGCCCCGAAACGGTAATGAAGACCGCCGAACACGCCAGCCTGCAGGTGGCGTGGGCGGCGTTCGGCGCCACGCTCGGTCGCCCCTTGCCGCGCGCCGCCGCGATAGCCGTGGCGTGTCCGGTGCAAGGCGAGGTGCTCAAGTTCACCAACAACCCGTGGGTCATCCGCCCCGCGCTGATCCCCGAAAACCTCGGCGTCGAGCGCCACATCCTGTGCAACGACTTCACCGCCGTCGGCCACGCCGTCGCGCATGCCGCACCGGGCGATCTCACGTATCTGTGCGGCCCCGAGACTCCGCTGCCTATGACCGGTGTGACGAGCATCGTCGGCCCCGGCACAGGGCTGGGCGTTGCGCTCCTGCACCGTGACGCGGGCAGCTACCGCGTCGTCGCCACCGAGGGCGGGCATATGGATTTTGCGCCCGTGGACCGCATCGACGATGCCATCCTGGCGCGATTGCGCGGCCGCTTCGGACGCGTTTCGGTCGAGCGTATCGTCAGCGGGCCGGGCCTTGCCAGCATCCACGCGGCGCTTGCCGCGCTCGAAGGCCGCGCCGCCCCGGCGCGCGACGACACCGCGCTTTGGACGCTGGCGCTGGTGGGCTCCGACAGCCTTGCCGCCGCCGCACTCGACCGCCTCTGCCTCAGCCTCGGTGCCGTCGCGGGCGACATCGCGCTGGCGCACGGCGCGAGCGGCGTCGTCATCGCGGGCGGCCTCGGGCTGCGCCTCGCCGCGCATCTGCCGCGCTCGGGGTTCCGCCAGCGCTTCGTTGCCAAGGGGCGCTTCGAGACGCTGATGGCAGCGCTACCCGTCCGGCTGCTCACCCTTCCGCAACCCGGCCTCTACGGTGCGGCGGCGGCGTTCGCGCAACAATTCGGCGCAGGCTGAGCCGCGCGGTTCAGGCAGCGCTGTCGATGCCGAGCAGCAGTTCGGCGGTCGCATCGACGATGGCATCGGCGTCGAGGCGGTAGGTGCGGTACAGATCGGGCAGGTCGCCGGTCTGGCCGAAGCGGTCCACCCCGAGTGGACTGACGCGGTGGCCGCGCACGCCGCCGAGCCATGACAGCGCGGCAGGCGACCCGTCGAGCACCGTCACCAGCCCGGCGCGCGGCGACAACGGCGCGAGCAGCGTCTCGACGTACGACGGTGCCGGCGGCGTGCCGGTCCAACGCGCCGCGCGCGCCGCCGACCAGCCGCGATGCAGCAGGTCGGGCGAGGTGACGTTGAGCAGGCCGATGCCGGGCAGGTCCTCGGCAAGCGTCGCCCACGCGGCCTGCGCTTCAGGGGCGACCGCGCCGCTGAACACGATCGCCGCCTCGGCCCCCGGACCGGGCCGCCGCAACCAATAGCCGCCCCTCAGCGCCCCGGCCTGCCAATCGGCATCGGCACGCGGGGGTTGCGCGATCGACCGCGTCGTCAGCCGCAGATAGACCGACCCGCCGTCGTCGGCCTGGAGGTGCCCGAAGGCGTGGTGCATGAGCAGCGCGACCTCATCGGCGAAGGCGGGCTCGTAGGCGGTCAGCCCCGGCTGGCCGATGCCGATCAGCGGCGTGTTGATCGACTGGTGCGCGCCGCCCTCGGCCGCCAGCGTCAGCCCCGACGGCGTGCCGACGAGGAGGAAGCGCGCATCCTGATAGCAGGCGTAGTTGAGCGCATCGAGGCCGCGCGCGATGAACGGATCGTAGACCGTGCCGACGGGGATCAGCCGCGTCCCGAAATGCGGCGCGGCGAGACCCAGCGACGACAGCAGCAGGAAGAAATTGTTCTCGGCGATGCCGAGTTCGATATGCTGCCCCGCGCCGTGCCCCGACCATTTCTGCGCCGAGGGGATCTTCGCCCCCGCGAACACGTCCTTCAATTCGCTGCGCCGGAACAGCCCGCGCTGGTTGACGAAGGCCCCGAGGTTGGTCGTCTGCGTCACGTCGGGGGCGGTGGTTACGATGCGGTCGGCGAGTGGCGCGCCCGACTTGGCGAGATCGAGCAGGATGCGCCCGAAGGCGCTCTGCGTCGACTGCTCGGCACCTTCGGGTGCCGGAATGGCAGGGACCGCGACCGACGGCGCGCGCGGCTCGGCCGGCTTTTGCGCCAGTGCGGTGCGCGCGACGAAGGCCTGCAGATCGGCGGCGGCATTGTCGCCGAGGCCACCGTATTTCTCCCACTCCGCACCCTCCGCGATACCCAGCGAGGCCCGCAGCGCGGCGATCTGCGGCGGGTTCATCATGCCCGAATGATTGTCCTTGTGGCCCGCCAGCGGCAGCCCGAAGCCCTTGACGGTATAGGCGATGAACAAAGTCGGGCGTTCGTCGGCGGCGGCGTCGAAGGCCTCGATCAACGTCTCGACGCAGTGACCGCCGAGGTTGGTCATCAGGTCGGCAAGCCCCGCGTCGTCGAAGCTCGCGAGCAACCGCGCGACGTGCGGCTTGCCGCCGATGTCGGCGGCCAACCGCGCCCGCCACGCCGCGCCGCCCTGGTAGGTCAGCACTGCGAAGTCGGCGTTGGGGCAGTTGTCGATCCAGTCGCGCAGCGTCGCGCCGCCGGGCCGCGTGAATGCCGCGAGCTGGCGCTTGCCGTATTTGATCGTCAGGACGCGCCAGCCGCAGGTTTCGAAGATGTCGTCGAAGCGCCTGAACATACGGTCGGCGGTGGTGTGGTCGAGCGACTGGCGGTTGTAGTCGACGACCCACCAGCAGTTCCTGAGATCGTGCTTGTAGCCCTCGATCAGGCACTCGTAGATATTGCCCTCATCGAGCTCGGCGTCGCCCATCAGCGCGATCATGCGGCCCGCGTCCGCCTCGGCGAGCGCGCCGTGGGCGATCAGGTAATCCTGCACGAGGCTGGAGAACGCCGTCGCGGCGACCCCGAGGCCGACCGATCCGGTCGAGAAATCGACCGGGATGCGGTCCTTGGTCCGCGACGGATAGCTCTGCGCGCCGCCGAGCGCCCGGAAGCGCTGGAGCTGGTCGAGGCTCTGCGACCCGAGCAGGTAATGGATGGCGTGGAGCACCGGCCCGGCGTGCGGCTTGACCGCGACCTTGTCCTGCGGGCGCAGCGCATGGAAATACAGCGCCGCCATGATCGCGGTCATCGACGCGCACGATGCCTGGTGGCCGCCGACCTTGAGCCCGTCGCGCTTGTCGCGCAGATGGTTGGCGTTGTGGACCGTCCACGCCGACAGCCAGCGCAGCCGCGTGTCGAGCGCCTCGAGCGCCGCGATCGTGTCGGCGCGCGCGCTGGTAACGGTGGCCGCGTCGGTCATCGCTCGTGTCTCCTGCCGCCCGCGCCTAGCCGCCGCTGCAGTGCATCGCAAGCCGTCGCACCCGGCCCGCCTACAACTTGGGGAGCGTCACCCCGCGTTGACCCTGATACTTGCCGGCGCGGTCGGCGTAGCTGACCTCGCAAGGCTCGTTGCCCTTGAGGAACAGGAACTGGCACGCGCCCTCGTTGGCATAAACCTTGGCGGGCAGCGGCGTGGTGTTCGAGAACTCGAGCGTCACATGCCCCTCCCAGCCGGGTTCGAGCGGGGTGACGTTGACGATGATCCCGCAGCGCGCATAGGTCGACTTGCCGAGGCAGATCACCAGCACGTCGCGGGGCACGCGAAAATACTCGACCGTCCGCGCCAGCGCGAAGCTGTTCGGCGGGATGATGCAGCAGTCGGTCTTGCGGTCGACGAAGCTCGCGGGATGGAAGTCCTTGGGGTCGACGGTGACCGAATCGACGTTGGTGAAGATCTTGAACTCGTCGGCGACGCGCGCGTCGTAGCCGTAGGAGCTGAGGCCGTAGCTGATCACCCCGTCGCGCCGCTGGCTCTCGACGAACGGCTCGATCATGCCATGGGCGAGCGCCTGCTCACGGATCCAGCGATCGGATTGCACGGTCATTACTTCAACTCAGTCATTGAGTAGTAGTATTCATCGCATCGGGTAATGATAATCGTACGATCCTCTTTAAATCGTCGACGATGGGTCCGGCCTCAGACGGGCCATATGCACCTATAAGAAAAGCTTTTCGGCGCGGCAGGCAGATGATGTATCCCGTCGATCCATCGACATAGCCGATAGTAAATGCGGCAAACTCCGTTGACTTCTCGAAGTTGGCCGGTCTGATCGCATTGTCTTGCAGTCCGAGATCCAATTTGCGGACACAAAGGTCAAGTGTTAGCGGATAACGTGCCTTGACTGATAAAAAATCTGCTCCGTAGAAAGTGGTAGCGGATCGCGCTGAGGCGACGCGCCCCGAGTCCGGGACGGATCGCTCCCAGGGATGCCAGCCAGCACCAACCGCAATACCAAAGCATGCCTGCACGAATGCGAAAAAGGCTAATGCAATAGCTGTCCATGGAGTGGTTTTCGGGTCGTCTGCCACTGCGCCCTCCCGCCATCGAGTCACTGCCGAATATGCAGCACGCAGATCAGCGTGAACAGCCGCCGCGCGGTGTCGTGGTCGACCTCCACACGCGCCGCGAGGCGCTCGACGAGGAGTTCGGCGGCGTCGTTGTGGAGGGCGCGGCGGGCCATGTCGACGGTCTCGATCTGCTGCGCGGTGGCGGCGCGGATGGCTTTGTAATAGCTGTCGCAGATCGCGAAATAGTCGCGGACGATGCGGCGGAACGGCGACAGCGGCAGGACGAAGGATTCGAGCTCGCGGTCGTCGGCGGTCGCCAGCGCGACGGTCAGGCGGCCCTCCTCGACGCCCATGACGAGCTTGTACGGCCCGGCATAGCCGTCGGGATAATCGGTCAGCGGGCGGAAGCTGTTGGCTTCGAGCAGATCGAAGATCGCGACGCGGCGCTCCTGCTCGACATCGGCGTTGCGCCACAGGATGGTGCGCTCGTCGAGCTTGACGTCGGAGATACGGTAGTCGGCGGTCACGGCGCGTTCGGATAGCTGTTGACGAGCTGCCCGAGCGCCGTCTTGACGGGTTGCAGGACATCGTCCTGCGTCTTGCCGAGGCGCACGACGACGAGATGCTTCGACGGCGTGACCGTCACGAACTGGCCGAGGTGGCCGACCGGCGAGAAGGTGTCGGCGGGCCCCTGTTCGGGGAAAAGCGCGGGATGCTTGGCAGCCGGGTTGCTGCGATTGAGCCAGAAATGTGCGGCGTAGCTCGGGTTGGCGGGCGACGGCGTACGGACCAGCGCGACCCATGCGGCGGGCACGACCTGCCTGCCGCCCGCGACGCCGCCGTCGAGGTAGAGCTGTCCGAAGCGCGCCCAGTCGCGTGCGGTGGCGTGGCAGAAGCTGCCGCCGATCATCGTGCCTGCCGCGTCGAACTCGCAGATCAGGCTCGGCATCACGGGGTCGACGAGGTTGGCCTTGAGGTAGGCGCGCATCGCGGCGCGGCGCTCGGCGGGGGTGTGTGCGGCGGGCGCGATGGCGTGCACCGCGATGTCCGACAGGATGATGGTGGTCAGCGACGAATAGGTGAACTTGCTGCCCGGCGCGTCGGCGAGCGGGCGGCTCTCGGCGAATGCGGCAGCGTCGCCCGCCTGGTCGGCGAACAGCCCGCGGTTGGTGTCCGAATCCTCCACGGCAGGCTCGCCGAGCTCGTCGTGGCGCAGGCCCGACGCCATGTTGAGGAGCTGGCGGAGCGTGATCCTGCCGCGTGGATCGGCGGGATCGGTGTGCCACGCCGCAACCGGCGCGGGAGCGTCGAGGCTGAGCTTCCCCGCGCCGACAAGCTGCCCGATCAGCGTCGAGGTGATCGACTTCGACATCGACCAGCCGATCAGGCGGTTGGTCGGTCCATAACCCTTGCCGTATTGCTCGGCGACGATCTTGCCGTCCTGCATGACGATGATGGCGCGCGTCTCGGCAAGCTTGGGGTCGCTGAAGAAGCGCGCGATTTCGGGCTTGGGGGCAGAGGTTTGGGCAATTGCGGCGGCCGCCACGCCCATTGCCGCGACGAACAGGCTTGATCGCACGCCGCGCATCGCGTCTTCTCCCCCTTGCACTTGGGCGGCAACGTAGAGGGGACGCATCGGTGAACGCAAGGCTCAGGTGGCTGCTGTTGATCGCGGTGCTCGTCGTCTTCACCGGCGGCTATCTGGCGATCAAGGGCGGCGCGCAGGGCACGCGGGCGTATCTGGCGAGCGGCTATGTCGCGCACGTCGTCTGCTCGTGCCGCTATGCCGGGGGCCGCGACATGAAGTCGTGCGCGACGGATTTCGAGCCGGGGATGGAGATCGTCCGTATGTCCGACGACCCGGCGGCGCAGCGCGTCACGGCATCGGTGCCGCTGCTGGCCAAGCGGTCGGCGCGGTTCACGCCGGAATATGGGTGTGTGTTCGACGAGTAAGTAACAAGGGGCGTCGTCGGAGGGGCGCCGGCTACAACCACCCCCGCCCCTTGAACAGCGCATACGGCAGCACCGCCGATGCCAGCATCGCGATCAGTGCGCCGTGATAGCCGAAATGCCACTTGAGTTCGGGCAGATATTCGAAGTTCATGCCGTAGATCCCGGCGATCAGCGTCGGCGGCAGGAAGACCATCGCCGCGACCGAGAAGATCTTGGCGATATTCGCCTGTTCGAGGTTGATCAGCCCGAGCACCGCGTCGAGCAGGAAGGTGACGTTGTTACCGAGGTAGTTGGCGTGGTCGGTCAGTGCCGCGACATCGCGTGACAGTGTCTTGAGATGCTCGCGCGCGTCCTTGCGGTCCTTCTCGGTAGCGAACGACAGATAGCCGAGCAGCCGCGCCAGCGTCAGCGCCGAATCGCGCGCCTTCGAGACGACATCCTGGGCGTGGCCGATGCGCGTCAGCAGCGCCTGCAACGCGACGGTCGACATGCGGCTCTGCCGCCCCGGCGCGGCGCGGCGGAAGGTCGAGGTCGAGATGCCGTCCATGTCACCGCCGACATGCTCGAGCACGTCGGCGAGCCGGTCGACGACCGCGTCGAGGAGGTGGACGAGCACCGCGCACGGGTCGGTGCTCATCTGCTCCGACCGCTCGAAGTGGTTCTTGACGATGTCGAAGACCTTGGGGCTGGCGTAGCGCACGGTGATCAGGTGCGCGGGCGTCAGCACGAACGACACCGGCCCCGAACTCAGCGACTTGGCGTCGTGGCCGTAAAGCAGATTGGCGGTGACGTAGATCGCGCCGTTGTCCTGATACATGCGGCTCGACGGTTCGATCTCGACCATCTCGTCGCGCGTCGGGATGCCGACACCGGTCGCCGCCTCGACGAAGCTTTCCTCGGCGGCGGTCGGCGAGATCATGTCGATCCACACCGCATCGGCGGGCAGCGTCTTGAGGTCGCAATCGCTGGTGCAGACCGCGCCGCCGCCGCCGCGCGGCGAGAAAATTCTCAGCATTCTCGTCTCCCGCCGCGCGCCTGCCGGTGCTGCTAGCGCGGACCCGCCCCGGTTGAAAGGGCGCGGGCCGGTTGCGTCAGCCGGCGGCCGGGAGCGTTTCGTCGCCGCGCGGATAGCGACCGAGCGTCAGCAGCAACGGCGGCGCGATCAGAAAACATGCCGCGGCAACGATCAGCGCGCTTTGGTAACTGCCGCTGGCATCGTGGATATGCCCGAACAGCGGCGGTGCGAGGCCGCTCGCGAGGAGTAGCCCGATCGACTGGAGCGAATAGACGAAGCCGTAGTGGCGCAGCCCGAAATAGCGCGCGGTGAGATAGGCGATGAGGTCGAATTCGGAACCTGCCGTCAGGCCGAGCAGCACGGCCGCGGCGCCCGTCGCCAAACCACCCGGCAGCGCATTGCCGGCCAGCGCAAGGCACGACGCGGCGGGAAGGAGCAGCACCGCCGCCGCGACCCCGGGTGCCCAGAAGCGGTCGAGCAGCAGCCCCGTGCCGATGCGCCCGGCGATGACCGACAGTCCAGCGAGGCTGGCGTAGAGCGCGGCATCGCCGGCTGTCATCCCCCGGTCGGTGAGCAGCGGCACGAGATTGGGGATCAGTCCCGCGATACCGATGGTGACCAGGGCGAACACCAGCAGCATGACCCAGAAGCGATAATCACGCAGCGCCGCCGTGCGCGCGGGGTCGGTGGCGGCGGGGCGCGCCGCGACCGGGTGCACGGGCGGGTCGCGGAACAGCAGCGCGACGAGCGGCATCGCGATGAGCCACACGCCGACCCCGAGCATCGCATAGCCCGCGCCCCAGCCGTGGTCGGCGACGACGCGCGTCACCAGCGGCGGCGCGACGAAGCCGGTGATCCCCGTCCCCGCGAGCGCGAGGCCGAGCGCTGCGCCGCGCTGTGCGGTGAACCACGTCGCGATACCGCGCGTCCACGTCAGCGGGCTCGTCCCCGCGCCGAGCAGCCCGACCGCGAACCAGCCGAGATACCAGGTCGTCAGGCTGCCGCCGGTCAAGGACAGGGACGCCAGCGCCACGCCCAGCCCCGCTTGCGACGCCAGCCCGACACGCCGCGCGCCCCAGCGATCGACCGCGATGCCGTATAGCCAGCCGACCGCGACGATGGTCAGCATCTGCACCGCGATGCCCGACTGGACCTGCTGGCGGCTCCACCCTGTCGCGGCGGCGATCGGCTTGACGAAGACGCCGAGCGTGTAGAACGGCAGCGCCGAAATCCCGAACATCGTGCCCACCGCGCCGCCCGCGACGATGCGCCAGCCGCGCGCGAACTCGCCGGTGGTGGGTGTGTCGGTCATGCGTATCCCCTTGCCGACACGGTGTCGGCGGCGGCGCGGCAGTGCGAGGGACCGCGCCATCCGGCTCCGCACAGCGGATAGGGCCGGGGTGCGTCACCCGAAATTCCGCTTCGATGCTAGGCGTGCGGTCGTAACCGCGCCGAAGCGCGCGCAGAGTGTCCCGCCCATGCCCATCATCCGCGATCTCGATCCCGCCGCGATCAGCCTTACCGTCCCCGTCGTCGTCATCGGCGGCGGGGCGTGCGGACTGTGCGCGGCGCTCGCGGCGGCGGACAGCGGCGCGTCGGTGCTCGTCGTCGAGCGCGACGCGCGCCCGCGCGGGACGACGGCGATGTCGACCGGGCTGATCCCGGCAGCCGGCACCCCCGAGCAAACTGCGGCGGGCATCGACGACAGTCCGGCGCGGCTTGCCGCGGACGTGCTCGCCAAGGCGGGCGGCGGCGACGCGGCGGTGGTGCAGCGACTGGCCGACGAGTCGGCGGCGGCGGTGGCATGGTTGCAGGGGCACGGCGTGCCGCTCGGCCTCGTCGACGGCTTCCTCTACCCCGGCCACAGCGTCCGGCGGATGATGGGGACGCCCAACCGCACCGGCGAGGAACTGATGGCGGCGCTCCTCGGCGCGGCGACGGCGGCGGGGGTCGACGTGCTCACCGAAGCGACGGTCACCGACCTTGCGGTCGACTCCAACGGTGCGGTGATCGCGGTCGTCGTGCGGCGGCCCGACGGCGCGCGCGAGATCGTCGGATGCGCGGCGCTGGTGCTCGCCTGCTCGGGCTTCGGCGGCAACGCGGCGATGGTCGCAGCACACATCCCCGAGATCGCCGGGGCGGTCTTCCACGGCCACCCCGGCAACAAGGGCGACGCGCTGGCGTGGGGGCGCGCGCTCGGCGGCGCGGCGGCCGACCTCGACGCCTATCAGGGGCATGGCGGGCTGGCGTACGGCCACGGCGTGCCGATCCTGTGGCCGCTGATCATGGCGGGGGGCTTCCAGGTCAACGTGGCCGGCGAACGCTTCAGCAACGAGGCGCTCGGCTATTCGGTGCAGGCGGCGAAGATCGTCGCGCAGCCGGGGTCGGTGGCGTGGAGCGTGTACGACGAACGCTGCCACGGCGTGATGCTGCAGTTCGACGACTATCGCGACGCGCTGCGCGCCGGGGCAGTGGTTGCGGCGGACGACATTGCGGGCCTTGCGGCGGCGACAGGCCTGCCGGCAAGCGCGCTGGCCGCGACCGTTGCCGAGGTCGCGGCGTGCACGCGTGGCGAGGCCCAAGACGCCTTCGGGCGCGATTTCACCGGCCACCCCGAACTGACCGGGCCGTGGCGCGCTGCCAAGGTCACCGGCGCGCTGTTCCACACGCAGGGCGGGCTGGTCGTCGATGCCGACGCCCGCGTGCTCCGCGCCAACGGCTCCGCGCTCCCCCATTTGGTCGCGGGCGGCGGCGCGGCGCGGGGGATCCCGGGGACGGGCGCGGCGGGCTATATCGCGGGCTTCGGGCTGCTTACGGCGACGGGGCTGGGGCGGCTGGCGGGCCTTGCGGCGGCGCGGCAGGTGCTTGGGCATCCTGCATCGTCTCGCGCTTGAGGATGTTGACGATCGCCTGCTGCACCTTGGGATCGGGAATCGGCCCCGACGAGACGATCATCGCGGTCCCCGGCATGTTCTTCTGCGGGTCGGCGATATAGTGCGCGATCGTCGCGTCGTCCCACACGAGGCCCTTCTTGCCCGCCGCGACGATCGCGTCGGTATAGGCGAAATTAGGCGCGCTTGCCGCCTTCTGGCCGAAGATCAGGTAGAGATTGGGGCCGACGAGGTGCGGGCCGTTCTTCGCGACGCTGTGGCAGAAGCGGCACCATTTATAGGTCTCGACCTTGACCTGACGCTCGTACGCCGTCTCGGGCGGCAGCACGACGCGCGTCGCGGGTGTCAGGTGCGACGTCACCCCGGCGGGCGCGGCCAGCGTCGTCCCCATCGCCCACGGCGTTACCTTGAACAGCGCATGGGGCCCATAGGCACCGAGTATCAGCAGCGCGACCGCGAAGGCGGGCGCGACAGCGCGCCCGAACGGCCCGAGGCGACGCGGGCGCGGGTCGGCGCTCCGCTCGCGGTGAAGCAGCGCACCGACCGCCCAGATCGCGCCCGCAATGGCGAGGAAGATGCCCACCGCGCGTGGTCCCGGTGCGGGCGAGCGGAAGGTCGCGAACGAATAGACGGTGATGATCGCCGATCCGAAGACCTGCGCCCCGTAGCCCGGCGGCATGACGCGCAGCAGCCCGCGCCCGTAGCGCAGCAGCGTATAGAGGCCGGTCAGCAGCGCGGCGGCGTTGAGGGTGATCAGCATGAACCCCATGCCGGAATGGAAATAGCCGGTGAACATCCACACCGGGCGGCTGCGCTCCATCAGCGACGGGAAGGGTGGCAGTGGGCCGAGGTGGATTTTCAGCCCATCCGCCCACGCGAACAGCACGCCGAGAAAGGGGGCGGCGAACATCAGCAGGTAGGAGATCACCGCGAGGCTGCGCCCCCAGTGCCAGACCCCCGCGCCGAGACCGGCGGGTGCCGGCACGCCGCCGTCGCGCCGCCAGTTCCACAGCCTCCAGATCACCAGCGCCAGCAGCGTCGCGCCGAGGACATAGTGCCAGCCGCGCAGGACCTCGCGCAGCGGCCCGAAGCGGTCGCTGCGCGCCAGCTGCGCGGTCAGCGCCGAATGGCCGAGATAGACCAGCGCGATCAGCCAGCCGCCGACCTGCGACGCGCGGCTGTATCCGCTCGTTTCGTTCGCCACGCGCGTCTCCCCGACTGCCCTCGACCAAGGCTAGGGATGGTGCCGGAAGGTGGTTCGTGCCGTGCCGCCACTATCCGCAGCGTGGAGCATGACGGTCACGCCTCGCCCGCCTCGATCTCGGCGATCGTTGCCCAGTAGTCGTCGCCGCCAAGCCCCGCGATCTCCTCGTCGAGCACCGCGAGCACGCGGTCGAGCATCGCGGCACGGCGCGCATCGCGGACCGTGCGTTCGGCAAGGTCGGGGGTATGCGCGTCGACCGCGCCGGCCGCGAGCCAGCCATGATCGCGGCCGAGGGTTTCGAGCGTGTCGACGCGGTCGCGCAGCACCGAGACCTCGCTGGTCAAGGCGAGCAGTATCGCGATCAGGCGGTCGATGGCGGGCTGGTCGTGGAACGCCGGGCGACCGCCCTTGACGTGGCGGGGGAGTCCCTTGGCGAGGCTCATGGCACGCGCGCCAGCAGGACGCCGAAACCGCGCGCCTTCGCAGCGGCGGACTCGGGCGATACCGCCTCGTTGTTCTGGCTCTGCCGCACCACGTCAGCGGTCAGCAGGTCCTCGACGACATACTCGCGCGCGAATCCGGCGGCGACGGCGAGTTCGGCCAGATCGAGCTGACGATAGCGTCGCCAGAACGGCTCGTTGTTGTAATAGGTCTCGTTCTCCTGGAGGAAAACGCCCCACGGGTCGGTGCCGCGAAAGCTCGGCTGGTCGATGTGGAGCATGATGCCGCCGGGGCGCAGCAGGCGGCGGCACTCGGCGAGGATCGCGGGCAGGCCGCGCCCGCTGGTTTCGTGGAGGACGATACTGCTCGTCACGAAGTCGAACGAGGCGTCGGCGAAGCCCGTCGCTTCGGCGTTGCGATGGCTGAAGTGCACCGCCTTGCCCAACCCCTCGGCGCGGACATGGCCGTAGCGCAGCAGCGCCGCACCGACGTCGATGCCGTGGACCTCGGCTGCCGGGTAGGCGTCGCACCACGGCAGCGTCGCGTGGCCGACGCCGCAGCCGATATCGAGGATGCGCTGCGGCGCGAAATCGGGGGTGTGGCGCTTGAGCCACGCGACGCCGAGCTGCCCGACCGCATCGTTGAGCCCGCCCATCAGGCCCGACATGTAGAGGTAGACGCCGCGGTCGTAGACCGCGCCGGCGCTCGCGCCGTCGTCGGCAGTGTAGCCGCCGGGCATGCAATGGATGTCGAGCGCCGCGACATAGCCGGGGACGGTCACGTCCGCGTTGAGGGTCAGCGTGCCGCCGGCGGGGGGCGGCGCAGGGGACGGCGGCGCGGCCCCGACGGCGGGGATGACACTCGCCCAGATCAGTTCCTGGCTGGTGCGCCGCGCCGAGATGTAGAAGCGGTACCAGCTGTCGGCCTCCATCGCCGTGCGGATGTCGCGCGGCGTCTCGGGGGCGTGGCCGGCGGTGCGCGCGAAGGCGGCGGCGGCGCGGCGGTCGAAGACGACGCGGTTGCTCGGCATCAGCTGTCCGGTGACACGATTGCGCAGCGCGAACGCGAACTCCTGCCGCGCACGGTCGTCGGCGTCGCCGGTCACCAGCGCGGCGTGCGCGGTCTGGGCCTCGAGGCGTTTCACAGGCTTTCCCCCGAAATGACGCGCAGCGCTGCTGCCTCGTCGATGACCTCGGCGTATTTGGCCTGCAGGTCGAACAAATTGGCCTCGTGCGGGGCGGCGTGGCGGTCGCCGCAGGCATCGCGCACGACCAGTGGCACGAAGCCGTGCTGGAGCGCGTCGAGCGCCGAGGCACGCACGCAGCCCGACGTCGAGAAGCCGCCGATCAGCAGCGTGTCGATGCCCAGCGCGGTCAGCGTCGCGGCGAGCGAGGTGCCGAAGAACGCCGAGGCATATTGCTTGGTGACGACGATCTCGTGCGCCAGCGGTTGCAGCGTCGGCGGGAACGCCGCCATCGGCGAGCCGCGCACGAAGGCCTTGAGCGCGGGCACCTTGCGGTAGAACAGCCCGCCGTCGACGCCGCCGGGGTGATAGACGACGCCGGTAAAGATCACGGGCACATCGTGTGCGCGCGCCGCCGCCGCGAGCCGCTCGTTCGACGCCAGCGCCGCCTCGACCCCGGCGTACAGCGGCGAGGCGGGGTCGAGGTACGCCATCACGACATCGACGATCAGCAGCGCGGGGCGCGTTCCCGGGGTCAGTCGCCCGTCGAAGGCACCGGCATAGCTCGCGGTCAAATCGTCGTCTGATGCCGTGCTCATCGGTCCTGCGTCACCCCCGCCGACAAACCTGCCGCGTCGTCCCCGGCGGTCCCTACGCGCCGCCCCCGACTGGCCGCCTGACGGCCAGTATCACGCGGGCAGTGTCGGGCGCAGTGTCAGGCGGGCGCCGCAGCCTGCCCGCCGCCGCGCCGCGTTCGCCAGCGGAACAGCCGCGCCAGTCGCCCGCGCTGCGGCCCGGCGGGCACGGTGCCGAGCACAGGTACGCCGCTCGCGAAGGCGAGGTCCTCGCGGCCCAGCACCTCGCGCCCGACCAGCCCGTCGAGCAACGCCGCGACGGTGCCGAGCATCGCGCCGAACAGCGTCGCGACCGCGACGGTCAGCGGAATCTTCGGGGCGACCGGCGTGTCGTTGACGATCGCATCGCCCATCACGACGAGGCCGCTCTCGGTGCGCTCGCCGAGCAGGTGAAGGCGCGTCGCGGTATCCTCGATGCGCGCGAATTCGTTGCGACGCTGCGCCACGACGCGCTGCGCCTGGACGATACGGAGCGCCACCGGGGCCTTGGCGAGCAGGCGGCTGCGCTCGGCGCGGTATTCGGCCTCGGGACGCGACACCTGCGTCTGCGCGAGGCCTGCGATGGCGTTGACCCGCGCGCGCGCCGCCGCGTCGGCCTGCGTGAGCTGCGCGCGCAGCATCGCGCGCTGCGCCACGAGGGCGACGTAGCGTGGGTTCTCCGGGCCGAGCTGCGTGCCTTCGAGGTAGATCGCATCCTCGACGGCAGCGAGCGACTTCCGCAGTTCGGCGATCAGCGGCGAGGTCTGCGCGATGCGGACGTGCTGCGCGGCGGTTTCGGCGGTGCGCAGCTTTGTCGGCAGCAGATAGTCGCCGCTCTCGGCGAGGTTGCGGCGGTCAGTATCCTCGCCCGCAGCGTCGATGACGGTGCCGCTATCGGCGAGCACGGTGCGCAGGTCGGCCTCGGCGGCGGCAAGGCTGGCGCGGGCCTTCACCGCGAGCCCGTCATAACGCTCTGCACGCGCCTTCGCGCCCTGGGTCTGCATCTCCAGATTGGTCTCGATATAGGCGTCGCGGATCAGCCGGACGATCGCCGCCGCCGCCTGCGGGTCGGGCGCACGGTAGATGATATCGAGCGTGCCGCTGCCCTCGAGGGGGACCGCGCCGGTCGCGCCGCTGAGCCGCTGCCCCGCCCACTGCCGCACGTCGCCGCCGTCCTCTGCACCGCCACCCGCGTTCGCATAGGCGTCGATGATATTCTGGTTGGTCGCCCAGCCGAGCTTGTCGACGACCTTGCCCGCGACACGGTCGCCGAGAACGAGCAACTGCTGCGTCCGGATATAGGTGTCGATGTCGTGTTCGTTGACCATCTGACCGGTAACGAGATCGGGATCGACGACCTCCATGCGCACGCGCGCCCGCGCTTCGTAGGTCGGGGGCAGCTGGAGCGCGAGGAACAGCGCGGTGCCCGCGCACACCGCGATGCACAGCAGCAGGTGCCAGCGCCTTACCCAGAGAATCTGCCAGACCTGTACCAGACTCAACGCACGCGCCCTCGCCGACTCGACGGTGCATTTACGACCGCCGCAGCCACTTGTCCAAGCTTATGCGGCTGGCCATGGTGCGCGATGCTCGGGAGACCGCGATGACCAGCGCCTACGACTTTGCCGCAACCGCGCTCGACGGCACGCTGCGCCCGCTCGCCGACTATCGCGGCAGGGTGCTGCTGATCGTCAATACCGCGAGCAAATGCGGCTTCACGCCGCAATACGCCGGCCTTGAAAAGCTTCACGCCGAGTTGGGCGACAAGGGCCTCGCGGTACTCGGCTTCCCGTGCAATCAGTTCGGCAAGCAGGAACCCTGCGACGCCGCCGAAATCGCGAACTTCTGTTCGCTGACCTACGATGTCGATTTCCCGATGTTCGCCAAGGTCGAGGTCAATGGGCCGCAGGCGCACCCGCTGTACAAATGGCTCAAGAGCCAAGCGCGCGGCCTGCTCGGCAGCCGGTCGATCAAGTGGAATTTCACCAAGTTCCTGATCGACCGCGAGGGTCGTGTCGCGGCGCGCTACGGCCCCACGGTGACGCCTGAAAAGCTGCGCGGCGCGGTCGAACGCCTGCTCTGACCGCGCCGCCGACGCGCCGCCCGCGGATCGCCGACGGCGCCCGTGCGGCGTTATTTGGCGACGCGCGCAGCGTTGAACTTCAGCCGGTCGATGTGACGCGCGGCGGCGTCCTGCATGCGATGGATGCGCCGCTCATCGCCGTCGCCGTAGCCGTTGCGTGATTTGAGGACGTGCTTGGTTCGCTCGATCATGCGCTGCTCGGCGCGCAGCGTCGCGGCCTCGCGCGGCGTCAGCTTGCCGCTGCGCACGCCCGCGTCGATGTTGCGCATCTGGTTGAGCTGGCGGGCATTGATCGCGGCCGCTGCAGGTGCGGCAACGGCCGCTAGGCTCAATGCCGCGATGACGGCGGTCAGGGTCTTGTGCATGTCGCTCTCCGGTGGACGTTTCGCCCGCACAACCCGCATCGCGCGCGAAAGGTCCGTCAGGCCAGCGTCGCAACGCGGTCGCGAACCGCCGCGAGGTCGGCGACGAAGCGGTCGAACTCGGCCGCCGCTGCCGCCTTGTCCTCGATGCGCAGCAGGAAACTGGGGTGGACGGTGATCCACAGTTCGGATCCGTCGGGCAGCGCGATCGCGCGCCCGCGCTCCTTCGAGATCGTCACGACCCGGCCCGTCAGCGACCGCGCCGCCATCGCGCCGAGCGCCACCGTCACGGCTGGCGCAATCGCCGCGCGCTCTTGGTCGATCCACCACCGGCAGGCGTCGATCTCGCCCGCGCCGGGCTTCGAATGGATGCGGCGCTTGCCGCGCGGCTCGAACTTGAAATGCTTGACGGCGTTGGTGACGTAGGCGGAGGTGCGGTCGATGCCGGCCTGCGCCAGCGCGCGGTCGAAAACTTGTCCCGCCGGACCGACGAAGGGCCGCCCCGCGAGGTCCTCCTGGTCGCCGGGCTGTTCACCGACGAACATCAGCCGCGCATCGGCGGGGCCTTCACCGAATACTGTCTGCGTCGCGGGGGCGTAGAGCGGGCAGCGCGTGCAGCTCGCGGCGTCGGCGCGCAAAGCGCCGAGCGCATCGGTCGCGGCGGCGGGCGCGTCGCGCGGCGCGGTGTCGATCATCGCGCGCGTCCTTCCTGCCGCTCCGGCGATGAGTTCGGGGATCAACGCCGCCTCGGGCAGGTTTTTCCAGTATTTCTTCGGCATTTCCTTGGTCATCGCGTCGATCTTGAGGCGCGCCGGGTTGAAGATGTTGGCGTAATAGGTTTTCCACACCGCCTCGATCGGATCGCCCTGCGGCGCGTCGCCCTTCGCCGCGCCGGGCGTGAAGCTCAGGTCGGCAGTGTCCCAGTGGGCGCAGAGCTCAGGCGTCAGGATCGACCAGCGCATCTGCGCGAAGCGACGGACGAAGAAGCCGCTGTTGAGGCGTACGATGTGGTGCTCGGGCTCGAACCACGCGGCGAAACGCTCGCCATCCGTAGCGTCGACCTCGCGGAAGCGCACGAAAGCGCGCATCTTGTGGACGTCGCGTCGTACGCCCTTGTCGAGGTCATAGAGGCGGCGCACCAACGGGTCGGCGGCATCGTCGAGCAGCTTGGAGCGTGTCCGCAGCTGCGCCAGCGCGGCGTGGAGCAGCGCGAAACGCTCGGGCTCGGCGTTGCAGACGACGCGCTTCGCCATGTCGAGAAACGCCTTGGGGACGGTGAACGACGGCAGCGCCGCATCTCCCCCCGGCGCCGCCTCGCCGAACAGGTCGCCCGCTTCGCCCGCGATGAGCCACGTCACCGCGCTCGGCGGGGTGTCGCGCGCGACGAGCGTCCGCACCGCCGCGCGCCAGCCGTCGAAATCATCGGGCGCGGCGAGGGTGACGCTGGGCATCGCGCGACTATGCGCGATCAGCCGAACAGTTCCAGCTGCGACCGCTCCGCTTTGACCAGCCCCGACCGTAAGTCGGCGCGCTCGGCGAGCGCCACCGGCCGCCAGTCGCTGGCGATCAGGAACGGCCGCAACTTCTCGATACCGCGCGTCAACCGTCCGACATCGGCGAGGTCGAGCGCGCGCTGCCGCCGCACGCGCACGATCGCGTTGACCGACTTCACGCCGAGCCCGGGGACGCGCAGCAGCAGCTCGCGCGGCGCGCGGTTGACGTCGACGGGGAACTGCGCGCGGTGCTTCAACGCCCACGCCGTCTTGGGGTCGATGTCGAGCGGCAGCATGCCCGCGTCGGTGGCATCCTGCACCTCGCCGACCGCGAAGCCGTAGAAGCGCAGTAGCCAGTCGGCCTGATACAGCCGGTGCTCGCGCATCAGCGGCGGCTGGACGAGGGGCAGCACCGCGCTGGCATCGGGGATCGGCGAAAAGGCGCTGTAATAGACGCGCCGCAGGCCGAATTTGCCGTAGAGCGACGACGCGCTGGCGACCACCGCGCTGTCGTCGGCTGCGTCGGCCCCGACGATCATCTGCGTCGACTGGCCGGCGGGCGCGAACTTGGGCGCCGAGCGGAATTTGCGCCGCGCCTCCTTGTTCTCGGCGATACCGGTCTTGAGGCCGTCCATCGCCAGCCGGATGCGTCCGGCGTCTTTCTCGGGGGCGAGGCGCTCGAGGCCGATGACGGTCGGCATCTCGACGTTGATCGACAGCCGGTCGGCGTACATCGCCGCCTGGTCGAGCAACTCGGGTGCGGCATCGGGGATCGACTTCAGGTGGATATAGCCGCGGAAATCATGGTCGAGGCGCAGTGCCTTCGCGACGCGGACCATCGCTTCCATCGTGTAGTCGCTGCTGCCGATGATCCCCGACGACAGGAACAGGCCTTCGATATAGTTGCGTTTGTAGAAATTGAGCGTCAGCGCAACGACCTCGTCGACGGTGAAGCGCGCCCGCCGCACGTTCGATGAGCGGCGGTTGATGCAATAATGGCAATCGAAGATGCAGCTGTTGGTCAGCAGGATCTTGAGCAGCGAAATGCACCGCCCATCGGGGGCATAGCTGTGGCAGATGCCCGCGCCTTCGGTCGAACCGATGCCCTTGCCGCCGACGCTGTTGCGCTTCGACGTCCCCGACGACGCGCACGATGCATCGTATTTCGCCGCATCGGCGAGAATTGCCAGCTTTGCCCTGGTGTCGAGTTGCGCCATTCGTACCTAATATGTTCCACGTGGAACATTCGCAAATGAATTAGGCTGCGGCACGTCGCCGCCGCGCGTCCGCGAGCGCCCAGCGCAGCACGCTGCCGATGCCGCCCGCTCCGGCGCGCACCAGTGGCTTGCGGTGCAGCGGCACGCGCAGGCCGTGGAGGTCGCCCGCCCACGCGGGCAGCAGGTCGATGCCCGCCTGCATCATCAGGCTGGCGACGGGCGCAAGCGCGGCCGACGGTGGCGCCGAGGCGAGGATGACGCGCACGACCTCACGCGTCCGCGCATCGACGCGCAGCGCCGGGCGTGCGGCGCGCAGATACGCCGCGACGCCGCGCCGGGTCTCGGGCACTTCGCCCGCGCCGAGGTGGTGCGCGATGATTGCGGTCTCGGCAAAATAGCGGTCCTGCGCCGCGCCGCTCAGCAGGGGATCGCGGTAGCGGACATAGGCACGCAGGAAGCTGTCGGCGCCCGCGACGTGGACCCACGCCAGCGTCGCGGGGTCGTTCGCGGCATAGGCGCTGCCGTCGGGCAGCGTGCCCGCGACGCGGTCGTGGATGCGGTTGATCCGGTCGATCATGCCGAGCGCTTGGCGTTCCGACCCGAAGGTCGTCGCTGCCATGAACTGCGCGGTGCGGCGCAGCCGGCCCGGCATGTCGGTGCGGAAATTGCTGTGGTCCCAGACCCCCGCCAGTGCGGCGGGATGGAGCATCTGCATCAGCAGCGCCGCGACGCCGCCGATCATCATCGTCGAAAAATCGCCGTGGACCTTCCAGGCGATCGAGTCGGGCGTGACCAGTCCCGCCTCGCCG
Organism: Sphingomonadales bacterium; assembly: GCA_038211965.1. Taxonomy (GTDB): domain Bacteria; phylum Pseudomonadota; class Alphaproteobacteria; order Sphingomonadales; family Sphingomonadaceae; genus Glacieibacterium. The sequence goes on from JBBQVB010000003.1 coordinate 50,841, forward strand.
GGGCCGCGCACCAGCGCCTTGTCGTCGCCACGCGACCCGACGAGCTTGTGGACCTCGGCGGCGATGGTGACGCGGATATCCTGCATGGCGTGAAGATAGGGGCTGGGGCGCGCGATGCCAGCGCGGCGCATCGCCCCGTCAGCCGGTGACCGCCATCGAGCGGTTCGCGGTGGCGGGCGCGAACAGCCAATGCCCGAGCAGGCGGTCGAACGGGAAAGTGAAGAACCCCGCGATGAGCAGTGCGCCGACGACCATGCCGCGCACCGCGCGGCGGTGCTTCGCGATAGCATGCTGGCGCGCGCGCACGACGATCAGCGGCACCTGGAGCAGCGTCCACGCCGAGATGATGTGGATGAAGCTGAAGCTGCCGTGGTTGGTGTAGCGCATCCCGAAGCTCAGCGCCGCCGTGCCGAACATCGACGCCACCCAGGCATAGCCGAGCACCCGGTGGCGCGTGTCGCCCTTGCGGCGCAGCAGCATCACCGGCGTCAGCGCCAGCGCGAGGCCGATCGTCGCGAGGTGCGCCCAGACCAGTGCGGGCAGGCGACCCCAGTCGGCATGGCCCCGCAACAGCGCGACGACGATGCAGGTC
>JBBQVB010000004.1:0-49691 GCA_038211965.1 Sphingomonadales bacterium
CCGTTGGCGTCGGCGAGCGTCGCGCTCGCCGAACCGAGTTCTGAATCGCTCGGCAGGCCGGTGAGGATGAGCGTCGTCGCGGTCGCGCTGCCCGTCGTCGAGGCGACGACGATATCGTCGCGCGCCGCCGCGCGGCCGACGCTCGCGATGCCCCCACTGGTAACGACGGTGACGTCGCGGAGCTGTCCGTCGCTCACTGCGAGCGTCTGGCCCAGCGTCGCGCCGGTCGCGCCGAACAGCCTGAGATCGACCGCACCAAGTTCGGCAACGGTCATCAGCGGCACGGCGCTCGACACCCGCGCGCTGGTCAGCGTCACCTGTCCGGCCTTCGACGCCAGCGTGAAGCCGCCGTCGAAGATGGCGTCGGTGACGATCACGTCGTTTAGGGCGCGGAGGTCGGCGACCGGTGCGTCGACGCTCAGCAGTGTCACCGCCTTGACGCCGTCGGGGGCGTTCGCAACCGTCGTCACGCGGCCCTGGTCGGGCAGCGTTTCGGCAACCGAGCGCAAGGTCGTCAGTCGCGCCGCCGCACCGTCGACGATACCGTTGGCGAGCGCCAGCGCGATGCCGTCGCCCGTGCCAAGACTGTCGCTGTTCGACTGGAGGTCGAAGGTGCCGAGCAGCACGATGTCGGCCGGGGTCGCTGCCAGCAGCGAGCCGGAGACGAGGATGTCGCGCGCGGCGCTCTGTGTCACCGGCGTCGCGCCCGCACCGAGCGTCACGCCCGTCCGGCCGATCGCGGTGTAGCGTCCGGCGCTCGTCACCGTGCCGCTGACGACGCTGCTGCCCGACGCGGCGATGAGGATGCTCGCGCCGTCGATGCGCGTCAGCGCGGCTTCGCCGGGGAGGGCGAGGCCGTTGCCCGACAGGTCGTGCAGCGTGTCGGTGATCAGCGTCTCGTCGCTCGGCGTCAGGCCCGTTGTCGTCGCCGTCGCGACCGTCGCTGTGCCGCCGCGCGCGACGACGGCGATATCGTCGCCGGCGGTCAGCGTGTCCGTCGTCGTCGCGCTGCTGCCCAGCACGAGCAGATCGCGCCGCGCGGTCGCGGTGGTCAGCGTCGCGGCACCGTTCGCCGCGATGCGGATATCGCGCGCGCCCGCCGCGCTGGCAGTTGCCTGACCGACCGTGGCGGAACCGTTCGCGGCGACGACGATGTTGCTGCCTGCAAGGCGCGTGATCGAGCCGCTGCCCGTCGGATCGGCGAGCAGGGCAGGGGTCGCGGTGACATGGTCGGCGCGCCGCGCGGCCGCTGCATCACTGCCCGCTTCGCTATCGCTGCCCGCGCCGGTCGCGGTCAGCGTCGCGGTCCCGGCGACGACGTTGCCGTTGGCGTTGGCGAGGATCAGGTCGTCGCCCGCCTGCACCGTCGCGCCCGCCGTCAGTGTTCCCGCCGTGGTCAGCCCCGCCGCGACGATCAGGTCGCGCGCCGCAACTGCCGAGGTCCCCAGCGTCGCGTTGCGTCCCGCCTCGATTCGCAGGTCGCGTCCGGCATCGACCGTGCCGCCCGCCAGCGCGACGTCGCGCCCCGAGATCGTCACGTTGTTGCCGCCGAGCTGACGGATCGCATTGCCCGTCAGCGGGCTCGTCAGCGTCGCCGCGACCGCCGCGTTGCCGGCTTGGCCCGCACCGTAATAGTTCGCCTGGACGATCGTTCCGGCCACCGCGGCGGTGCCCGCCGTGTCGTCGTTCCCGGCCTGCGCATCGACGCCGCCGGTGGTGCGCAGCAGCGCGCCGCTGGCGGTGATGTCGGCAGTCGCGGTCGTGCCGAGCAGGATCAGGTCGTCGCCCGCCTGCGCGCGCGTCAGGACGGCGACCGTGCCGCCCACGACCGATAGCTGGCTCCCCGCCGTGCCGTCGTCGAGCGTCGCGGTACCGCCTGCGAACAGGCTGAGGTTATTGGCGGCGTTTCCGGTGGTCAGCGTCGCGCTGCCCGTCGCGACAATGCGGATGTCGGATGAGCTCGCGATGGCATTGGCGATCGTCACGACCGGACTGGCGGCGGTCACGTTGCCGCCGTTGGCCCTCACCGTGCCGTTGACCGTGACGCTCGATCCCGCCCGTCGTCCGAACAGCCCGATGCCGTCGGCAACCGCGTTGTCGACGATGACCTGACCGGTCTGCGATTCGACCAGCACCGCATCGATTGCCGTCGTGGCGAGCGGCGTCCTGCCGAGCCGGGCGATTCCCGTGTCCGCGCCGCCCGGGCCGTCGGTCTCGATGTGGAACAGGCCGATATGGCCGTTGTTGGCGACCGCTGCCGAGGCCGTCGCGCCGCGGCCGCCCGCGACGTTGACGTTCGCCGCGACCTGACCGTTGCCGTTCAGGGCGACGCCCGACCCGTCGATCGTCACTGTCACCGGCTGCACGACCGCGATGTCGTTGCCGACGCTCGCGACGCCGCGAATGTCGACGTCACCGCTCGCCGTCACAATGGGCACGTTGATCGTCACGGGGGCGGTGATCGTTACCGCGCCGCCGCGTACGCTGGGCAAGGTCACGCTGCCGCCGCCGGCGGCGCTCGCCGCGAGCGTCACGAAGGGCTGCAACGCCTGCGCCTGTGCACCGGCGAGCGTCTGCGCGCGCAGCGCGACATTGACGCTGGCGATGTTCGCCGGGCGTGCGACCGCGTCGGTCGTCGCCGCCGCGATCGTCAAGGCACCGCCCGCCGCACTCGTCGCCAGTCCGCCACCGTCCGACAGCAGTTCGCCACCGGTACCGCGCAGCGTCACCGCGCCGTCGGTCGACGCGAGCGCGATGCGCCCGCCGCCGCGCTGGTCGAACGCCGTCGTCGCCGTGCCGAGCGTTACCGTGCCGCCGGTGACGCGGTAGTCGCGCGCCGCAGTGATGATGCTCGTGGTCGAGCTGCCGTCGATGAGGCCCGTGACGGTCGCTGCGCCTGGCGTCGAGACGACGATGTTCGAAAGCGCGAGCGCGGTCTGGCCGAGGCTCGAGACGAGCGCGTCGTTGCCGCCTTCGCTGTCGGGGCCCGCGCCCGTCGCCAGCAGGCGTCCGGCGGTGACGCCGCCCACGCCCCCGACGAGGACGATATCGTCGCCCGCCGTCAACGTTCCGGTCGCGGCGATCGTCAGGCCCGAAAGGGTGGCGTCGCGTCCCGCGTCGCTCGTCGCGATGCTCGCGAGATTGCCCGCCGTCACGCCGATGTCGCGGCCTGCCGTGGCGCCCCCGAGCGTCGCGTCGACCGCGCCGGTGACGAGCGTGTCGCGCGCCGACAGGCCGCTCGTCAGCGTCGCGTTCGCCGACGTCGAACCGATCCGGATATCGCGCGAATTCACGCCGGCGTTGTCGACCGCGCTCGTCACGGTCGCGTTGCCCGTGGCGGATGCCACGATGTTCGAGGCTGCCAGACCGGCGAAGCCGAGCGTCGTCGCGCTCTCGTTGCCGCCTTCGCTGTCGCTGCCTGCGCCCGTCGCGACCAGCAGCGGCGCGTCGACCGTCCCCGCCAGCGCCGACAGGACGATGTCGTCGCCCGCCGTTGCCGAGGTCAGGACGGCGATGTTGCCGCCCGATGCGGTGATGTCGCGCGCCGCCGTGCCGGTGCCCAGCGTCACGGTGGAGCCATTCCCACCGGCGCTCGCCAGCGCGAGGTCGCGTCCCGCGTTGGCCGTCGTCAGCGTCGTGTTGCTGATCGACGACGCAATGCGGACGTCGCGTGAGGTGTTGCTCAGCGGGTCGGTGTTCGCCGTCGCGGTCGCAGCGCCAACCGTTATCGCACCGACGGTCGCGACGACGATGTTCGACTTGGCGAGGACCCCTTGGCCGAAGGTCAGCAGGCTCTCGTCGCCCGCCTCGCTGTCGCTGCCCGCGCCGGTCGCGGTCAGCAGCGGCGCGGTCAGCCCGCCCGCACCCGCGACGATGACGATGTCGTCGCCCGCCGTCACCGAAGTGTCGACGACGACGGTGCCGCCGGTGATCGACGTGTCGCGCCCCGAAGTGCTGGTGCCGACGCGGACGGTGCCGCTGACCGCGCTGAGCGTCAGATCCTGCGTCGTGTTGTGCGCGCCCGCGCCCGTGCCCGCCGTGACGTTGCCGCCCGTCGAGGTCAGCGACAGGCTGCCGACGATGTTGAAATCGGCCTGGACGATATCGCCGACGCTGATGATCGACGAGACCGCGCCACCGTCGACGGGGACGAGGCCGAAGCCCGTCAGGTCGGGCAGCAGCTTGAAGCCCGTCGTCGTGAGGATCACCCCGGCGGCCCCGCCGCCAGTGGCGTTGACGATGATGCTGCGTCCGGCGGTCAGTGCGAGCGGGGTCGGCACGCCGATCGACGGCGCGGTGACGTACAGGTCGCGGCTCGCCACCGCCGAGGGCAGCAGCGCCGGGGGCGAGGCGATCGGCAGCACGATCGCGCCGCTCGTCGCCGTCAGCCGCAGGTCGCGCGCCGAGCGCCCGTCGGTCAGCGTCAGCGCGGGGGTCGCGTCCGCCAGCCCGGCAGCGGTGGCGGTGAGCGTCAGGTCGCCGCCGCTCGTGTCGGGGGTGAAACTGCGCGCGAAGCCGACGTTGACGGTGTCGCCCGCGATGGCGAGATTGTCTTCCGTGCCGGTGAAGCCGGGTGTCACACCGCCGCCGCCGCGACCGAACACCCTGACGTCCGCGATGTTCACCGCGCCGCTTGCCGTCAGGTTGAGGTTCTCGGATGTCGCCACGGTGCCGATGGCGAGCGGTCCGGCGACCGCGAGCAGACCTGTCGCGTTGGTCGAGAAGCCGAACGGCGCGCCAACGTCGGCGGTGCCGCCGATCAGCCCGCGCGCATCGACGGTGTCCAGCGACATGCCGTTGAAGTTCGCGCCCGTGACGACGAAGATGTCCGACTGGCGGCCCTCTGCCCCCAAGACAAGGTCGCCCGCGGCGAGATGGCTGCCCGGCGCGAAGTCGATCGAGCGCCCGGCGACAGGGGCCAGCGTCCCGGCGCGCAGGATGATCGGCTCGGCTCCCGCGCCGCTGTTGCCATTGGTGTTGGCGCGCAGCGTCAGCGCCCCGAGACCCTTGATCTGGCGGCTGGCGAAGAGTTCGACGATGCCGCCCGCCGTCTGGGAGACGGTGCCGCCCGTGCCGAGGACGACGTCGACGCCCGAAACGTCGTAATCGCGCGCACTCGACACGGTGCCGGTGACCGTGGTGACGTTATTCGTCGATGCCAGCGCGATATTCGAGTTCGCCAGCCCGTTGATGCCCAAAGTGGTCACGGCTTCCGAGCCGCTTTCGCTGTCCGATCCGGAGCCGGTCGCGGTCAGCGCCCCGGCGTCGACCGTGCCGCTGGCGACAAGGACAATGTCGTCGCCTGCCGTCAGCCCGAAGTTGGCGGCGATGCTGCCGCCCGACACGGTGATGTCGCGGCGCGCCCCGCTGGTGTCGATCCGCGCCAGCCCGTTCGCGGTGAGGACGATGTCGCGTCCGGCATTGGCGTTGGTCAGTGTCGCCGACGCCCCCGTCGAGGTGACGCGGATGTCGCGCGAGGTGTTGGTCACCGGATTTGGGTTGGCGTTTGCCGTCGCCGTCGTCACCGTCACCGTGCTGGAGGCCTTGATGACGATGTTCGACGTCGCCAGCCCGGTTTGCGCCAGCGTTGCAACACTGTCGTCGCCTGCCTCGCTGTCGCTGCCCGCACCCGTCGCGATCAGCGCGCCCGATGTCGCGGTCACCGTGCCGCCCGTCGCGACGAGGACGATATCGTCGCCCGCCGTCAATGCGCCGTTCGCCGTGACGGTCGCGCCGCCGACCCCGATATCGCGCTGTGCCGTGCTCTCGCCGATCGTCGCGAAGGTGCCGGCGGTGACGCGGACATCGCGCGACGTGTTCGTCGCTTGGTTGGCGTTCGCCGTCGCGATCGCGGTGTCGACCGTGGCCAGTCCGGTTGCCGAAACGACGATGTTCGACTTGGCGAGGCCGCTCTGGTTGAAGGTGAAGACGGCATCGCTGCCGAGTTCGCTATCGGTCCCGGCCCCGGTCGCGGTCAGCGTCCCTGCCGTCGCGTTCACCGAGCCGTTGCTGGCGACGAGGACGATATCGTCGCCTGCCGTCAGCGCGCCCGTCGTAGTCGTGTCGGCACCGAGCACGGCGACGTCGCGCTGCGCCGTGCTGTTGCCGATCGACGCCAGCGTCCCGGCGGTGACCAAGATGTCGCGCCCCGCGCCGCCGCTGCCGAGCGTCGCGGTGGTGGCCGCGTTGACGAGGACGTCGGAGCCCGCGCTGCCCGAGTTCAGCGTCGCGCTGCCCGCCGTCGAGATGACGCGTACGTCGCGCGAGGTGTTGGTTGCCGGATTGGTATTCGCGGTCGCGATCGCCGTGCCGACCGACGCGGTGCCCGTTGCCGAGACGACGATGTTCGACTTGGCGAGGTTGGCGAGGCCGAGCGTCGACGGCACGTTGCTGTTGGCTTCGCTGTCGGCACCCGCGCCGGTCGCGGTCAGTGTCGCGACGCTCGCATCGACCGTACCGCCGCGCAGCACGATATCGTCGCCCGCGGTGGCGCTGCCCGTCACCACGACATTGGCGACATTGCCGAGGTCGAAGCTGCCGACGGTGACGTCGACCGACGCGGTGCCGCTGCCCAGCGTCGCGGTGCGCGTCGGTCCGGCGAGGATCGTCAGGTTGCCTGCCGTGGCGCTCGCGTCGCGAACATTGGCGTCGCCCGCCTGAGCCGTGACGGCCACCGACGGGCCGTGCAGGACCGCGCCCGCGCCGCTCGCATCGACGTTGCCGCCGGTCGACAGCAGCGTCGTCGCGACGCCGCTCTGCAATAGGCCGGTGACAGTGACGTTGCCGCTCGCGCTCAGCCCGAGCGCCAACCCGGCGGTGCCGGTGCCCAGCAAAATCGTCTGGCCCGCGACGGTGTTCGCGGTCAGCGCGACATTGCCGCTGCTCGTCGCGTCGGCGAGGACGATGTTGCCGCCGGTCGAGGCGATGCCGAGGTCGGCGGCGGTGCGGACGTTGCGGAAGGTGATGTTGCCGCCGGTGGTCAGCGTCGCCTGCGTCGGATTATACGCGGGCGGCGGCGCAACGTTCTGCGTCACGCTGCCAAGCTTCGCTGCCGTCACGTCGCGCAGGACGATCGGTGCCGCCGGATTGCCGAGGCGGATACGCACATCGCTGCCGCCGTTGAGGATGCTGCCGACCAAATTGCCCGCGACGAGGTCGGTCGACGCGCCGGTGATCGCGCCCGCGCTGTCGAGCGTCAGGTTGCCGCCGCCGACGCCGTCGCTGTTCGCGGTCAGCGTGATCGCACCCGCCGTGATGCCGCCGGGGCCGGTGGCGATCAACGTCAGGTCGCCGCGCGAGGCGATCGAGTTGGTCAGATTGAGCGACGCCGCGCTGAGGCTGTAATTCTGGAAGCTGCTGACCACGCCGTTGACCGTCGCGGTCGTCGCGGCGCGGAGCACGATGTTGAAGCCGTCGGCCTCGCTGTCGGACCCGAGCCCCGTCGTCGTCAACGCCTGCGTCGTCAGCGCGCCGATCGTCGCGGTCAGGCGGATGTCGTCCCCGGCCTGCAGCGGGCCGGTCGCGTCGAGCGTCGCGCCGATCCCGGTAATGTCGCGTCCCGCCGTCAGCGCACCGGCGCCGAGCGTGGCCGTACCGACGTTGTCGTTGTTGAGATCGGCGTTGACGACGATGTCGCGCGTCGCCGACGCGCCGTCGAGGCGCGCCCCGTTGCCCGCCAGCAGGGCGACGTCGCGCGCCGTGCCGGTATTGGCGACGGCACTGGTCACCTGCACCGAACTGATGTCGGCGACGACCAATATGTTCGATCCCGCAAGACCCTGCAGGCCCAACGTCGCGGGCGCAACATCGCTGCCGCCTTCGCTATCGCTGCCCGCGCCGGTCGCGGTCAGCGTCCCCGCGACGACGCTGCCGGCGGGCCGCAGCACGATATCGTCGCCCGCCGTGCCGTTGGTCAGCGTCAGGTTGCCGCCGCCGCCGACGAAGATGTCGCGCGCCGCGATCAGCGTCGCGAGGCCGCTGCCCCCGGTCGACGAGATGTCGATGTCGCGGCCGCTGTTGAGCGTTCCCGTCTGGGTCACCGTAGCGCCGCGCAGGAAGATATCGCGCGCCCCCGTCGTGCTGCCGCCGACGATGTTGAGCGCCGTGCCCGCGACGACGCGCAGGTCCGCGCCCGTGACATTGACGACGCCGAGCGTGATGGCACCCGGAATATTGAGCTCGGGCGGCACGCCGAGGCCGCCGAGGCCCGAGCCGAACTTGCTCGCGGTGACGTTGCCGAGCACGATCGAGCGCGCTGCGCTGGCGACGCCCGACAGGTTGATCCGAACGTCGCCCAAGGCGTTGACGAGGTTCGCGCCGCCGCTGATCGAGGCGGCGCTGTCGAGCAGCAGCGAGCCGCCGCCGCCGCCAGTGTTGGCGGTCAGCGTCTCGGTGCCGAGCGACCCGATGTCGCCCGTCGTGCTGCGCGCGACGAGGTCGCGACCCGCGCTGACGGTATGCGTCTGTGCTGCCTGGCCGAGCGTCAGCGTGCCGCCCTTCGCGGTGACGTCGCGCCCGGCGGTGAAATTGCCGAGGAGCTGCGTCGTCGTCGCGCCGGTCAGGATCACGTCGCGCCCGGGCGTGTTGCCGCCGCCCTGCAGCGCGCCGCCCGTTGTGCTGTTGACAATCGACAGCGTGCCGCTGCTGTTGACGTCGACCGTCCGGACCGCATTGGCGGTGGCGAGGTCGATCGACACCGGGCTCGAGACGAGCAGGTCGCGACCGCTGCTCAACAGTCCGGTCTGCTGGACGCCGAGCGCGCCAAACAGCGTGATGTCATTACCGTTATCGATGGTATTTCCGGCAGCGGTCGTCGCGCCCGCCAGCTGGAGCAGGTTGGCATTGCTCTTGAGGACCAGCGCCGACTGCGTCACCGCCACCGTGCCGAGCGTGATCGCGCCGTTGATCGTCAGTTCGGGTGCCGCGCCGAGCGCCTGATAGCCCGACGACGGGTCGCCTGCGACGACATAGTCGGTCAGCCCGAACTTGCCCGCGCTGACATTGCCGAGCCGGATCGCCGCGCTGAGCGGCATGCGGACGCGCGCGTCGGTGCGATTGGCGGCGGTCCCCGCATTGAGTTCGAAACCCGCCGCGAAACCGGCGGCGGGGCTGATCGCGAAGATGCTGCCGGCCGAATCGAGATTGATCGCGCCGACCGCGTCCGCCCCGTCGGCGTTCGAGATGATCACCGCGTGGCCGAGCGCCGTCAGTCCGCCCGCGCCCGTCGCGCGCAGCGTCACATCGCCATCGGCGTTGGTCGTCGTCGTGGTGCCCGCCGTGCCGATGGTCAGCGCCGACGCTTCGAGAAGCAGGTTGCCGGCGATGTCGAGGTTGCCCGTCGTCACCGCCGTACCGCCGCGCACCGTGACGTTGCCCGTCGCGGCAGTGACCGCGCCGAGTGTCGCGACGCCTGCCGGCAAGGCGAGGACGGTCACATTGCGCGCGCTGACGACCGTCGAGAGCGTCGCATCGCTCGCACTCGATGACACCGTGATGTCGCGCGTCGAGCTCGCGCTGGTGACGACGACGCTCCCGCCGGCGACGCCGGTCGTCGTCGCACTGATGTCGTTGGGCGTGCCGGTGGTCACCAGCGACGCTGCGGTAATGCCGCCGGTCCCGCCGGTCAGCGTGAGCCCGCCATTGTTCGCGGTCTGCACGCCGGTCGCGGTGATGGTGTCGCCGATGACGCTGATCAGGCCGCCTGTCGTGCCGATCGTGCCGACCGTCGCGGTATTGCCCGCCACGTTGCCCGCGGTGACGCGGATTTCGCCGGTACCCAGCGCCGTCCCGGCGGTCAGCGTGGCGTTGCTGCCGGTAATGTCGATGTCGTGGCCCGCTGTCCCGCCGCTCAGCGTCGCCGTCCCCGCGGTGGCGCGGACGAACACGTCGTTGCCCGCGGTCACGCTGGTCAGCGTCGCGTCGCCGCCCGTCGAGGTGACGCGGACATTTTCCGCGCCGGAGGTATTCGCCGTGCCGACGGTGACCGTGCTGCTGCCCTGCACACTGACATTCGAGCCGAACAGATTGTTCAGTCCCTGCGTCGTGACGGCGTTGTTGCCCTCGTTGTTGGCACCGGGCGCGCCCGTCGCCCGCAGCGTCGCGCCGCTTGCGCTGACCGTTCCGCCGCGCAGCACGATGTCGTCGCCCGCCGTCAGTGTGCCCGTCACCGAGACGTTGGCGAGGTTGGCGGGCACGTTCGGGTCGGCGGCGCTGCCGACGGTGATGTCCCCCACCACCGCCGAGCCGGTACCCAGCGTCGCCAGCTGCGTTGGCCCCGCCAGCACGCTGAGGCTGCCGGTCGTCGCGGTCGCGCTGCGAACGTTGGCGCTGCCGGTGTCGGCCGTGACGGCGACGTCCGCCCCCGACAGGCTTGCGCCCGCGCCGCTGGCGACGATGTTGCCGCCGCTCGACAACAGGCTGGTCAGCGCGCCGCTCGAGACCGCGCCGGTCACGGTGACGCCGCCGCGCCCGGTGAAGGTCAGCGCGGTCAGCGCATTGCCGGTGCCGACGGTGACCGTCTGGCCTGCGACGGTGTCGGCGGTGACGGCGACGCTGCCGCCGCTGCTCGCCGCGCCGCCGAGGGAGATGTTGCCTGCCGTCGCGACGATGCCGAGGTTCTGGACTGTCGTCACGTTGCCCAGCGTGATCGCGCCGGGGACGCTCAGCGTCGCGCCCGTCGGGCCGTAGACGCCGCCCGCAAGATTGACGCTGCCCAGCTGGTTGGCGTTGATGTTGCCCAGCTTAACGTTCGTCGCGGTGTCGCGGATGATCACATCGGCAATCGCGCCGGGGACGGTGCCGCCACTGAGCGCGAAGGTCGCGGCATCGATCGTGCCGTTCGCCGCATCGAGCAGCAGTCGTTCGGCCGGCGCGGCGCTGTCATCGCTGTTGGCGCGCAGGGTCACCGTCGGTGCGCCGACCGCCGCCTGGCCACGGATTTCGTTGGCGATGACGCGGATGATGCCCTTGGCCTGCTCGGTCGTCGCCGTCGCGCCGTTGCCCAGCGTGACGATGCCGCCGAGCGCGAAATAATCGCGGTCGGAGGTGACATTGCCCGTCACGAACAAATTGCTCGCGCCGTTGAGCGTGATGTCCCCGGTCCCGCCCGACGTCGCGTTGGCGATGGTCAGCGTCGTCTGCGCGCCGATGCTGACTCCGGCGTCGCTCGTCGCGCTGCGCAGCGTCACCGCCGCCGTCGACGACGCGAGGTTGATCGCCTCCACCGTCGATACGTCACGCAGCGTGACGTTATCGGTGATCGTGAAGTTCGAGATCGCGCCGTATGCCGCGACCGGCAGCACGCCGTCCGAGGCGACCGTGCCGAAGCGGTTGGCGCTGATATCGCGCAGCTCGATCGACCCGACCGAGCGGATGCGCACGTCGCTCTGCCGTCCGGGGCCGCCCTGCAGGTCGGTGTTCTGGCCGACGATGAACTGTGCGCTGTCGAGGGTCAGCGGCTGCGCCCCAGCGCCGCCACTGTCCGAGCGCAGCGTCAGCAGTGAGCCCGGCGTCGACCCGGGTCCGCCGATACTGGCCACCGTGCTGCGGACGATCAGCGATCCCGCTGCCTGCTGCGTGTGCGTTTCGCCCGCCGTGCCGAGACCGACCGAGGTTCCGACGGCGTTGTAATTGCCTGCCGAGGTGACGTCGTCGCCGACGGTCAGCGCGCCGCCTGCGACGAACTGGATGCCGTTGCCTGCGCCGGTCGTCGTCGCCTTGCGTGCGCCGATCGTTCCCGCCGCGCGGATGTCGATGCCGCCCGCGCCTGCCGACACGTCGCGGACGGAAACGTTGGATCCCACCCCGGTAGCATTGATTGCCAAGGCCCCGACCATCGCGACGTCGCGGAAAGTCGCCGTGCCCGTCGCGGCGAGCACGCCGCCGCCGAACTGCTGGCCCTTCACGTCGCGCAGCGTGATCGCACCGAGCGACTGGAGCACGATGTCGGTGCGCGCGGCGACGGTGCCCCCCGTCAGGTCGGTGTTCGCCGCAGTGATGGCGGTCGTCAGCGCGCCGCCCAGCGTCAGTGCGCCACCCGCGCCGCCGGTCCCCGACGCCAGCGTCAGCAGCCCCGCGCCCGGCGCGGAGATCGACCCGGCGACGCTGGTCACCGTCAGCGCGCGCCCGGCCGACTGGCTTTGCAATCCCGCGCCGCCGAGCACGACCGACCCGCCGGATATGCGGTAATCGCGCGCGCTGTCCGAGGTGCCATCGACCGATGCCGAGGACAGCGGCCCGGCCGCGATAACGACGTTCGATCCAACCAGACCCGTCTGGCCGAGGGTCGGCAAGGCTTCGTTCGGCACGCCGAGCGGCGACTCGCTGTCGGCGCCGAGGCCCGTCGCGTGGACCGCGCCGGTCGCGACCGCGCCGCCGGTCGACACGATGACGATGTCGTCACCCGCCGTCGCCGCGCCGACCGAAATGCCCAGCGTCGAGCCGAGGATGATGTCGCCGCCCGCGTCGAGCGCGGTGAAGTCGATCGCCGACAGGAAGCCCGAGGCGTCGATGTCGCCCGTCGCGCGGACCGCTGTCGTGCCGTTCGTCGCGGTCGGGTTCTTGGTGAGCACGACATCGCCGCCGAACAGTCCCGCTGCGACCTGGATCGTGTCGGTCGGCGAATTGCTACCGGTGGCACGCCCGGCGCTGAGCACGACGCCGCCGCCCGTCGCGGTCGCGGTGACGGTGCCGTCGATCTTGAGCAGCGCGTTGGTGATCTCGGCGGCGCTGACTGCGACGCCGAAGACGTTGCCGCCCGACACCGATGTGCCCGCGCCGAGCGATAGCGCGTTGGCCCCGAAGCTCGTGCCGGCGTCGATCTTGACGCTGATGATGCTGTTGCCCGTCAGCTGGACCGTCGCATCGGCGGCGACGACGAGCGCGACGTCGCCGCCCGCCGTGATGGAACTGGTGCCCGTCGTCGTGATGACCGGCGCAACGAGCACGACTGGCCCGAAGGTCGCGATCGACGACGACCCGCTCAACGTGATCGACGGGCTGCCGGCGCCGTTCAACTGGACGAACTGCGTGCTCGATCCGCCCGCCGCGAACGCTGTCGCATCGACGTTGAGCGTGCTCGCGAACAGGCCGTTGAGACTCTGGACCCTGCCGGAGCCGCCAAGGGTGATGCCAGCCTCGTTAATCACCCAGATGTTGCCGCCGCTGGCGTTGTTGCCCGCGCCGTTGAGGATACCCGCGATCGTCGTCGGGTTGGCGTTGCCATTGACATGGTTGACGACCGAGAAGCCGCCGCTACCCGACTGCGAGAAATTGACCGTGCTGTCGGACGTGATGTTAAAACGCGTCCAGTCGATATACGCGCGCGCCCCGGCGCCGCCGTTGACCCGCAGGTCGAGCCGGACGGCACCGGCACCGACGTCGGGAACGATGTTGGTGTTGCTGCCGACCCCCACCGCGACGTTGGCGGCATCGAATGCGCTGGCATTGATCGTGCTCAGGCCCGAAAGCGTCTGCGGCACGCCGCCTGTCGGCAATTCGCCGCGCGCCACTCCGGGCAGTGCGAAGATGGCGACCAGCGCGGTGCCCGCGAACAGCTTCGCGCGCGCGGCGGGACGCGATGCGCGGCGTGACTGAACCTCGGTCATATTGCGCCTTCCCACCATCATCGCCGCCACGGCAGCGCGCGTACGACCAGCGAGAACAGCACGCGGTTGGGCGCACGTTCCAGGTCGAACGACTGCGCGCGGTCCATCGGATGCGCGTAGATCACTTCCAGTCGCGCATGATCGCCCCACGACACGCGGGCGCCGCCGCCGACCGATCGGAGCTGGCGGTTGTTCTCGGTCGACCCGGTATCGAGGTTCCAAAGCCGGACGGCGTCGTAGAATGCCACCGCCTCATAGCTGAAATCGCGGCGGCTGAGCGCCTGCGGCTTGCCCGCACGCAGTTCGAAGGAGCCGCCGACGACGCGGTCGCCCGACGTCGCGCCGGGATCGTAGCCGCGCCCGATGGTCAGGTTGCCGATCGACAGTTCCTCGAAGGCGAGCAGCGGATGGTTCGAATATTGGCCGCGCGCCTCCACCGCCGCAGTGACGGCATAGGGCGACGCCGGGCCGAACCGCGCGCGTAGTTCGGTCGAGACATTGCCGCGCAGTTCGAAGGCCTGCGGATCGCCTTCGAAGCGCGTCGGGAACCCCCCCGTCTGCCCCGCCCCGCCGCGCTTGGTGGCATCGAAGAGCGACGTCCCCTTGCGGACTTCGAAACCCGCGCCGAACCGGTATCTTGGCGCGAGGCCGTTGGTCGAACGCTCGACGATGTCGCCGTTTATCCGCGCGAACACGACCCGCAGCTTGTCGAGGTTGATCGGCACGTTGCCGGTCTTGACGCGCTGGTTGATCAGATCGAAGCCGATGCCCGCCGTGAGGTTGGTACCGAGGCTGCGGATCAGCGGTTGCGTCGCTTGTACCGTCGCCAGCAGGGCACGCGAGCGCAGGTCGACCGACCCGCCGAACTGCTGCAGGCTCGGCCGCGTCCACGCATAGGTGAATTCGCCGCCGAAGCGCAGCCCGCCGTTGGTCAGCAGGAAATCGTGGCCGACCTGCAGGACATATTGTTCCTTGAAATCGCTCGTCGAAAAGGCGCTGACGAAGGTCCGGTCGCCGAGACCCGTCAAGCCGTAAAGTTCGGCGCGCGCGAGGCCCGCGTAGCGACCGATCTGCTGCGAGCCATAGTTCTGAACGTTGAACAGCAGCGTGCCTGGAATACGCTCGACGGTCACGTCGCCGATGACGTCGCCCGGTGCGCCGTTCGGGGCGGGGCTGAGTTCGAGCGTCACCGAGATGCCCGGCACGTCACCGGCCAGCAGCAAAATACGCTCGGCATCGCGATTGTTAAGCGGATCGAGCGCCTTGAGGCGGCCGAGCAGCCCCTCGATGCGGCGGCGCGAACGTCCCGCCTCGCCGCGGACGCGGAGTTCGACGATATGCGCGGTGACGACTTCGAGCGTCAGCTTGCCCGCGCCGATGGTCTGCTCGGGAACGCGTACCGCCGCGACATAGCCCGCCGCGGTGAGCCGCGCGTTCGCCTCGTCGCGGACATCGCAGACGACACGGATCGGTTGCGTCGTCCCGGCGACGCCGCGCCCGACGCCGGTCAGGACAGCGGCGACCTCGGGTGCCAGCGGCGCACCGCCGGCGGCGGTGAAGGCAACAGTGGTCAGCGGTACGGTCAGCGGCGACTCGACGAGCGCACTGGGGCAGGGACCCTTGGCGAGCGCATTGCGCGTAACGATGGTGACCTTCGACTGCGGGACCACCGGCGTGGTCGGCGCCCGCCGGATTTCCTCGGCGCTGATGCCGCCCTGCGCGGGCAGCGGCGCCTGCTGCGCGCCAACGACGGTCGGGACCATGCCAGAAAAGAGCGCAGCAGTCGCGAGCGCGGTCGCGCAACGCGACCAGCGTCGGTATTCGCCCCCAACCGGCATTCGCACTCCCCCGCCTACGTGGCCGCATCCCCCTGGATGACGGCCCCAAACGCCATAATTTCAATGCTTCCCGCTATTATTATTCGACAACGCAACTGGGGGACCTCGGCCCAGGCCCCCCTATACTCGAGCCGGTCAGGGCGCGGAGACCTCGACGCGACGGTTCGACGGCGCCGTCGGCGCGATGCCCGGCAACGGCCGGTCGGGGCCATAGCCCTTCGCGGTCATGCGCTTGGCATCGACGCCCTTGGTCGACAGATAATTGACCACTGCCTCGGCGCGCGCCTGCGACAGCTTGGCGTTGGTTTCGCGGCTGCCGGTCGCGTCGGTATGCCCTTCGACGGTGAACGGACGATAGCTCGACACCGAAACCAGCGCCTTGCTGAAGCGGTCGAGCGTCGCCATCGCGCCCGCTGTCAGCGCGGCCGACCCCTTCTCGAAGGTCATGCTGATGTTCTGGCGCACTGCCTTGGTGACCATGCGCGTCGCGTGCGACGTCACCGTCGTCGCGGCGGCAGGCGTCGCGCCGCGCAGCACGAGTTGGCGGGTATCGACCTGATCGGGGCAGCTGCCGTCGGGCAGCTTTTTCTCGCAGCCCGGCGCCGGCGCTGGCTTGGCGGCGAGATCCTTGGCGAGCTGATCGACGTCAGGCTCGGCGGCGAAAGCGGCACCGGCAGATGCCAGCATCAATGCGGCACCGGCGTTAAGGATCCATTTTGCGGTCAGGCTGGACATGGCGCTCCCCACGAAATTTGACCCACGAGGGTCACGATACCACACTCATAAACCCCGACGCGGTTTCGCGTCAAGCCGTTAAGTTTCGGTTCAAATTGCTGGGGCCGAAACGATTCCGGGCGCGCCGGAATAACTGTCCGATCGAAGCCGTTGGTGGAGCAGAGGGGGATCGAACCCCTGACCTCAGCAGTGCGATTGCTGCGCTCTCCCATCTGAGCTACTGCCCCACACCGACGGAAGGCGGTCCTCATAGAGGGCGGCGCGCGGCGATGCAACGGGTTATGCGACCGCTGCGGCCCGCTGTCGGGCATAGGCCTGCGTGCCGCACGTCAGCACCCGGTCGGTCGGCGCAATCGCGGCGATGTCGAGGTCGGGGAGCGCCGCCAGCGCCTCGTAGAGCGGCCCGAAATCGGTATCGAGCGTCGCGCGCAACAGCTGCTCGAAGCTGTCGACGACGAAATAGCCCTGCTGGTAGTCGTCGATGCGATACGGCGTTCGCATGATCCGCGCGAGGTCGAAGCCGATCCGGTTGGGCGACGGGTCGTCGAGCGCGAAGCGGCTCTCGCCGTGGCTCGAGACGATCCCCGCGCCGTAGAGGCGCAGGTTCCCGCCCTCGGCAATCAGCCCGAATTCGACCGTGTACCAGTAGAGCCGTGCCAGCCGCGCGATCGCGCCGAACTCCATCGACCGCAACCCGCCCGCGCCGTAGGCCTGCATGTAATCGGCGAAGACCGGCTGGCTGAGCAGCGGCACGTGGCCGAAGACATCGTGGAAGACGTCGGGCAGTTCGAGATAATCGAGCTCGTCCGCCCCCCGGATGAAGCTGCCCGCGACGAAGCGGCGGTTGGCGAGATGGTCGTAGAACACCGCATCTGGCACCAGCCCCGGCACCGCGACGACGCGCCAGCCGGTCGCGGCGTGCAGTCGCTCGGACAGTTCGTCGAAGTCGGGGATGCCGGGCTTCGAGAGCTGCAGGATGTCGAGGCCCGCAAGAAATGCCGGATGCGCGCGGTCGGCAAGCTGGCGCGTCTGGCGCGCGAACAGCGTGTCCCACACGGCGTGGTCGGCGGGCGTGTAGCGGTCCCAATGCTGCGGCATCGTCCAGTCGGCGGACGCGCCGGGCGGGGGGAGGTCGGTCGGGGCTGCCATTTGGCGCTAACGCACGGGCGCGGGCTTCGGCGGCGGCGCGTCGGGCAGGCGGCGGTACAGCACCATGACCGGGACGAAACCGGCAACCAGGCCGGCACCCGGCTTGCCACTTGCCAGCGCGATCAGCGGCAGGGTGAACGGCGTCTCGCGGCCGGCGACACGCCGCACGACCTGCCAGCGCGCCTCTGGCGGTGGCAGCGTGTCGAGGCGCACATCGTCGTTGACGTTGCCGCTGGTCAGCCACAGTCCCCCGACGGGCGGCAACGCCTCGCTCAGGCGTGCGCGCAGTGCCACCGGCCCGAGCGCGAGGCGGCTGCGCGTCCAGCGGTTGACGCCGATCGGCCCCGTCGTCGCGGCCAGCGCTTCCTCTGCAATGACCGGATAGCCGCGGTTGAAGACGCCGTTGACGCTGATTGCGACGATGACGGTCAGCACCTTGACGATACCGAAGGTGACGATGAGGATACGCGCCTTGCGGTCCCGCCACAGCGGCACGACGCACAGCGCCAAGATCAGCGCGGCCGCCGCCATCGCGGGCATGAACATCCGCGCCTTGGGGTCGGTGGCGATGAGATAGACTACCGTCGCGACATGCAACGCGCCGAGTGCGGCAATCGTCGCGACCAGGGTCCAGCCGCCGCGCGGGCGCTGGCCGAGCAGCGCCAGCCACGCGGCGCTCCCCGCGGCAAGCGCGAAGACGAGGCCATAGCGCATGTTGAGGAACAGGTTGATCCACGGGTCGACCGCCCAGAACAGATGCACCGGCCCGATGCCGAGCCAGCGGCTCGCGACGCCGCCGTTCATCGGCGCGAACTGGCCGTGCGCGACAAGCCCACGTAGATTGTTGCTCGGTACCTCGATGTGGCGCAGGTCGACGTGCATGCGGTACAGCCAATCGCCGCTGGCGTGCCAGAGGGTGAGCTGTTCGGGCAGCGCGACGACCGCGAACCCCACCGCCAGCCAGCCGAAGCGCGCGCGCCGCGGTCCGACGCCCGTCGCGAACGCGGCGGCGAAGGCCAGCGGCAGGCTGATCGCGGTCTCGCGCGTCGCCCAGCCCAGTCCCGCCGCGATGCCCGCCAGGATCAGCCAGTTGCGCTGACGCGTTCCCGATGCCGCCGCCGCGGCGACGAAGGCCCAGATCCCGGCGGACCAGAACAGCAGTTCGGGCAACTCGCCGGTCAGGCGGGTGACGCCCATCATCACCTCGCCGATGGTGACCAATGCCAACACAGCGAGCGCTGCTGTGCGCGCATCGAAGAAGCGTCGTATCGCCCAGAAATTGACCGTCAGCACACCGGCGAAATAGGCGATGAACGGCAGCATCGCCGCGCCGCGGTTGCGCCCGAACAGCTCGATCGAGGCAGCTGTCGGCAGCACCGTCGGCCAGCGTAGCGCCCAGTGCGTCGTGCCGAGCGTTGGCCCTCGCTCGACCCAGGCCAGCGCGGCATCGAGATAGCGCCCGTCGTCCCAGCGCCCGCCGAAATAGCCGGCCCGGTCGATGGCCACGAGCAGCGCCGCCGCGAACATGACGCCCGCGAAGATCAGCCAATCGCGCGTCAGGATAGCGGGGCGCGGCAGCGGCACCATACGCCCGTCGAGGGTCGCTGCTACCGTTACCATGTCAGGCTGCCCGTGGATGCCCCGCGAGGATTCGAACCTCGATTAACAGAGTCAGAGTCTGTAGTCTTACCTTTAGACGACAGGGCAGCGCACGGAGGCGGCTGACTAGCTAGGCGGCCCGGTCGTGTCAACGCTTGCCCCCCCGGGCGAACAGCCTACTTCTCGGTCTTCGACGTGCCGGTAACCTCGGGCGCACCCGGGCCGCCGACGTTCTTCTGCGGCTGCACAGCGGTATCCTTCGTGACCGCCGCGACATCGACGTCGGGGGCCTTGCCCGCGGCGGGTGCCGGCTGCGCCGTCGTCGGCGTTCCCGGCGGCGTCGCAGCAGCGGCGGGCGCGGCGGCGGTCTCGGCGGGCACCGGCGGCAACGGCAGCGGCTTATCACTCTTGCTGTTGAGATAGGCGATGACGGCGGCGCGTTCGTCGGGCTTGGACAGCCCTGCGAAGGCCATCTTGTTGCCGGGAATATACGCCTTGGGGCTCGTCAGCCACTTGTTGATATTGTCCCAGTTCCACGTCTCGCCGTGCGTCGCGGTCATCGCATCGGAATAGCCGAAGCCCTGCTGGTGCGCGTGCGGGCCACCCAACACCCCGTAGAGATTGGGACCGATCCCCGCCGCACCGCCCTTTTCGGCGTTATGGCAGGCGCCGCATTTCTTGAAGATCGTCGCGCCCTTCTCCGCCGACGCCGACGCGAGGTAAAAGGCGATGGGCTTCTCGGCCTCGACCGGCGCGGCCCCGGCAACCGCCTCGACCTCGACGCCCTCGACGACATAGCCCGGCTTGGCGGGCTTGACGGGCTTGTAGATCATGCCCGTCCCAATACTCAGGCCGAGCACCGCGATGCTGGCGGCGAGCCCCCAGCCGGCGATCTTATTCCACTCGAAACTGTCCACCGAATCCTCCGGAACGCGCCGAACGGGACGGCCGCGAAATCGCGGCGAGCTATAGCAGCGACCCCCGCGCGGGCAAGGCCCAGCTTGTCACACGGCCCCGCCTCGTCCTACGGGCGCGGCGATGGACAACTATCCCGAACCCGCGCGCGCCCTCGTCGCCGCGATGACCGAGGCCGCCGAGGCCGACCCGCGCCGTGCCGTGGCGTTCCAGGGCGCGCCGGGAGCCTATTCGCATCAGGCGGTGCGCGAGGCCTTTCCCAAGGCGCTGCCGCTGCCGTCCCTCGCCTTCGAGGACGCGCTCGAGGCGGTCGCCAGCGGTGCGGCGGCGAAGGCGGTCATTCCGATCGAAAACTCGCTCCACGGGCGGGTCGCCGACATTCATTTCCTGCTCCCCGAGTCGGGGCTGCATATCGTCGGCGAGCATTTCGTCCGCGTTCGCCACTGCCTGCTATCGAGCGGCCCGCGCGAGGCCGTCCGCGCGGCGCTCAGCCACCCGCAGGCGCTCGGCCAGTGTCGCGCGACCCTGAAGGCGTGGGGCATCAAGCCCGTCGGTGCATTCGACACGGCGGGCGCCGCAGCGCTGGCCGCCGAACGCGGCGACCCGGCGACGGGCGCGGTGGCCTCGGCACTGGCGGCCGAGCTTTACGGCCTGACGATCCACGCCGAGGGTATCGAGGATGCGCCGCACAACACCACGCGCTTCGTCGTGCTCGCGCGCGACGCCGAAACCCCGGCGGCGGAGGGGCCGGTGATGACCTCGCTCAACTTCGAGGTGCGCAACGTCCCCGCCGCGCTGTTCAAGGCGCTCGGCGGCTTTGCGACCAACGGCGTCAACATCACCAAGCTCGAGAGCTACCTGCGCGACGGCAGCTTCGCGGCGGCAGAATTCTACGCCGAGATCGTTGGCGCGCCGGGCGACGAGGGGGTGGAGCGGGCGCTCGACGAGCTGCGCTTTCACACCAAGTGGCTGCGGTTGCTCGGGACCTACCCGCGCGCGCGCGACCGGGGGTAAAGTTGTCCCCTCACTCTGCTGCGGGGAGGGGGCAGTTAGATCACCGCGCGCCGCACCGCATAACGCGGGTCGCGCCACGCCTCGCGCGCCAGCACGTCGGCCAGCACCGCCACCGCATCCCAGACATCGACGAAGCGCGTGTAGAGCGCCGGGAAGCCGAAGCGCAGCACGTCGGGCGGGCGCACGTCGCCGATGACACCGCGCGCGATCAGCGCCTGCATCACCGCCTCGGCATGCGGGTGCGCGAGGCTGACCTGCGCCCCGCGCATCGTCGCCGGGCAGGCAGGGGCGACACCGGGGCAGGTCGCCGCGACAAGGTCGAGGAACAGGTCGCCGAGCGCGCACGACTTGGCCTGCGCGACGCCCATGTCGATGCCGTCGAAGGTCGCGACGCCGCTCGCCAGCGCCGCCAGCCCGATGATCCCCGGCGTGCCGCACAGCAGCCGCGCCATGCCCTTACCCGGCGCGTAGGCCTCGGCGAAGTCGAACGGCGACACGTGACCCATCCAGCCGGTCAGTGGCTGATCGAGCGCGTCGTGGTGGCGCGCCGCGACGAAGGCATAGGCGGGCGCGCCCGGGCCGCCGTTGAGGTATTTATACCCGCAGCCCGTCGCCAGATCGGCATCGGCACCGTTCAGATCGACCGCCAGCGCCCCGGTGCTGTGGCTGAGGTCCCACCCCGCCAGTGCGCCTGCCGCGTGCGCCGCCGCCGTCAGCTCCGCCATGTCGTGCACCGCGCCGGTGCGGTAGTGAACGTGGGTGAGCCACAGCAGCGCGGTGTCATCGTCGAGCGCCGCTGCGAGATCCGCCGCCGCGACCGCGCGCACTTCGATCCCGGTCAGACGCGCCAACCCTTCGAGCATGTAGAGGTCGGTCGGGAAATTCCCCGCCTCGGTGACGATCGTTCGCCGTCCGGGGCGCAGCGCCAGCGCGGCAGCGGCGAGCTTGAAGACGTTGATCGAGGTCGAATCGGCGACGATCACCTCGTCGGCGTGCGCCCCGACCAGCCGCGCGATGCGCGCCCCGACCTTCGCCGGCGCCTCGATCCAGCCGGCCTCGCTCCAGCTTCGAACCAACCCCTCGCCCCATTCGCGCGTCACCGTATCGGCGACCCGCGCCGCCGTCCGCCGCGGCAAACACCCGAGCGAATTGCCGTCGAGGTAGATCACCCCCTCGGGCAGCGCGAACCGCGCGCGGGCGAAGCCGAGCGGATCATCGGCGTCGCGGGCAAGGGCATCGGCACGGGTCTGGGTCATGCCGCTTCGTACGCCGCCAGGACAAGTGATGCGAGGTTCAATCCATGGACCTTGCGGGAATGACCGGCCCGAACAGCGAGCAAGCTCGGGGCGCCGTCAGGTTCGGAATCCGACGAAAATCTGACACAAACCGCGAACTTCGCTTGATTGCGCCCTCGCCGCCGCCTACATCCCGCCTGTCACAGCCGTCCCGCGAGGGGCGGCTGTTCCTGTATTCACGAAAGACCGATGCCATGACACCGCTGATGCCGCACGCCACCGCCGCCTGGCTCGTCGACAATACCGCGCTGACCTTTGCGCAGATCGCCGAGTTCTGCGGGCTGCACATCCTCGAAATTCAGGCGATCGCCGACGATACCGCCGCGACCAAGCTGACCGGGCGCGACCCGATCCGATCGGGCGAGCTGACGCAGGACGAGATCGACCGCTGCGCCGCCGACCCCAAGGCCAGCCTGCGCCTTGAAAAACAGCCCGAGCAGACGCGCCGCACCAAGGGCCCGCGCTACACCCCGGTCAGCAAGCGCCAGGACAAGCCCGACGGCATCTTCTGGATCGTCCGCAACCACCCTGAGATCACCGACAACCAGATCTCCAAGCTGATCGGCACGACCAAGACGACGATCGCCGCGATCCGCGACAAGAGCCACTGGAACATCGCCAACATCACCGCGAAGGATCCGGTGACGCTCGGCCTGACGACGCAGCGCGAGATGGATGCGCTGGTCGCGATGGCGGCGAAGAAGGCGGGCGTCGAGTTCGTCGTCGATGAGGCCAAGCTGGCCGACGACCGCAGCGCGCTGATCGAGCAGTTGAACGCCGAGCGTGTGCAGGCGGCGTACATCGCCGAGCACGGTCCCGCCCCGACCGAAGTCGGCACCGCGCAGCAGCAGGGCGACGCGCTGTTCCGGCGCTAGCGGGGACTCGCGCGAGGCCGACCCACGGTGTAGCGGCCCGTTGCGGCCGCCCGCCCGACGATGCGGCCTGGCCGCGGCATTTTCCCCCTCGCTAATTCCTGTCGGCGTAGTCCGCCGCCGCCTTCATTTCGCCGGGCCATGACTGCGCCGCAGAGCTCTTCGCAACAAGCAGCCACGCCGCCGCAAGCATTGCACGATGAACTCTCTATCCCTCCCCGATCGAACTCAAAAAGCTAGGGCGGTTGTTGGGCGCGCAATGGGTTCGTCGGTGGGTGTCGATGAAGCATTCGCGACACCGACGGGTGGTTGGTGTAGCCCCCCCTCGACTTACCGCTTACGTCAACCTAAGCCAGCTGACGATGCAGGACACCAGCCTCGCCGACGCGCCCGCTTTCGATGCGCCCGAAGACCGGCGCGGCCTGCACTATCCTCATGGCCGCTTCACCCCTGCGCCGGGCGCGCTGTTCGAGGCCCTGCCCGGCGTGTTCTGGCTGCGTATGCCGCTGCCGTTCAGCCTCGACCACATCAACCTCTGGGTGCTC
The DNA here is from genome assembly GCA_038211965.1 of Sphingomonadales bacterium. Lineage (GTDB taxonomy): Bacteria > Pseudomonadota > Alphaproteobacteria > Sphingomonadales > Sphingomonadaceae > Glacieibacterium. The sequence goes on from JBBQVB010000004.1 coordinate 23,567, forward strand.
GATGACGGCGCCGGCTGGGCGATCGTCGATACCGGCCTGAACACCAGTGGCGGCAAGCGGACGTGGGAGGCGCTGTTCGCGGGCGTGCTGGCGGGGCGGCCGGTCAGCCGGGTCATCGTCACGCATTACCACCCCGACCATCTCGGGCTGGCGGGGTGGCTGTGCGAACGCTGGGGCGTCCCGCTCGAGATTGCGCGCACCGAGTATCTGCTGGCCCGGACACTGACCCTCGACGTGCGCGACGCACCGCCCCTGGAGGCTATCGACTTCTACGCGCGCGCGGCATGGCCCGACGAGCGGCTGGCGGTCCTCAAGGGCCGCAACTGGGGCAATTTCGGGCAGGCGGTGTCGCCATTGCCGATCGGCTTCCGGCGCATCGCCGAGGGCGACATGCTGACCATCGGCGGGCGGGCGTGGCGGATCGTCACCGGGCGCGGCCATTCGCCCGAGCACAGCTGCCTCGTCTGCGACGAACTCGGCACGATGATCGCGGGCGATCAGGTGCTGCCGCGCATCACCTCGAACGTTTCGGTCTATCCGACCGAGCCGCGTGCCGACCCCTTGCGCGACTGGCTCGACAGCCTCGACCGGCTGGGCCAACTCGACGCGGGGCTGCGGGTGCTGCCCGCGCACAATGAGCCTTTCGACGGGCTGCACACGCGCCTCGACCAGCTGCGCGACGATCACATGGACAAGCTGGGCAAGCTCGAAGCGTTCTGCGCGACCCCACGCACGGTGTTCGAAACCTTCCCGGTGCTGTTCCGCCGCCCCGTCGGCGATGGCGACACCATGATGGCGACCGGCGAAGCACTGGCGCATCTGCACTGGCTCGAAGCGCGCGGGCGGCTGACGCGCGACAGCGACGGGCCGGTCGACCGGTTCGTGCGGGTGCAGTGATGAGCCGCTGGTCCACCGCCTACGTCCATCCCGTACCGTGGGACCTGCCGCTGACGGCGTGCGCGGTGCCCGACCTGCTGGCGCGCAGTGCGGCGCGCACCCCGGACGCGCCGTGCCTCGAGTTCCTCGGGCGTCGCTGGACCTATGCGCAGGTCTGGGACGGCGTGCGGCGTTTCGCGGGCGGGCTGGCGAGCCGGGGCGTCGGGCCGGGCGCGACCGTCGGGTTGTTCCTGCCCAACTGCCCGCACTATGTCTTCGCCTATTACGGTGCGATGCTGGCCGGGGCGACCGTCGTCAACTTCTCGCCGCTCTACACCGCCGACGAACTCGCCGCGCAGATCGACGACAGCGGCACGAGCGTCATGGTAACGCTCGACGTCACGCAGCTTTACGCGACCATCGCGCCATTGCTGGCTCGAACCGGCCTAAGGCAGTTGATCGTCGGCAATCTCCCCGAGGCGCTGCCGTTCGCCAAGGCGCTCGGCTACCGGCTGCTCAAGGGCAAGGAGCGCAGCGCGGTCGCGCCCGAGGCGTGGCGCTTCGCCGACCTGCTCGCGCAGGCGCCGTTGGCCGAGCCGCCGCCGCTCGACGTGCACGGCGTCGCGCTGCTGCAATATACCGGCGGCACGACGGGGACGCCCAAGGGCGCGGTGCTGACCCACGCCAATCTCAGCGTCAACGCGATGCAGGTCGATGCCCTCGACCCCGAGCGCGACGCGCCCGACCGCATCCTCGGCGCGCTGCCGTTCTTTCACGTCTTCGCCAATACCTGCGTGCTCAACCGCACGATGCTGCGCGGCGGGTCGATCGTCATGCTGCCGCGCTTCGAGATCGACGCCGTGCTCGGCGCGATTGCGAAGCATCGGATCACCGCGATGCCCGGCGTGCCGACGATGTTCCGCGCGCTGCTCGACGCCCCCGCGCTGGCGACGACCGACCTGTCCTCGTTGCGCATCTGCATCTCGGGCGGTGCGCCGCTGCCGCTCGAACTTAAGGCCGCGTTCGAGGCGCGCAGCGGCGCGACGCTCGTCGAGGGTTATGGCCTGACCGAAAGCTCGGGTGTCGTGTCGTGCAACCCGTATCGCGGCGCGGGCGAGGCGGGAAGCATCGGCCAGCCGCTGCCGGGTACCGACATCCGCCTGGTCGACAAGGACGACCTCACGAAGCCCGCGCCCGACGGCGAGCCCGGCGAGATCACCGTGTCAGGCCCGCAGATCATGGCGGGCTACCACGGTCGCGTGCAGGAGACGGCGGACGTCTTCATCGCGCACGACGGCCAGCGCTGGCTGCGCACCGGCGATGTCGGAACCATCGACGCCAATAACTTCATCCAGGTCGTCGACCGCCTCAAGGACATGATCGTCGTCGGCGGCTTCAAGGTCTTCCCGAGCGTCCTCGAAGACATTCTCTACCGCGTGCCCGCGGTGAAGGAGGCGCTGGTCATCGGCATCCCCGACCTTCGCCTCGGCGAGCGCCCCAAGGCGTTCGTGACTCTCGTCGACGGTGCGGATACCAATGGCGAGCTGCTGCTCGCGCACTTGAACGCCCATGTGGGCAAGCACGAGCGCGCTGTGGCAGTCGAGGTGCGCGTCACATTACCGAAAACGATGATCGGCAAGCTGAGCCGTAAGGAACTCGTCGCCGAGGAACGGGCCAAGGCGGCGCTCACCGGAGGAGAGGTCGCATGATGCAGGTCTATGGCATGTCGATGTCGCCATTCGTCCGCAAGGTCATGGTCGCGGCGGCCGAAAAGGGCATCGCCTACGAGCTCAAGCCGACCGGCCTCGGCTCGACCGACCCCGTGTTCCTCGCCGCCAGCCCGTTCCGCAAGATGCCCGCGTTGGTCGACGGCGATTTCAGCCTCGCCGACTCGACCGCCATCGTCCATTATTTCGAGGCGCTCCACCCCGAGCCGGCGCTGATCCCGACCGAGGCGCGGGCGCGCGGCAAGACGATCTGGGTCGAGGAATTCGCCGACACCATCCTCGTCGCGGCATTCGCCCCGATGTTCTTCAACCGCGTCGTTGCGCCGAAATTTCTCGGGCGTCCCGGCGACATGGCCGCCGCCGACAAGGCCGAGGCCGAGGCGCTGCCGCCGGTCCTCGCCTATCTCGAGACCGCCATCGGCGACAGCGGCCACATGGTCGGCGACACGCTGACGCTCGCCGATATCGCGGTCGCCAGCCCGCTGCTCAACCTCAGCCACGCTGGCTACACGCTCGACGCCGACCGCTTCCCCAGGATCGTCGCCTTCGCCGCCGCGATGCACGCGCGCCCGAGCTTCGCGCCGATCGTCGCCATCGAGCGTGCGATGCTGGGACAGGCATGACGGGCGGGCGCATCGCGGGATCGTGCCACTGCGGCGCGGTAACGCTCGACGTGCCGCCGGCAGAATATGTCAACGAGTGCAATTGCACATTGTGCGTCAAGCTCGGCGGAATCTGGGCCTATTATCCGCCAGACCAGGTCAGGATCGCTGGTGCCACGGTCGGCTACGTCCGCCGCGACACCGCGACTCCCGCCATCCTCACGCACCATTGCCCGGTGTGCGGCGCGACGACCCACTGGCAGCCGATTGGCGACGCGCCGCGCGACCGCATGGGGGTCAACGCCCGGCTGTTCGAGGATGGCGCGCTTGACGGTGTCGAAGTGCGCCGCATCGACCTGCGGCACGTCCCCGTCTAGCGACGCCCGACCGGGGGCTAGGCGCTATAGTACATGTCGAACTCGACCGGCGCGGGGGTCATCTCCCACCGCTGCACGTCGTGCATCTTCAACTCGATGTACGACGAGATCTGGTCGTCGGTGAACACTCCGCCCTTGGTGAACACGTGTCGCGAGCGGTCGAGGCAGCCGAGCGCCTCGCGCAGTGACGCGCAGACGGTCGGGACCTTCTTGAGCTCGCGCGGCGGCAGATCGTAGAGGTTCTTGTCCATCGCCGGGCCGGGGTGGATGCGGTTCTCGATGCCGTCGAGGCCGGCCATCAGCAGCGCGGTATAGGCGAGGTAGGGATTGGCCATCGCGTCGGGGAAGCGCACCTCGACGCGCTTGGCCTTCGCCCCGGTGCCGTAGGGGATGCGGCACGACGCCGAGCGGTTGCGCGCCGAGTAGGCGAGCAGCACGGGAGCCTCGAAACCGGGAACGAGGCGCTTGTAGCTGTTGGTCGACGGGTTGGTGAAGGCATTGCAGGCCTTGGCATGCTTGATGATGCCGCCGATGAAGAACAATGCCATTTCGCTGAGGCCGGCATAGCCTTCGCCGGCGAACAGCGGCGTCTTGCCGTTCCAGATCGACAGATGCGTGTGCATGCCACTGCCGTTGTCGTCCTTGATCGGCTTGGGCATGAACGTCGCGGTCTTGCCATACGCGTGCGCGACCTGGTGGACGACGTACTTGTACACCTGCATGCGGTCGGCGGTGGTGGTCAGCGTGCCGAAGGTCAGCCCGAGTTCGTGCTGCGCGGCCGCGACCTCATGGTGGTGCTTGTCGCACGGCAGGCCCATTTCGAGCATCGTCGAGACCATCTCGGCGCGCAGGTCGACGGCGCTGTCGACCGGCGCCACCGGGAAATAGCCGCCCTTGACGCGCGGGCGGTGGCCCATGTTGCCTTCGTCGTATTTGGTGCCGCTGTTGGTCGGCAGCTCGATGTCGTCGAGGTGGAAGAAGCCCTCGTTGTAGCCGAGGCCGAAACGCACGTCGTCGAAGACGAAGAATTCGGCCTCGGGGCCGATGTAGATCGTGTCGCCGATGCCCGTCGACTTGAGATACGCCTCGCCGCGCTTGGCGGTCGAGCGCGGGTCGCGGCCATACAGCTGCCCGGTCGAGGGTTCGACGATGTCGCAGACGACGATCAGCATCGGCGTCGCCGAGAACGGGTCGATATAGACCGCGTCGAGGTCGGGCTTGAGGATCATGTCGGACTCGTTGATCGCCTTCCAGCCGTCGATCGAGCTGCCGTCGAACATGAAACCGTCGGTGAGCTGGTCCTCGTCGACCACCGACGACACCATCGTCAGATGCTGCCACTTGCCCTTGGGATCGGTGAAGCGGAGATCGACCCACTCGATCTCCTTCTCCTTGATCATGTCGAGAATGGTGGATGCCGTGTTCGCCATGTCGGTCTAACCCCTCCGAAGTAGAAATTCAGATCGCGTCGCTGTCCCGCTCGCCCGTCCGGATCCGCACCGCCGCGTCGATGTTCGAGACGAAGATCTTGCCGTCGCCGATGCGCCCGGTGCGCGCCGCATTGGCGATCGCTTCGACGACGCGGTCGGCCTGATCGTCGTCGACGACGACTTCGAGGCGCACCTTGGGCAGGAAATCGACGACGTACTCGGCACCGCGATAGAGTTCGGTATGGCCCTTCTGGCGCCCGAAGCCCTTGGCCTCGGTAACGGTGATGCCGCTGACGCCGACCTCGTGGAGCGCTTCCTTCACCTCGTCGAGTTTGAAGGGCTTGATGACCGCCTCGATCTTCTTCACGCGCACCCCCGACGGTCCTGACGCTCCACGCCTAGCACAAGCCGTGCCAGTCGCGGAACGGGGCATTTCGCACGTGCGAAGGGATTTCTGTGCGGACGGCGTGCTTAGCGGGGGAGCAGTTGCCCGAAATTTGGTCAGCTACACCCCGCCCTTGAACGTGTTGCACTGCCCCATGTCGCCGCTGTCGAGCCCCGTGCGCAGCCAGCGCACGCGGTCGGCGCTCGAGCCGTGGGTGAAGCTGTCGGGGACGACCTGGCCTTGCGCCTGGCGTTGCAGCGTGTCGTCGCCGATCGCGGTCGCGGCGCGCAACGCCTCCTCGACATCGCCGGCCTCGAGTGCGCCGCTCGCTTTGGCCCAGACGCCCGCGAAACAATCGGCCTGGAGTTCGAGGCGCACCGACAGCGCGTTGCGCTGGCTGCGGCTGGCGCGTGCCTGCGCCTGCTCGACCTGATCGCTGATACCGAGCAGCTTCTGGATGTGGTGGCCGACCTCGTGCGCGATGACATAGGCCTGCGCCGCGTCGCCGGGGGCACCGAAGCGTTGGCTGAGTTCGTCGAAGAAGCCGAGGTCGAGATAGACCTTGCGGTCGGCGGGGCAATAAAACGGCCCCATCGCCGATTCGGCGGTGCCGCAACCCGAGCGGATCGGCTTGTCGAACAGTACGAGCTTCGGGCGGGCGTACTGGATGTTGGCCTGGGCGGGCAACAGCTTGGTCCAGACGTCCTCGGTCGACACGATGACGTTGCGGACGAGCTTATGGTTCGATCCCTCCTGGCGCGCCGTACCCGGCGCCACGGCGGGTGCCGCCTCCTGCGGGCCGACCTGCTGCTGCTGGGGTCCGAAGCCGCCCCCGCCGCCGCCGAGCAGCCCGCCGAGGCCGCTCAGGCCCCCGCCGAACAGCAGCAGCAGCGCGCCGACGACGACCACCCCGCCGCACCCGAAGCGGCTGAACACCATGCCCAGCAACGCGGGGGCGAAGCCGCCGAGACCGCCGCCACCGCCGCCGAAACCGAAGCCCCCGCCGCCGCTACCGTCGCCGCCGCGCCGGTCTTCGATGCTGTCGGTATCGCGCTGGTCGTCGAAACGCATGGTCGTCCCTTATCGAATCGTGTTGCGAGCGTAACGCCGTTCGAGCCCGGCGGTTACCGCGCGCGGGCGAAAGACGCGTCGAGGAGTAGCGCCAGCCGCACGCCGGCCGCCGAGACACGCGCGCGCACGACCGGCGTCGCGGCGGCGATGTAGGTCTCGTCGATCTGCGCGCGTGGCCCGGCGGCCGCGGCGGCGGGATCGGCGGCCGCAGCAGCGTTCAGCGCGACAACCTCGGCGGGCGAGGGCTCGACCGCGCATTTGTCGGGATAGTTGTGGAGGTTGCCGTAGGCCGTGTCCCTCGCCGCCGCCCAGCTTTCGCGCGCCCATGCGGTGATCGCTGCCGCATCGCTGCCCCCGGCGCGCCACGTTGCGCGGTCGGCGCGCGTAATGCTGCGCGGCCCGATTGCGGGCGGCTCGGTCAACGCGCGCTCGGCGAGTTCGGTGTCCCAGATGCGGTGGAGGTTCATGCGCGGCGGCGACTTCGCGCCATAGTCGGCCTTGACGTCGTTCGCGCCCCGGTCGCCCTTGTCGCCGATGTGCACCGGCTGGTGCATGTCGCCGGCGAAATGGACGAGGAAGGCGAGCGCCATGACGCGCTCGGCGTCGGGTTTCGAGCGGTCGGCGAGGATCGCCTGCTGGCGCGGGATCTGCGCCGTCACGCAACTACCGTCGGGGCAGTTCGCGGTGATGTCGAAGTCGCCGCAGACGCTGATGTTCTGGTAATGCCACGTCGCGGCATAGGCGAAGCGGTCGCCGAGGCCGCGTACGCAGTCGGGCCAGACGCTCGCATCCTCGATCGTGGCGAGCTTGCACGTCGGCGTGTCGACCGTTGCAGATCGCTTGAGCAGGGCGCGGATCGCCTGCCGCGTCGATGCCTTCGACTCGGCATAGGCGATGCTTGCGACCGTACGGTGGCCGTAGTCGCCCCACGCCAGCGCGGGTCCGGGGAGCAGCACGAGTGTGGCGAGCAGGGGGGCGATGCGCATCGCTGCATCATAGCCGCGCGGCGTGCACGGCGAAAGCCGCCGCTGCACAACGTTGCAACCGACACGTGTCGTTAATGATGTTATGACAAGAGCGATGCCGAGGGCGAGGGGGGTCGCCACGATGTTGCTTGCCTTTGTCTTTGCCGCGATGCTGCCCTGCGCTGCGGGCGGTTGCGCGACCATTCTCGATCCGGCCGAATTTGCCGCGCGGGCGCTCGCCGTCCACAACCGCGAACGCGCTGCGGTCTGTGTGCCGCCGCTGGCGTGGGACCCCAAGGAAGCCGCCGAAGCCGCCGACTGGGCAAAGCACCTCGCTGAAATCGGCGACATGATCCACTCGGGCGACGAGAACGAGGCGATCGACGCCGAGAGCGGTCAGGGCGAAAATTTGTTTGCGGGAACGCGCGGGGCCTTTGCGGTCGAGAAGATGATCGGCTTGTGGGCGGAGGAAAAGCGGCGGCTCTCCAAGCTCAAGAGCTGGGAAGACGACATGCACGCCGTCGGTCACTATACGCAGATGGTGTGGAGCACGACGACGCACGTCGGGTGCGCCGTCGCGGCGGGCAAGCACGAGGACTTTCTCGTCTGCCGTTATTCGCCGCCGGGCAACATCGACGGGCGTGCGCCATATCCGGCGCCGCCTGCCGCCGCCGCTGCCGGAACCGCGACCTGCCCGTCGGGGCGCACCGCCGCTCGCTAGTTGCTCCCCCCTCCCCGCGAAGCGGAGAGAGGGGAGGGGCACATTCGTGATAGTGCACCGCAGCACGAACCTGTGCTAAGCGCCGCCCATGCTGACCATCGACGCCGTCACCGTCCGCCTCGGCGGGCGGACCATCCTCGACCGTGCGACCGCGGCGATTCCGGCGCGCGCGCGCGTCGGGCTGATAGGGCGTAACGGCGCGGGCAAGTCGACGCTGATGAAGGTCGCCGCCGGGCTGCTCGACCCCGACGAGGGCGGCGTCTCGATGCCGCGGGCGTCGCGCCTTGGGTATATCGCGCAGGAAGCTCCGAGCGGTGCGGGCACGCCGTTCGAGACGGTGCTCGCCGCCGACACCGAACGCGCCGCGCTGATCGCCGAAGAGGAGGAGGCACACGCCACCGGCCACGACACGAGCTTCGAGGACGAGCACCGCATCTCCGAAATCCACGAGCGACTGAACGCTATCGACGCGCACACCGCGCCCGCGCGCGCGGCGCGCATCCTCGTCGGACTGGGCTTCGACGAGGCGGCGCAGCATCGCCCGCTCGACAGCTTTTCGGGCGGCTGGAAGATGCGCGTCGCGCTGGCGGCGCTGCTGTTCTCGCAGCCCGACTTGCTGCTCCTCGACGAGCCGTCGAACCACCTCGATCTCGAAGCGACGCTGTGGCTCGAGGATTTCCTCAAAGGCTACCGCGCGACGATCCTCGTGATCAGCCACGAGCGCGACCTGCTCAACAACGTCGTCGACTACATCCTGCACCTCGAAGGCGGCAAGACGACGCTGTACGCGGGCGGCTACGACGCCTTCGAGTGCCAGCGCGCCGAACGGCTGGCGCAGCTAGCGTCGGCGCGCGAGGCGCAGGCGACGCAGCGCGCCAAGCTGCAGGATTATGTCGCGCGCAACTCGGCGCGCGCCTCGACCGCCAAGCAGGCGCAGTCGCGCGCCAAGGCGCTCGCGAAGATGCAACCGATCGCCGAGGCCGCCAACGATCCGACCCTGGTGTTCGACTTTCCGTCGCCTGCCGTTCTCAAGCCGCCGCTGATCCAGCTCGACCGCGCCAGCGTCGGTTACGACGGGCGGACGATCCTCGACCACCTCGACCTGCGCCTCGATCCCGACGACCGGCTGGCGCTGCTCGGGCGCAACGGCAACGGCAAGACGACGCTGGCGCGGCTGCTCAGCGGCCAGCTGCCGACGATGAGCGGCGGCATGCACGCGCCGGGCAAGCTCAAGGTCGGCTATTTCACCCAGTATCAGGTCGAGGAACTCGAACACGACGCGACGCCGCTCCAACACATGTCGCGGCTGATGAAGGGCGCGAGCCCCGGCGCGGTGCGCGGCCAGCTCGGGCGCTTCGGTTTCTCGGGCGCGATGGCCGAGCAGCCGGTCGGCAAGATGTCGGGCGGCGAGCGCGCGCGGCTCGCGCTGGCGCTGATCACCCGCGACGCGCCGCACCTGCTGATCCTCGACGAGCCGACCAACCACCTGGACGTCGACGCGCGCGAGGCGCTGGTGCAGGCGCTTGCGGCGTACGGCGGCGCGGTGGTGGTGGTCAGCCATGACCGCCATATGGTCGAGGCGTCGGCCGACCGGCTGGTGCTGGTCGACGACGGGCGCGCCACCGAATTCGTCGGGTCGCTCGACGATTATACCGCGCAGGTGCTCGGCAAGGGCCCGGCCAAGCCCGAGGGCGGCGGCAAGACGGGCAACAAGAAGGAAGATCGCCGCGCCGCCGCACAGGCGCGCGAGGCGACTGCCGGACTGCGCAAGGCGGTTCGCGATGCCGAGGCCGAGACCGCGAAATGGACGCAGCGCCGGTCGGCCATCGACCGCGCGCTGTTCGATCCTGCGAGCGGCGCGCCGGCGGACGCGAAGCGCACCGCCGCCGACCTGATGCGCGAACGCGGCGATGTCGAACGCGCGCTGGGCAAGGCCGAAGCCGCATGGCTGGCGGCGAGCGAGGCGCTCGACGGCGCACTCGCGGCGGCGGCGTGATTCGGGGTTAATCGCGGCAGGCTTGCCGCCCCGTCGCCGTTGCATGCGGTGGAGGGCCGCATGACCGTCGACTATCTCATTCCCGCCGATCTGCGGACCTCGATGGACGAACTGGCGGCGCATGTCGCGGCCGGGCGCTTCGAAGCGGTGCTCGCGGGGCTTCTCGCCGCGACCGAGAGCGTCCACCCCGACAGTATCCGCGCGCGTATCGTCATGGCGATCAGGGGGGGTGGCGAGGCACCGCCGCAGCGTTTCGCCGACGATGCCGCGGGGATCGCAGCGCGTCTCGACGCGCTCGACCCGAGGGCGCGCGCAGTGGCGGTGTTCATGCTGCTGCCGTGCGCGGGCGACTGCACGCCGCGCCTCGCGACCGAGAGCGACTTCGCCTTCACGGTCCGGTTGTTCGGATCGCATGCGCTGGTGTGGCGGGTGGCGGGCGGCGCGGCGTTGCCGCAGTTGCCGGGGCTGGCGGACGCGGTGCTCGCCGGGTTCGCCAAGCCGCTGACCGCCGCACGTCGCTATCTCGATCGTGTGCCGCGGGCGGCAGACTGGCTCGAATGGTTTGCGGCGGGCGGTCGCCACCCCGATGCGGCGATCCAGCGCGATCCGTTGCCGGTAGTGCTGGCGCGCTGGTTTGCTGGACACCGGAACGGTCGCTTGCAGGCGGTTGACTGAGGCACGCAGCCGCTTGTTCATACGGGCACGCCCAGCAGTAGCCCCTCGCTTGTCATGCTGACGCTTTGCCGTGACTATGGGCTGAATGAAAAATGAAAATGCCATTCTGACAGAGCCTGGCGATCAGGAGCGCCAGGCGGACGGCAGACGCGAGCGGAGCCGCTCGAGCCGCGCAAAAATCGTGGCGGCTATGCTCGATCTGGTCGGCGGCGGCGATGTGAACCCAAGTGCCGCGCGCGTGGCTGAACAGGCGAATGTCGGCCTTCGCTCGGTCTTTCGCCATTTCAACGACTTGGACGCCCTCTACCGCGAAATGGGTGACGTCATCGAAGCACGCGTACGGCCGATCATTGTCGAAGCGCCGGTCGGCGCAACCTGGCAGCTGCGTCTTTTCGATATAGCCGTTCGCCGAGCCAAGGTTTTCGAGGCAATCCTGCCGTACCGGATTTCAGCCAATCTGAAACGCTTCCAGTCGCCGTATCTGATGCAGGATTACCGGCGCATGCTGAGGCTCGAAATGGCGGCGGTCGAAGCCCAGTTGCCGGCATCGGTCACGCAGGACGCGGCCGCATCGAGCGGACTGAACGTGATCCTCAGTTTCCAGACATGGCGCTTGTTGCGTCACGATCAGGAACTGCCCGTCGCGCAGGCGAAAGCCGTGGTCCACCGCCTGCTGCAAGCTGCGCTCGCCGACCTGCCTGACAGCTAGCGTCGCTGCCGACCGCCGAATTGACGATGGGCATTAAATGGCATAACCTGTGCCAATATATTCTCGGTCGGGAGCGGTCGAGGAAGACGACCCCGCCGCGTTCGTCGACTGCATCCTGAAGGTCGCAAAGCCATGAAAGTCGTCAACCAGGTCACGCCGTCGCCCGAACAGGCGATGGCCTTCTTCGGCGGCCCCGAGGACGGCCCGTTCGTCATGGTCAACCTGCTGAAGTTCAAAGACAAGGCCGAATACGCCGATGGCTCCGACGCCGATCTGCCGGGGGCGGCGGCCTATCTGCGTTACGGCATGGCGGTGCGCGCCTGCATCGAGAAGGTCGGCGGCAGGGCAGGGTACGCAGGCCCCGTGACCGGCCTGATGCTGGGCGAGGTCGAGGCGCTGTGGGACATGGTGGCGCTCGCCGAATATCCCTCGCTCACCGCGATGATGGCGATGGTGCGCGACCCCGACTATCAGGCGATATCGGTCCACCGCACGGCCGGCCTTGCCGGACAGCTCAACATCAAGACGCGGGGAACGCTGGCGGGTGGAGCGGGCGCATGACGCTTTCCTACGATCTCTACTGGTCGTTCCGGTCGCCCTACAGCTATTTCGTGACCAAGCGGCTGGTGGCGCTCGAACGCGACTTCGACGTCGCCTGCAATGTCCGCGTCGTCTACCCGATTGCGGTGCGCCAGCCCGAATTCTTCGACAAGAACGATCCGCTCTGGCTGTCCTATTTCATGCGCGACATCTTTCGCTGCGCCGCGTTTCTGGGGCTGCCGTTCGGCTGGCCGAGTCCCGATCCGGTGGCGATGGACATGGCGACGCGGACCTATCCCAAGGAACAGCCGCACATCTATCGGCTGACGCAGCTGGGGCAGGCGGCGAGCGAGGCGGGCCGGGGCCTCGCCTTCCTCGACGAGGTGAGTTCGCTGATCTTTGGCGGCACGGTGCGCGACTGGCATCAGGGCGATCATCTTGCCGGGGCCGCCGAGCGCGCCGGTCTCGATCTCGCGACGCTCGACGCGCGGGTCGCGGCGGACCCCGACCGCTACGACACGGCGATCAAGGCCAACCAGGACGCCCAGCGCGTCGGCGGCCACTACGGCGTGCCGCTGATGGTCTTCGACAACGAGCCCTTCTACGGGCAGGACCGCTTCGACCAAATGCAGTGGCGGATGGCGCAGAAGGGACTGCGGCGGCGGGCTTAAAAATCATTGCACCAGCATCCGCGCGATCATCCAGAAGGCGGCGATGCTACCGATGGGGTAGGCGGCGGCGCGCCTGAAGACGGCGAGTCCGTGGACCGACGCAAGGCCGATGACGGCCAGCACCGCGAGCGCCGCGGCGACGACGGCCAACTGCCCCGCTTCGACGCCCAGATTGAAGGTCAGCAACGCCACCGGTACTTCGCCTTCGGGCATGCCGATTTCCGCGAGAGCCCCGGCAAAGCCGAAGCCGTGGAGCAGGCCGAACAGGAAGGCGACGACCCAGGGAATGCGCTCGGCAAGGCGAGGCCGGGCTGGATCGCGCTTGGCCACCTCGACCGCGAGAAAAACGATCGACAGCGCGATACAGATCTCGACCGGCCGCTGGCTGACGCCGAGAAACCCGAGCGTCGCGCCCGCCAGCGTGATCGAATGCGCGATGGTGAAGGCCGTGACCGTGCGCGCGACGACCCAGCCGCCGCCGAGCAGCAGCACGAGCGACAGCACGAACAGCAGATGGTCGTAGCCGCTGAGGATATGTTCGACGCCGAGCCGGAAATAGGTGCCCGCCACCTGTGCCGACCCGGCGCGCGCGACGACCTCGGCCATAGGCGCAGCACTCGTCAGCCGCGCCGCCTGCACCGGCCGCCCCAGCGGCGCGATCCGCACCAGCGCGTCGGTGACGGTTCGGTCGAGGCCCGACAGGCCGACCTTCGCCCCGACCAGAGGCTCTGCGCAGTCATAGCGCCAGTCGGAATGGAGCGAGCCCTCCTCGAGCCGGCGGACGGGCGGCTCGGCGGTGCAATCGGCGGGCATCGCGGGCGTCGCGTTTGCCGCGAGACCGCCCTTGATTGGCGCCTTGAGCGTGACGTGCCAGTGGCGCGCGTCCTGCTGCGTGATCTCGAGATAGCCGGGTCGGAGTTCATCGGCCTTTGCCGACCCCGCCAGCGCCAGCGCCGCGATCATCGCGGTCCACAGCCACTGGCGCCTCATGGCTTGGCGATCCGGATGGTGTAGCCGTCGAGCAGCGCCTGATAGGCGGCGTTCTCGCGGCCGATGCGGTTCGCCTCGCGCCAGTCGTTCTCGACCGCCTTGCGGACAGCGGATAGCGGCTGCACCGCGCCGGGCGTCAGCTTGCGCAGGCGAACGAGGTGCTGGCCGAAACCGGAAGCGACGGGCCCCGTCCAGCGACCCGGCGGCAACGCAGCGATCGCCTTGGCGAAGCCGTCGCCAAACTGGCGGTCTATCTCCGCCGCCGGCGCATCATCGACCGTTGGCGGGACCGACAGCAGCGAGGCCAGCGCTGCGGGGTCGGCCCCCCTATTCAGTTGCGCGAGCACCGACTGCGCGCGATGGCGATCACCTGCGACGTAAATCTGATCGAAGCTGAGTATCGGGTCGGTCGCATAGTTGCGACGATGCGCGTCGAGCCACGCCTGCAGCGCCGCGTCACTGGGAATTTCGTTCTCGGCCTGCGCCGCGACGAGAAACTCCATCTTCGAACGCATGCGGCGGCGCATAATGATATCGTCCTTGTCGAGGCCGAGCCGCACCGCTTCGCGGTAGTAGACCTCGTCCTTGATACGGTCGCGGATCAGCCCGTCGACTTCGGCCGGCGTCGGCTGGCGGTGCCATTGCTGCTCCCACTGCTCGGTGAGCCCACGCACCTGTACTTCGCTCACGGTGATCGAGCGGTCGGCGGCATCGCCTCCGCCGCCCCACACCGCGAAGATCAGCGCGCCGGCGGCCAGAAAATGCACCAGCGGCTCGCGCGTGAACCGCTTAAGGCGCTCAACGAGCGTCACGGCTCATCCTTGGGGATGATACCAGATCGGCGACGTATAGGCGCGCTCCTGATCCTTGAGCCGGGTGCCGGGCAACAGCTTCGCCTTGTAGCGCAACACGTCGAACAGCACCCAGCGCGGCGTCGGAATCTCCAGCACGCGGACGTAGTAGAAGGCCTTTTGCGCGGGGTCGAATTCAGGATCGGTCCACACCGTTGCCAACTGCGGCGCGCCGATCGTGTTCTTGTAGCTCGCTGTCGCGATGTCGACGGTATCGCCGACCGGCGGCAACCTGTCGCCCGTCAGCTTGCGCGTTTCGGGGCTGCTCCACACGACGTTGAAGACCCTTTCGTGCAGCTTGCCGCCCGCGTCGATCCAGCCTTTGACGATCTGGACGCGGTCGAGATTGGCACCGATCGGGTCCTTGAGCGCTGAAACGATGAACTTCGGTGCGCCCTTCACCCCGGCCGCGCTGCCGTTCAGGTCGCCGCCCATCGGAACGCCTGCCGCATAGGCCGCCTTGACCCAGTCACCCTGCAACGCGTCGGCTCCGAAATTCCACCCGCCGAAGAAGCGCACCGTCATGCGCGGGCCGGTGGTCGCATAGGTCTCCTTGCGCAGCATCGCGTCGAAGATCGCGCTGCGCGAATTGCCCCGTGCCCAGACCCCGGCATAGCCGCCCGCGAGATACTGCCAGCCGAAACGTCCGGCGGTGTTGCCCAGATTTTGCGGGGCGGAGGCTCGCGCGGCACTGGGTTCGACGCCCGAATGCTTGCCGAAGAAATTATTCTCGTCGCCGGTCGCCAGCCCGGTGTGGCTGTCGGTCGAGCCGATCAGGCCGAACTTGTACGGATTGACCCCGGTCCGCGCCTCGATCGCCAGTCCGCGCTTCAGCGCTTCGCGGACGTAATTGCCTGCCTGCATGTCGGGCGTGGTCGCGCGCTGCATCGTCAGATTGCCGATATCCCAGCCCGCCTTGCCGAAATCGGCGAACTCGTCGTTGGGCGACAGGAAGGGGTGCGCCTCGCTGTCGCCCTTGATCTGCGTGGCCTCGACTAGCGGCTCGTGCGCGGCGCGGCGGCGCGCATAAGCGGCGGTCATCGGCCCGCCGCCGGGGCCGACCATCTCGAACATCAGGCCGTTCGACACATTGCTGTTGTGCGGGATGGCGAGCACCTGTCCGCCCGTCGCCTTCTGATAGGCGTCCATATAGTCCCACAACTTGCTGACCGGCGCGTCGCCCTGGCCGGGGTCGTAGGGCAGCACCGTGTCGGTCCGCGCCTTCCCGTCGCGGAACACGACGACGCGGTGCAGATTGTCGCCGCGCGGCATCAGCGTGTATTCGAAACCGATGAACGCGGTGAACTTGCCCGGCTCGTTATAGCGTTCGACGATGCTGCTGTGCGTCGTCCAGATCTTGGCGGTGCGCTTCTTCTGTCCCTCGGGATCGCTCAGTGCGGCGGGCAGCGCGTTGCGACCGGCAAGGTCGATCAGCTCGGCCGTCACCTTCAGCCGCCCCTGCGGCCCTTCGTGCATCGAGTCGTGCCAGCGCCGCAGGGTCGGGTCGCGAAGGAACAGGCGCGGCGCGTCATAGAGCGCTTGCGTCGCGCCCAGCCCGCCCGAATGGTCGGCGATGACGAGGAAATCGAGCGGCCGGTCGAGCTTTGCCTTGAGCCCGCCGGTCGCAGTGACTTCCTCGCCGCGGGCGAAGCGCAGCGCGTCTTCGGGCCCGAGCTTGGCCCCGAAGGCAAAGGCGTCGACAGAATTGCTCGTGTGGAGATGCGTATCGCCCCAGTAAACGCGCTCGGGGTAGGCGGCCAGCTTGATCTCGGTATCGGTCTTGCCGTCCACGACGCCGGTACGATTGCAGGCCGCCAGCCCGAGCAAGGCGATGCCCAGGGTCAGCGGCATTTTTCTCGGCAGTTTCATCATGGCCTCCCCCATCGTTGTCGCGCGCATCCTCTGACGGGAGCGACGTTGATTACATCAATCGGCTCTGGACGATATCGGTTTTGCCGGCGGGCAGGCTGAACATCATCCCGTCCTCACCCAGCACGATCGCCCCCGAATAGCGTGATGCGGCATCGCCCAAAAAGGCAGGGTAGAAGAACCTCGACGGGATCGACGGCACGATGTGGTTCAGGACCAACTCCTTCGCCCCCGCCGCCTGTGCAACTTCGGCTGCCTGTTCGGGGGTCGTGTGATAGTTGACGATGTCGCGCGTGATTTGGGCGAGGTTCGCCATGCCCTTCGCCGCGAGACTCGCGGTCATCATCCTGACCAGCTTCGGTTGCAGCGCTTCGTGGAGCAGCAGGTCGGCACCCTTTGCCGCGCCAATCAACGACGCCGACTTCGCCGTGTCGCCACTGATCACGACCGACCGGCCCTTGTAGTCGAAGCGGTACCCGACGGCCGGTCGGACCGGCCCGTGATCGACCCGGATCGCGGTGACTTTCAAACCGTCCTGCGCGAGGACGAGGACCGTGTCCCCGTCGCCGGGCATGGGCAGCGCAAAGGGTATGGCAAGGCCACCGGCGCCCGCCAGCGGGGCGATCGCCGCGCCGTGATGCCCCGTCCGGTAGCTATCGTCGAGCGCATAGGCGGCATTGAACCCCGCGACGACCTGCGCCACGCCCGCGGCGCCATAGACGGGCAGCGGCGCGGTGTTGGTTCCCGCCGTCCAGCGCGTCATCAGCAGCGGCCCCATGCCGTCGATATGGTCCGAATGGAAATGCGTCAGGAACACGCCCGCAATGCGACCGAGCGGCAGCCCCATCAGGTTGATGTTGCGCCCACCGCCTTCACCGATGTCGACGACGAAGATCCGATTGCCGGCGATGACGACGGTGCAGGGTCCGGCGCGACCGGGATTGGGCAGCGGCGAGCCCGTGCCGCAAAGTGCGACGTGCAGGCCGTCGGGCAAGCCGACTGTCGCGTCGCGGCCCACCCGCGCGCCGACAGCGCGTTCGAACAGCGCCGCGCCGATGGCCGCCTGCTGCTTGAAAACGAGCAGGGCGATCAGGACAACACTACCCAACGCGACCGCCAGCCTGCTTCGCGTGCCCACCGTCCATTCCCCGCCGATTGTCGTTCGACTATCGCGCCGCGTAATGGCATTAGCAATGCCAATAAACGCCTTTGGATTTCGTGAAAGGGGGGTCGTTATGGGTTCAGTAATGCGGATTGCCGTCGGGCTGGTCGGATTGTTCAATGTGCTGCTCGGCCTGGGTTTTCTTTTGAAACCTGTCGAGGTTGCCGCCGGTTTCGCGCTTTCGCCGATCGGGATTCAAGGCCTCGCGACCATACGCGCTGACTTCCCGGCATTCTTTCTGACCGGGGCGGTGTTTGCGCTGATCGGCGCCTGGCGCGCCGACCCCAGACCATTGCTCGTCCCGCTGGTTCTGCTGAGTATCGCGCTCACCGGTCGCTTCATCAGCATCGTGGCCGATGGCATGGCGTCCACCACAATACCCCCGATGGTCGCCGAAGCCCTGATGATCGCCGTCCTGCTTCTGGCGCGTCGGACGTTCTTGACGGTCCGCTGATCAAGCGGCGGAAAGCTGAAGTGCATGCCATTCGACCGGCTGTGAGCACCGCAGTGGCGGGTTGGTGACCCCTACGGGAATCGAACCCGTGCTTCAGCCGTGAAAGGGCCGCGTCCTAACCGCTAGACGAAGGGGCCGTCGCGCGAGCGCCGCAGCTAGGGCAGTGGGGCGAGCCGGTCAAGGGCAGGCTGAAACGCCTCGTGTCGCAACCCGCGATCTATTTTAAGACAGGGTGAACTCTTTTCGTGTCTAAGCGTTTCTGTTAAATGGTTTAGTTTGCGTATCGAAATCGGTCGCTCGTTTCTTCGGGTAGCGTTTTACAGGGTCGAGTCAAAATGAGTCCAGCAGCAGCCAAGCTTTTGATGTGCGTGTGCGCAGGCGGAACCGGCGCCGCCGTGGTTCCGGCGTCGCAAGCCATCAAGCATCGTCTCTCTCCCCGTCATGCGGTCTACCGCCCCACCCCGGCAGCGACGGCGATCCCCGCCGCGCTCGCCAGTTCGGTGCCGTGCGCACCGACGCTCGCCGCCGCGCCGCTCGGCACGCCGCCCGGCCTGACCGGGTTGGCATCGGGCCTGCCCGGCATCGAGGGCCTCAGTCCTCCGGTCGAGGGCATCAGCTTCAATGGGAACCCGGTTTCGCCGAGCACGATCGGCGAAGCACTCGCAGCGAGCAGCGGCGGTGCGCTCATCGGTGGCGGAACCGGCGGCGGCGGTGGTGGCGGTGGCGGCGGTACGCCGATTTTGCCCCCTGCGCCGAGCAGCGCACCCGAGCCGACGAGCTGGGCGTTGATGATCTCCGGGTTCGGCTTTGCCGGGGCGGCGTTGCGCTATCGTCGCGTTGCCAACGCCTGACGCTTTCGATTCCGACGCTTGGGCTGTCCGACGCTTAATCGGCGAACG
Source organism: Sphingomonadales bacterium (assembly GCA_038211965.1). Taxonomy (GTDB): domain Bacteria; phylum Pseudomonadota; class Alphaproteobacteria; order Sphingomonadales; family Sphingomonadaceae; genus Glacieibacterium. Next base: position 42,537 of record JBBQVB010000004.1, read on the forward strand.
CGATATCGTCGAGATGAAGTTCGGCGCTGGGGGTTCGCCCCCAGTCGTCGCGCTTGACGCGACCCGCGAGATATAATGGTCGCCGTCCTGCCCCGGCGAGGGCGACCCCGAGCGGCGCGTCCGCGCTGCGAAACGCCATCGCCTTGAGCCGCGCGCCATCGCTCGCACCGAGCACGACGCGCACATGCGCCTCGCCGACGACATCGCATTTAACGATGGTCCACGGCCCGCTGGCGACGCGTGGGTGCGGCCAGCCCTGACCATAGGGTCCGGCGCCATCGAGCGCTTCGGCGAGGTCGACGCAGACCCCGCGCGGTGCGACGGCGGCGTCGAGCATCAGCGCGGTACCCGTAACGGCCCCCGTTAACTCCGCCCCGCACCGTTCATTGAGGAACGCGCCAAAGGCGTCGATACCGCCGGCGGCAACTGTCACCCCGCACGCCATGGCGTGGCCGCCGCCCGCGACCAGCAGCCCGCGCTCCTTCGCGGCGAGCACCGCGCCGCCGAGATCGACGCCGGGAACCGATCGGCCCGAGCCCTTGGCACTGCCGTCGGGCTGCACCGACAGCACGATCACCGGGCGGTGCAGCCGGTCCTTGAGACGGCTCGCGACGATGCCGATGACGCCGGGGTGCCAGCCCTCGCCCGCGATCACCGCGACGGCCTCGTTGCCGCTCTGGCTGGCGCGCGCGACGGCTTCCTCGGTAACCTCGGCCTCGATGGCACGGCGTTCCTGATTGAGGCGGTCGAGCTGGGCCGCGAGTTCGCCCGCTTCGACCGGATCGTCGCAGGTCAGCAGGCGCACCCCCAGATCGGCCTGCCCGACGCGCCCGCCCGCATTGATGCGCGGCCCGAGCGCGAATCCGAGATCGTGGCAGGCCGGCGCACGCTCGAGTCCTGCGACGGCGATCAGCGCGTTCAAGCCGACGTTGCGCCGCGCCGCCATGACCTTGAGCCCCTGCGCGACGAAGGCACGGTTGAGACCGGTCAGCGGCACGACGTCGGCAACGGTGCCGAGCGCGACGAGGTCGAGCAGGTCGAGCAGCCTCGGCTCGTGGCGGGCGGCGAACCAGCCCTGTGCGCGCAGCGTCCGCAACACCGCGACGCCGAGCAGGAACGCGACGCCGACCGCCGCGAGGTGCCCGAACGCTGCCCCCGCCGCCTCGTCGAGACGATTCGGGTTCACCACCGCGACAGCGTGCGGCAGCGCCGTCGAGGCGCGGTGGTGGTCGACGACGATGACCTGCATCCCCGCATCCGCCGCCGCCGACAGCGCCTCGAAGCCCTGCGTGCCGCAGTCGACGGTGACGACGAGGCCCGCCCCCGCCGCCGCGAGCGCGCGCATCGCGTCGGCGCTCGGGCCATAGCCTTCGAGCAGGCGGTCGGGGATGTAGGTCGAGACGATGCCGCCGCAGCCGCGGATCAGCCGCACCAGCAACGCCGCGCTGGTCGCGCCGTCGACGTCGTAGTCGCCGAAGATGACAATGTTTTCGCGGTCGACGACGGCGCGGGCGACGCGCGCCGCGGCGACATCCATGTCGCGGAAGATCGACGGGTCGGGCAGCCAGTCGCGGATCGTCGGCGCGCGCAGCCGCGCGAAATCGGGGGCCGACGCACCGCGCGCGCGGAACAGCTGGTCGACCAGCGCGGTCAGGCCGTCCCCGTCCGCCCCGACATCGGGTGCGATGCCACCGCGCCACTGCCAGTGCTTGCCGAGAACCGAGGATCGCACGTTGAACACGGGGGTCATCGCGACACCCTAGCGCACGGGCCGGGCGAAGTGAATCAGCGTTCGGTGAGGCGCGGCATCAGTTCGACGAAATTGCAGGGGCGATGGCGGCTGTCGAGCTGACTGGCGAGGATGCCGTCCCAGCCGTCGCGCACCGCCCCCGTCGAGCCGGGGAGTGCGAACAGGTAGGTGCCGCGCGCGACGCCGGCGCAGGCGCGCGACTGGACGGTCGAGGTGCCGATGCTGGCGAAGCTCAGCCAGCGGAACAGCTCGCCGAAGCCGGGGATTTCCTTGTCCCAGACCGTGGCGAACGCCTCGGGGGTCACGTCGCGCCCCGTGACCCCGGTGCCGCCGGTCGAGACGATGCAGTCGATCTGCGCGTCGTCGATCCACGCGTTCAGCTGGGCAACGAGGGTGGGCACGTCGTCGCGGACGATGGCGCGCGCCGCCAGCACATGTCCCGCCGCCGTCAGCCGCTCGACGAGCGTGTCGCCCGACCGGTCGTCGGCGGTCGTCCGCGTGTCCGACACCGTCAGCGCCGCGATGCGGACGGGCTTGAAGGTCAGCGCTGCGTCAATTGGCACTCGCGACCACCACGTCGTCCACGGGCAGTTGCGGGGAAAGATACGCCGGCACCGGCGGCGCGACGAAGGTCGGTGTGGCCTTGACGCCGGTCGCGCCTGCCATGCCCGGGAAGCGCGGCCACAGGCCCTGCGCCAGCGCGTCCATGCTTGGCACGGGAGCGCCGTCGCGCAGCTGGTACATCCAGTAGTTGCGCAGCACGACCTCGACGTAGTGGCGCGTTTCCTTGAACGGGATCGATTCGATGAACAGCAGCGGGTCGCCATTGTCCTTGAGTGTGGTGTTCCACTTCTGCACCGACCCCGGCCCGGCATTGTACGCGGCGATGACCTTGGGCAGCAGCCCCGCCGTGTAGCTCATGTCGCGCAGTTCCTCGAGGTAGGTCTGGCCGCACTCGATGTTGAATTCCGGGTCGGCGAGATCGCGCACCGCGGCGACCTCGATCGTCGATCCATCGGCCATGCGTGCGGTGGCGCGCCGCGCGGCGGCGGGCATCAGCTGCATGATCCCCTTCGCGCCGGTGCGGCTCGTCGCCGAGGTGATGAAATTCGACTCCTGCAGCGCGTGCGCGAAGACGAGGCCGCGGTCGACGCGCCAGCCGCGGTACGGCGTCCACTCGGGCGCCGGGAAGCGCGCGCTCATCGGCGTCTCGCTGCCCAGCGGTGGGTGCTGCGCGAGCCAATACTGCGTCGCCGGCATCGACAGCTTGGCGGCGAGCCGCAGCAGCGGCGCGTACATCTGCGACGGCGTCGTCGCGGCGAGATACTTCAGCTCGCGGTCGGCGAGGCCGAGCTGCCCGATCTCGACGAGCGCGGCGGCACGGTGTGCGCCGGGCAGCGCCGACAGCGTGTTCCAGTCGGCGGTGATGAAATCGGGTTCGGCCCAGTCGATCGCGCCCTGCAGGCCCAGCGCGCGGCGCGCCAGCAGGCCGTAGAAGCGGTCGGGATAGGCGGCAGCGCGGGTCAGGCGCGCCGTGGCCTCGGCGGGCCGACCGCACGCCATCTGCGCGCGGCTCGCCCAGTACGCCGCAGCGGCGCTGAGGTCGTCGCCGGCAAACTTGGTGGCGACGGCATCGAAGCCCTTGGCCGCGCCCTCGCAGTCGCCCTGGCGGAACGCGGCGAGGCCCGCGACCCAGCCGCCGAGCGCGCCCCAGTCGCCGGTTCCCCTGGCGGCGATGGCCGCGACGCGACGCGCGGCAACATCGTCGCCGCCGGTGTAATAGCTCCACGCGACACGCTCCGCCCATTCGGTGGCGACGGGCTCCGACGCCGACGGCGCCAGCGCCGCCAGCGCGCTTTCGGCGTCGGCGTTGCGGTCGGCCGCGAGCAGCGGCTTGAGGCGCGCGGCGAGCGCCGCATCGCCCGCTGCGCCGAACCCCTGCGCCGCGCGCGGGGCCATCGGCGTGCCGAAGCTGACGGTGCGGAAGGCGCGCTGCGTCGGCAGGGCCGGCGCGTCCGGGGTGCCGAGGCGCTGCGCGAGCTGGAGGACCTTGGGCGTCTGCGGCAGGTCGGCGTTCGCGCCGAGCCAGGCATTGAGCTGGTCGAGCGTCGCTTTGCCGGTGCCGCGCGCGAGCATCAGCTGCGCCTTCGCCGTGCCCGTGAGCAGCCCGCCGGGCAGTCCCGCCAGCGCGGCCTCGGCGGCGCCGTGGCGGCCGGCGTCGATATCGAGGAAGATCTGGCGGTACGTCGCGCGCTGCGCGGGCGACAACTGCGTCGGTACGCGGCGCTGCGCGGGGGTGATGCCGGTGTTGGCAGTAACGACGATATCGGCCGACGGCGCTGGCGCCGCGTCGTCGGCCTGCGCGGCGAACGGCAACAGCGCAGCGAGAAGGAGAAGCTTACGCATCGGTCAGGCGCGCCTTGGCGGCAAGCAGGTCGCGCCACGCCAGCGCCTTGAGCGACGGTTGGGCGAGCAGCTGCACAGGGTGGAATGTCGGCAGCACGGCGATGTGGCTCCCGCCGACCGTCAGGAACTTGCCGCGCAGTCGCGCGATGCCCGCCGTCGCGCCCGTCAACGCGGCGGCCGCAGTACCGCCGAGGGCGAGCACGACGCGGGGTTTCGCCAGCTCGATCTGGCGGCGCAGGAACGGCGCGCACGCGGCGATCTCGGGCGCGGCAGGTGCGCGGCCTCCCGGCGTCGGCCAGTAGACGAGATTGGCGAGATACGTCGTCGACCGCGACAGGCCGATGGCGGCAAGCATCCGGTCGAGCAGCGCCCCCGCCGCGCCGGGGAGCGCGCCGTCGGCGGACGGCATCTCGCCGACGAGCATCAGCGGCGAACCCGGCGTCCCCTCGGCAAAGATCGGCGCGGAACCGTGCGTCGCCAGCGTACAGCCGTCGAACTCGGCCAGCGCGGCCTGCAGCGCCGCGAGGCTGTCGGCGCGCGCGACGAGCGCGTGTGCCGCGACGACCGCATCGGCCTCGCACGGCAGGATCGGCTGCGCGGCCGGCGGCGGCGGAGTCTGTATCGGGGCGATCGTCGGCGGGGCCAGCCAGCTGTACGGCGCCTCGTCGACAAGCGTGTCGACGCCCGCCTCGACAAGCCACGCGAGTGCGGCGAGCGCTTCGGCGTTCGTGTGCGTGTGGAGGCCCCCGTTCACGTCCGCCACTCTGCGGCAGCGCGCGCTCTGGTCAAGCCGCGCGGGGGTCCGTATCTGTTGAACGACGGGTTTCGTGCGACGGGCCGCGCCAAGTGTCCGCCACGGGGAGAGAAAAATGTCCGAACGCGAGTCCATGCCCTACGACATCGTCATCGTCGGCGGCGGCCCGGCGGGCCTGTCCGCTGCGATCCGCGCCAAGCAGGCGGCGACGGCGGCAGGCATCGAACTCGCGGTGTGCGTGCTCGAAAAGGGCTCCGAGATCGGCGCGCACATCCTGTCGGGGGCGGTCGTCGATCCCAAGGCGCTCGACGAGCTGCTGCCCGACTGGCAGGACCTCGACAGTCCGCTGACGGTGCCGGTGACGCACAACCATCACTGGCTGCTCGGCGCGACGGGCAAGGTCGAGGTGCCGCACTGGATCCTGCCGCCGTTCCTCGACAACAAGGGCTGCTACACGCTCAGCCTCGGCAATTTCTGCCGCTGGCTGGCAACGCAGGCCGAGGCGCTGGGGGTCGAAATCTTCCCCGGCTTCGCGGCGGCAGAAGTGCTGTGGAACGACGACGGCTCGGTCAAGGGCGTCGCGACCGGCGACATGGGCGTCGCCAGGGACGGCACGCGCAAGGACAGTTACCAGCCGGGCCTCGAGCTCCACGCCAAGTATACGTTTTTTGCCGAAGGCGTGCGCGGGCATCTGTCGAAGCAGTTGATCCGCCACTTCGACCTCGCCAAGGACGCGCAGCCGCAAATCTACGGTCTCGGCATCAAGGAGCTGTGGGATATCGAGCCGGGCAAGCACGTTCCCGGCACGGTGATCCACACGCAGGGCTGGCCGCTGACCAGCGGCAGCAACGGCGGCGGCTTCATCTACCACCAGGCGAACGGGCAGGTCGCGCTCGGCTTCGTGACATGGCTCAACTACACCAATCCGTACCTGTCACCGTTCGAGGAGATGCAGCGCTGGAAGACGCATCCGGCGATCACCGAACTGCTCACCGGCGGGCGGCGGGTCAGCTACGGCGCGCGCGCGATCAACGACGGCGGCTGGCAGTCGGTGCCGAAACTGACCTTCCCCGGCGGCGCGCTGATCGGCTGCAGCGCGGGCTTCGTCAACGTGCCACGCATCAAGGGCAGCCATACCGCGATGAAGACCGGCATGATGGCCGCCGACGCGGCGGTCGCGGCGATCGTCTCGCAGCGCCAGGGCGACGCGCTCGCCGAATACCAGACCGCGTACGAGGGCAGTTGGGTCTATGACGAACTGCGGCGCGTGCGCAACATGCTGCCGATGATCGAGAAATTGGGCGATGCCATCGGCACGCCGCTCGCCGGTATCAACATGTGGCTCGAGCATCTCGGGCTGCGCCTGCCGTTCACCCTCGGCCATCACAAGGACAACGAGCAGCTCAAGCGCAAGGACGCCGTCCACCCGATCAAATATCCCAAGCCCGATGGGGTCATCACCTTCGACCGGCTGTCGAGCGTCTTCCTGTCGAATACCAACCACGAGGAGGACTAGCCGGTCCACCTGACGCTGCGCGACCCCGACGTGCCGATCAGGTTCAACCTGCCGACGTATGACGAACCCGCGCAACGCTATTGCCCGGCCGGGGTCTACGAGGTCGTCGAGGTCGAAGGGCTGCCGAAATTCCAGATCAACGCGCAGAACTGCGTCCACTGCAAGACCTGCGATATCAAGGACCCGACGCAGAACATCAACTGGGTGGTGCCCGAGGGCGGCGGCGGGCCGAACTACCCGAATATGTGAAGACTCTAGCGCAAGTTTCCCACCGCCCGCTGGATCCGCCGGCACGCTTCCTCGAGCGCCGCTTCGCTCGTCGCATAGCTGATGCGGAAGGCGGGCGAGCCGCCGAACGCCGCGCCGTGAACGACCGCGACGCCTTCGCTGTCGAGCAGATACGCCGCGACCGCCTCGTCGTCGGTCAGCACGCCGCCGCCGGGTGTCGTCTTGCCGATCAGCCCCGCGCAATCGGGATAGACGTAGAACGCGCCGTCGGCGCGCGGGCAGCGCAGGCCCGGCGTCTGGTTGAGCATCGAAACCACGAGATCGCGGCGCGCCTGGAACGCGGCGTTGCGCTCGATCAGGAACGACTGGTCGCCGTTCAGCGCCGCCACGACGGCGGCCTGCGCGACCGAACACGGGTTGCTCGTCGATTGCGACTGGATCTTCGCCATCGCCTTGATCAGCCACGCCGGACCGCCCGCGAAGCCGATGCGCCAACCGGTC
>JBBQVB010000005.1:0-47543 GCA_038211965.1 Sphingomonadales bacterium
CGGGTCGACACGACGCTGTTGTCGGCGGCGATGTCCTCAGGGCGGACGAGGCCGGTGAGCTGGACCTGCTCCTCGCCGCGGTTGAGCGTCAGGCGCTTCTCGCCGCCCACCCGCAGCACGCCGTTGGCCTCGACGCCGCGCACCGTGACGCTGATCTCGCCCGATAGGAGATTGTCCTGCGCCGCGCTCCCCGACCCCTTGAAGCTCTGTGCGCTGCCGCCCTTGAGCAGCCCCTTCGGGATGTAGGAGAACGGCGGCGCGGTCGGTAGCGTCAGCTCGGTCGAGCCGTCGCGCTTGCCGTCGGCGCTGGCGGATTTGCGCGCCTGCGTGCGCTCGACGAGGCGGATCGTCAGCAGGTCGCCGATCCGGCTGGCGCGGTTGTCGCTGGCGAGCGCGGCGTAGCGGGCCGGGTCGTAGAGGCTGGCGCTCGCGGCGCGCGGCGGCGGAGCCTCGGCGAAGGTCGCGGGGACGGGCGGCGTGCGCGCGAAGGGCGTGAGAGCACAGCCGGACAATGCCAGCAACAGCGCGAACGGGCCCGCGCGCTCAAACATTCTGGTTCACATAGCGCGCCATTTCGTCGGCGGCGTTGATGACCTTGGCGTTGACCTCGTAGGCGCGCTGCGTCTCGATCATGTCGACCAACTCCTGCACCGTGCTGACGTTCGACGCCTCGAGCGCACCCTGCCGCACCGCCCCCGCACCGTCGGCTCCGGGCACGCCGACCTGCGCGGTGCCGCTTGCAGCGCTCTCGGCGTAGAGGTTTTCACCCATCGGCTGCAGCCCGGCAGGGTTGAGGAAGCGCGCGACGGTGATCTGGCCGAGTTCCGCGGGCGTCGTCGTTCCGGCCAGCACCGCCGAGACGGTGCCGTTGGGGGCGATGGTGACACTCTGCGCGCCGTCGGGGATGGTGATCTCGGGCGCGAGCTTGTCGCCGCCGCCGGTCACCAGCCGTCCGGTCGCATCGAGCTTGAACGCGCCGTCGCGGGTGTAGGCGGTGGTCCCGTCGGGGCGCGTCACGGCGAAGAAGCCGCTGCCCTCGACGGCGAGATCGAGCGCGTTGTCGGTCTGCGTCAGCGCGCCCTGGACATGGATGCGCTCCGACCCCGCGACGCGCACCCCAGTCCCGGTACCCAGCCCCGCCGCGTACTGCGCGCCGTCGCCGGCGGGCGCTCCGGCGGGGCGCGTCGTCTGGTACATCAGCGACGCGAAGCTCGCGCGGTCGCGCTTGAACCCCGTCGTGTTGACGTTGGCGAGGTTGTTCGAAATCACCTTCATGCGCGCGTCGAGGGCATCGAGACCCGAGCGCGCGATCTGCAGGGGGGAGGTCATCGTGCCGGTCTCCTAGCTGTCGAGCCGCATCAGCCGCGTGCCGCCTTCGTCTATCTCGCGCGTCATGCGGAGCAGCTTCGTGCTCGTGTCGAAACCGCGCGACTGTTCGAGGAGTTCGGCGAGGCTGCTCGCGGTCTGGACGTTGCTGCTCTCGAGGCTGCCGGGGCGCAGGCGCACTTTCGGATCGGCATCACGTGGCGCGCCCGTCCCGAACAGCCCGTCGCCGCGCTTCGCCAGCGCGTCGTCGCCGCCGATCAGCTTGATGCGTCCCGCGACGACGCTGCCCGCGCTGAGCGTTCCGTCGGGCGCGATCGACGGCGGCAGGCCGGGCGGCACGGTCAGCGGCCCCGCCTCGCCGAGCACCGCCAGCCCCTCGCCGTTCTCGAGCACGCCACTCGCCGAAATGCGCAGGTCGCCGCGCCGCGTGTACGCTTCGCTGCCGTCGCGCGCCTGCACGGCGATCCAGCCCGACCCGTCGATGGCGATGTCAAGCGGCGCGCCGGTCGCCTCGACCGCGCCGGCATCGGCGATCGCTGTACGCACGAGGTCGTCGGCCTCGACGCGCGTCGTGTCGGCATCGCCTCCGAGCCAATGCGCGGTCAGCGACGACAGCTCGCGGCGAAACCCCGGCACGTGCGCGTTGGCGAGGTTGTTCGCGGTGACGCCCTGCGCCGCCGTCTGGCCCCGCATCGCAGTCAGCGCGGTATAGATCAGGCGGTCCATGCAATCAGCGGATGTTGATGATCGTCGACAGCAGCGTCGACGACGTCTCGATGGCCTTGGCGTTCGCCTGGAAATTGCGCTGCGCGGCGATCAGCCCGACAAGCTCCTCGGTCAGGTCGACGTTCGAGCGTTCGAGGCTGCCCGACAACACATTGCCCAGTCCGTTCTTGCCTGCCTCGCCGGTGATCGGCGGCCCCGCCTCGGGGGTCGTCAGATAGCTCGCGTCGCCGGTCTGCTTGAGGCCCTGCGGATTGGCGAAGATCGCCATCGCGACCTTGCCGAGAGTCTGGATCTCGCCGTTAGAAAAACTCGCCTGGAGCTTGCCCGAGCCGTCGACCGAGACGCTTTCGAGCTGCCCGGTCTGGAAACCGTCCTGCGTGATCGTCGCGATACTGAAGGCGCCCGAGCGCTGTGTCGTCGCGACGCCGTGGTCGACTGCGATCACCTGCGGCTGGCCGCCGCTCGCCGGGGTGATAGCGTCGAACGCCACCGGCGCAGCGGGCGCGATCAGCGTACCGCCGCTGTCGAAACTCATCGCTATGCCCTTGACGCCGCCTTGCGCCAGCTCGGCCTCGCCGGCGAATACGTGTGCGGTCCAGTGGTGCGTCGGATCGGCGATCGTCGGCGCCGCGGTCTTGACGTAGTAGATCGTCGCCGCGAACGGATTGCCGAGCGAATCGTAGATCGTCGTCGATGTCGACTGGTTGAAGGTCGACGGGTCGTTGCGGTCGAAGACATAGGGGTTGGCGACCGAATAGATCGGCTTGGCGGGGATGACGACCGCGTCCGACGGCAGGTTGACCGACAGCTTGATCAGCCCCGTCGCCTGCGGCACACCCGAGGTCAGCGGCAGTCGCGCCGAAACCGTGGCCGAGAGCTGGTTGGTCAGGATGCTGCCGTCGCTGGTCGTCGGGAACAGCTGCAGCCGCCGCCCCCCGCCGTCGACGACATATCGGTCGGCGGTGACGCTGAACGCGCCGTTGCGCGTGAACGCGACCTGAGCACCCCCCGCGCCGCCCTTGACGGTGAAGAAGCCTTGCCCCGAGATTGCGAGGTCGAGGGCGTTGTCGCTGGTCTCGATCGCGCCCTGCTGGAACTGCTGCGCCACCGAACGCACCGCCGTGCCGCTGCCGATCACCCGCGCGGGGTTCTGCAGCGGCGAGCTGGCGATGATGTCGCCGAACGCGACGCGCGACTTCTTGAAGCCGTTGGTGCCGGTGTTGGCGATGTTGTTCGAGACCGTCGCGAGCTCGGTCGTCGCGGCGTTGAGGCCGGTGAGGGAGGTGAAGAACGACATGATATCACTCCTTGCGCGGGGTGGCCGCGATCAGCGTATCGAGCTTCGCCGCGATGCTCCTGAGCTGGGCATTGCCCTCCGCCTGCCCCGAAACCTGCGAGAATTGCGCGAGCTGCGAGACGTACTCGGCATTGTCGACGGGCTTCGTCGGGTCCTGGTTCTTGAGCTGCGCCGACAGCAGTGCGAGGAAATCGCTCTGGCCGAGGACGGTCTTGTGGACCGGCGCCGGCGTGGTCTGGGTCCGCAGGCTGTCGACCGCTCCGGTCGCGACGCTCACCGCCCGAGCCTCAGCGTGTCGAGGATCAAGGTCTTGGCGGTCGCCATGACTTCGATGTTGTTGGCGTATTGGCGCGCGGTTTCGGTCATCTCGACGATCTCCTGGTTGACGTCGACGTTGGCAGCCCAGACGTCGCCGTTGGCGTCGGCGAGCGGGTGGGCGGGGTCGTGGCGGCGCTCGGGCGCGGCGGTGCCGGTGGCGATGCGCTCGACATCGACGGTGGCAAGGCCGCCCTCGTAGCGGCTGGCGAACACCGGCTTGAGCGGGCGGTAGGCCGAGGCTTCGGAGCCAGCGACGCTGCCTGCATTGGCGAGGTTCGACGCGACGGTGTTGAGGCGCACGATCTGCGCCGCCATCGCGCGGCCCGCGATATCGAAGACCGACAGGCCGCTCATTCGCCGCCCTTCAGCGCCGCCATGATGCCCGCGACACGGCCGTTGAGGAAGGCGAGCGTCGTGCGGTACTGGACGGCGTTCTCCGCGAATTGCGCCTGCTCGACCGACAGCTCGACCGAATTGCCGTCGAGCGACGACTGGACGGGGACGCGGTATTTCGTGCTTTCTGCGGCGCCGTTCTCTTGAGAACTGGCCATCGCGGCGCGGAAGTCGATGTCGCGCGCCTTGAACCCCGGCGTCGCGGCGTTGGCGATGTTCGACGCGAGCAGCCCGAGCCGCTGCTGGCGGAGTTCGAGCGCCCGGGCGTGGATGCCGAAAAGCGGATCGGTGGCGGTCATGCCGGGGGCTGTGCAAGTCGCGTGCCAAGTGGGTTTGCGGGGGCCGGGCAGCCGGGCTTGAGAGGCGACCGGCAAACGCTTGCCGGGCTGCGGCCACTTTCTTCCCCCTCCCGCCTCGCGAAACGGAGAGCGGGGAAGGAGAAGATAGCTGGCCCGCTCCTTGCATCGTCCCCACACAAGGAGACCCGCCATGCTCGTCACCGCCAGCCTCGCCGCGCAAATCGCCGCCTTCGCCGGGCAGCCCGTCACTCTCGACGCGCGCCTCGACCCGCCGCCGTGCGCGCAGCCGCTGGTGCTGGCGTGGGTGCCGCCGGGGCGCGGCGCGGTGTCGGCGACGTGCGCCGCGCCGAAATGGCAGTTGTTCGTGCCGCTCGCAGCGCCCGCGCCGACCGAGCGCCCCGTGTCGGCAGCCCCACTGTACCGGCGCGGCGACATCGTCGCGGTCGTCGCGGGCGGCAGCGGCTTCACCGTCGCGGTCGATGCGGTGGTCGATGCCGACGCCGGGCCGGGCGCGCGCGTCCGCCTCCACAACCGTGCGACGGGCGGCGCTATGCAGGGCATCGTCGGCGCTAACGGCGAAATCGCGCTGCCGGGCTTTAACGGCGGCGGCGGCGGCCGTTAAGAGGTTCCGAGTCCCTGCCACGTCGGCGGGCGACACGGAGTCCGTCGCGATGAACGTCCCGCCCGTCTGCACCGAATGCCGCCCGACGCCGCTCGAACAGGCCGCCGCCGCGCGCACCAGCGTCCGCGCGCCGTCGGCGGAGACGCCGCGCGAGGCGGGGCGCGCCGCCGATCCCTTCGCGCTGTCGGCGACCGCGAGCGCCGCCAAGGACCTCGCCGCTGCGCCGCCCGTCGACAGCGCGAAGGTCGCCGCACTACGCGACCGCATCGCCGCCGGAACCTATACCATCGATCCCGAACGCATCGCCGCCAAGATGATCGAACTCGACCTGCCGCGCGCATGAGCGAACCTTTCGAAGTCCTGCTCGCCGCGATGCGCGACGAACTCGCCGCGCTCGACCTGGGCGAAGCGGGCGCGGTCGAGGCGGCGACCGCCGCCAAGCTCGCCGCGCTCCACGCCTGCGCCGGGGGCGATGCCCCGCCCCGCGCGCAACTCGACGCTGCGCGCGCCCTCAATGCGCTCGCCGCGACGCGCACCGCGAGCCTGATCGCAGGCGTCGACCGCCGCCTGCGGGCACTTGCGACCGCCGCCGGACGCCCGCCTGCGCTCTGCTATGGACGCGACGGGCGAAGCTCTCTATAGGCCCGCGCTCGCGAAACTGAATCGCCCGGCCGTATGGGCTGCCGTGGCGATTCGAATGCGCGTCTTTAGGAGACCGAAATGCCCAAGCTCAAGACCAAGAGCGGTGTGAAGAAACGCTTCAAGATCACCGCGTCCGGCAAGATCAAGCACGGTGTCGCCGGCAAGCGACACCGCCTGATCCACCACACGTCGAAGTATATTCGCCAGAACCGTGGCACCACAGTGATCTCCGCGCCCGACGCGCGGACGATCAAGCTGTGGGCTCCGTACGGTCTCGGTTAAGGGAGGCCCGGTAGATGGCACGCGTCAAACGGGGCGTCACGTCCCATGCCCGCCACAAGCGGGTTCTCGATCAGGCGAAGGGCTATTACGGCCGTCGCAAGAACACCATCCGCGTCGCGCGGCAGGCGGTCGAAAAGGCCGGCCAGTACGCGTACCGCGACCGCAAGGTGAACAAGCGCAGCTTCCGCGCGCTGTGGATCCAGCGCATCAACGCCGCAGTGCGTGAGACCGGCCTGACCTATGGCCGCTTCATGCACGGCATCAAGCTCGCCGGGATCGAACTCGACCGCAAGGTCATGGCCGACCTCGCGATGCATGAGCCCGAAGCCTTCGGCGCACTCATCGCGCAGGTGCGCGGTGTGCTCGATGTCCAGGCACCGCTGCAGACGGGACCGGTAGCGGGCGTCGCGGCGTAAGTCTTTCGCCGTTGGAGCACGATAGGGGCGCGGATTGCTTGCCGGCAGTCCGCGCCCCTTTCGTGTCAGGCGAAGCTTAGCTCGACACGTCCGGCGGCGGACGGGGCAGGATGTTCCTCGACGACAATCCGGACATGCCGACCGAGCCGTGTGACTGCGTTCAGCAATTTGTCAGTGGTGATACCCTCGACGCGGCCACGAAACAGATTGGACAGACGCGGCTGCGGGATGCCGCTGCGGCGGGCAAGTTCAGTCTGCGACAGGCCGAGTTCTTCGGCGAACCGCATCATCGAGCCGATCAGAGCCGCTTTGTGCGACAGTTCCTCGGCATCGGGCAATTCGAGATCGACGAAGACGTTGCCGCTGCTGGGTGTGAAAGTTTCATCGTCCATGATCAGTCCTTCTGCTTCGCATGTCCTGCGCGGGTTGTTTTCAGCCGTCGTTCGATAACGTCGATTTCGGTCTGTGGCGTCGCGACCCCTGTCTCGACTTCTTCTGGAAACAGTGCAGGACATAAACCTCATCGCCAATTTCGATCGTGTAGATGGCCCGGTAGGCGCCACTGCGTTCGTCTTCCGACAACTGAAGCGCGCCCGCGGCCTGCCTTGCAACGGCTAGACCCCCGGCGGTGTCCGTCCTTGCTGAACGATATCGAGCGCGACACCAAACGCTTTGCGGATGGCAACCGGCATCGCCACCAGATCCTTTAGGCTGCTGCCGATCCAGACAAGCGCCTTGCGACGTCAATAGACCATGAGCTTTCGATATCCGATCTGGTATAAACGGTCAACATATCAACCCCGCTTCCGTTTCGGCGCGCGCCCCGCTACCACCCGCGCGATGACGGACACGCTGCATTCCGACCTCCTGGCCGCCATCGACGCCGCCGCCACGCCAGAGGCGCTGGAGGCGGTGCGTGTCGGCGCGCTCGGCAAGGCGGGCAGCGTCACCGCGCTGATGAAGACGCTCGGCGGCATGGCGGCCGACCAGCGTCTCCTGGAGGGACCGCGCCTCAATGCGCTGCGCGAGGGCGTCGCCGCCGCCATCGCCGCGAAAAAGGCGGCGCTCGATTCGGCGGCGCTCGAGGCGCGGCTGGCGACCGAGCGGCTCGACATGACGTTGCCCGCCGCGCCGCGCCACGAGGGCAGCATCCACCCGGTCAGCCAGGTGATGGACGAATTGTCCGAAATCTTCGCCGATCTGGGGTTTGCGGTCGCCACCGGTCCCGAGATCGAGGACGACTGGCATAATTTCACCGCGCTCAACATCCCCGAGAGCCACCCGGCGCGCGCGATGCACGATACGTTCTACATGACGCAGTCGCCGCCCGATAAGCGGATGCTGCTGCGCACCCACACCTCGCCGGTGCAGATCCGCACGATGCTCAGCCAGCAGCCGCCGATCCGGATCATCGCGCCGGGCCGCACCTATCGCTCCGACAGCGACGCGACGCACACGCCGATGTTCCACCAGGTCGAGGGACTGGTCATCGACCGCGGCATCCACATGGGCCACTTGAAATGGACGCTGGAAACCTTCGTCAAGGCGTTCTTCGAGGTCGACGCGGTGACGCTGCGCTTCCGCCCGAGCTATTTCCCGTTCACCGAGCCGTCGGCCGAGGTCGATGTCGGTTGCTCGTGGGCGGACGGCAAGCTGAGCATCGGTGGCGACGCGTCGTGGCTCGAGGTGCTCGGTTCGGGCATGGTCCACCCCAAGGTGATCGCGGCGTGCGGCCTCGATCCCGACGAATGGCAGGGCTTCGCCTTCGGTTGCGGCATCGACCGGCTGGCGATGCTCAAATACGGCATGAACGATCTGCGCGCGTTCTTCGACGCCGACCTGCGCTGGCTCCGCCACTACGGCTTCCGCGCGCTCGACGTGCCGACGCTGAGCGGCGGGGTGGGGGCGTGAAGTTCACTCTCAGCTGGCTCAAGGACCACCTCGACACCGAGGCGAACCTGGCCGAAATCCTTATCGCGCTGACCGATTGCGGGCTCGAGGTCGAGGGCGTCACCGACCCCGCCGCTGCGCTGGCGCCGTTCGTCATCGCCGAAGTGCTGACCGCCGCGCCGCATCCGCAGGCCGACAAGTTGCAGGTGCTGACCGTTTCCACCGCCACGGGTGAACCTATGCAGGTCGTCTGCGGCGCGCCCAACGCGCGGGCGGGGATGAAAGGCGTCTTCGGAGGGCCGGGCACCTACGTCCCGGGCAGCGACCTGACGCTCAAGGTGGCGAGCATTCGCGGCGTCGAATCGCGCGGCATGATGTGCTCGATGCGCGAACTCGAGCTGTCCGACGAGCATGACGGGATCATCGACCTGCCCGCCGACGCCCCGGTCGGGACCGCCTATGCCGCATGGGCCGGGCTCGACGATCCGGTGATCGAGGTCGCGGTGACGCCCAACCGGCAGGACTGCATGGGTGTCGCGGGCATCGCGCGCGACCTGGCGGCGAAGGGGCTCGGATCGCTCAAGGACCGGCCCATCGAGATCGTGCCAGGGGCGTTCGCTTGCCCCGTGGACATCCGTACCGACGACCCCGAGGGCTGTCCGGCGTTCCTCGGCCGCGTCGTGCGCGGCGTATCGAACGGCACGTCGCCCGACTGGCTGCAGCATCGCCTGCGCGCCATCGGGCAGAAGCCGATCTCGGCGCTCGTCGACATCACTAACTACATGAGCTTCGACCGGGGGCGGCCGCTGCATGTCTATGACATCGCGACGCTCGACGGCGGGCTGGTGGCGCGGCGCGCGGTGGCGGGCGAAACCGTCGTTGCGCTGAACGGCAAGACCTATGCGCTCGACGACACGATGACGGTGATCGCGGACGCTGCTCACGTCCACGACATCGGCGGCATCATGGGCGGCATGGTGTCGGGGGTGTCGGCGGCGACGACCGACGTGCTGATCGAGTGCGCGTATTTCGCCCCCGAGCGGATCGGCGCGACGGGGCGCAAGCTCGGCATTGTCAGCGACGCGCGGGCGCGGTTCGAGCGCGGCGTCGATCCGGGGTTCCTCGCGGCGGGCCTCGAACTGGCGACGCATCTGGTGCAGGATTTGTGCGGCGGCGAGGCCTCGGAGGTCGTCGTCGCGGGCGTCGTGCCGCGCCCTGACAAAACGGTCGCGTACCGCCCCGAACGCACGCTGGCGCTCGCCGGGGTCGCGGTCGACGAGGACCGGCAGGCCGAAATCCTCGGTCGCCTCGGCTTCGCGGTGACGATGGGCGACCCTTGGTCGGTCGGCGTCCCCTCGTGGCGTCGCGACATCGACGGCGAGGCCGATATCGTCGAGGAGGTCGTGCGCATCCTTGGCTACGCCGCCGTGCCGTCGACGCCGCTGCCGCGCCCCGAAGGCGTCGCCACCCCGACCGCGACCCCGGCGCAGCGCCTTGCCGCGCGCGTCCGCCGCGCGCTCGCGAGCCAGGGATTACATGAGGCGGTGACGTGGAGCTTCGTGTCGCCCGCGCAGGCCGAACCCTTCGGCGGCGGAGCGTGGACCGTCGCCAACCCGATCTCCGCCGATTTGGCCGTGATGCGCCCGTCGCTGCTGCCCGGGCTGCTCGCTGCGGCGAAGCGCAATCTCGACCGTGGGCAGGCGGGGGTCCGGCTGTTCGAACTCGGCCAGCGCTATCTCGGCGACGGCGAGCACGCGACCGCAGCGCTGGTGATGGCGGGCGAGAACGCGCCGCGCGGCTGGCAGGCGGGGGCCGCGACGGGGTATGATGCCTTCGCCGCCAAGGCCGAGGCGCTGAGCGCACTCGCAGCGGCAGGGGTGCCTGTCGAGCGCCTGCAGGTCCTGCCGCCTGCCGACCGCTGGTATCATCCGGGCCGATCGGCGCGCCTCGGGCTGGGGCCGAAGACGATCCTCGCGGCGTTCGGCGAGCTGCATCCTGCGACGGCGGCGGCGTTCGACCTCAAGGGTCGTGTCGCGGTCGCCGAGCTGTTCCTCGACGCCGTCCCCGTGCCGCGCGGGGCCAAACGCGCCCGCGACGCCTTCACGCCGCCCGCGCTCCAGCCGGTGACGCGCGACTTCGCCATCGTCGTCCCCGCCGACCTGCCTGCCGAGACGTTGCTGCGCGCGGTGCGCGGCGCCGACAAGGCGCTGATCGCCGATGTCCGCCTGTTCGACCGCTTCGCCGGCGCGGGCGTGGTGGAGGGGCACATCAGCCTCGCGCTGACCGTCACGTTGCAACCCGTCGACAGGTCGCTGACCGACGCCGAGATCGACGCGGTGGCGGTAAGGGTCGTCGCGGCAGCCGCGAAGGCGGGGGGCGTGTTGCGGGGTTGAGCGAGGTCGCAGCACCCGCAACGACTGCGCGCACCGATCAAGCTACCCCCGCCGCCCCCGCCGCAGCTCTTCCTCGACGATCGGCGAGAGGTGAATTTCGACCCGCCGGTTCGCCGCGCGCCCCGCCGCGTCGGCATTGGAGGCGATGGGTTGCGTCTTGCCCAGCCCGCGCGTCGCGATGCGTGCCCGCGCGACGCCGCGCGCGCTGAGATAGTCGGCGGTGGCGGTGGCGCGCGCGTCCGACAGCGGCTGGTTGACCGCGTCGGTGCCCATAGCGTCGCTGTGGCCGGTGATATCGACGAAGGTTGCGGGGAAGCGGACGAGCGTTGCGGCGAGGCCGTCGAGAACGCCCCGGAATTTGGTACGCACCGTGCTGGCGTTGAAGTCGAAAGCCGTTCCACTCGGCATACGCAAGTCGAGGTTGAAGCCCTGGCGGACGACCTCCACCCCGGTGCCGGCGGTGCGCGCGCGCAGGTCCTGCTCCTCGGCATCGACCTGGGCGGCGACCTGCGTGCCGGGGATGCCCTGCAGGCCGCCAAGCGCGGCGCGCGACGCCCGCCCGCCGAGCACCGGACCCAGTTCGGCGGTTGTCACCGCCCGCCCGCCGGGGGCCGCTGCAGACGGCGGCGGCGTGCCGGTCGTGCACGCCGCAAGGCACGCGACGAGTGCGACCGGCAGGATCGGCAAGGTCGAGCGAAGGCGATGCATCGAAACTCCTTGGGTCGCAAACGCGCGACACCGCCGACTGGTCGCTTGCGCGTCGAGGCGGCTGCCGCAACGAACCGATAGCGCGGCGCGCGCGTTGCCGCTAATCCCGATGCCGACGTCGCGATTCCGCGTCCGACAGGAGCCCATGCACGCCTTCCCGTGGTTCGACGCCGCGATCATCCTCGGACTGATCGTCCTCAACGGTTTCCTCGCGATGTCCGAGCTGGCGATCGTCGCGTCGCGGCGACCGCGCCTGAAAGGTCTCGCGGCGAACGGCAATCGCGGCGCGGCGGCGGCGTTGAAGCTCGGGGCGGACCCGGCGCGTTTCCTGTCGTCGGTGCAGATCGGCATCACGCTGGTGGCGATCCTCAACGGCGCGTTCTCGGGCGAGCGGCTGGCGGGGCCGGTCGCCGAACGGCTGACCGCGTGGTTCGGTCTCCCCCCTGCAACCGCCGCCGATCTCGGCTTCGGCATCGTCATCGCGTTGACCACCTATGTTTCGCTGATCGTCGGCGAGCTGGTTCCCAAGCAGTTCGCGCTGCGCTCGCCCGAGCGCATCGCCGTCGCCGTCGCGCCGCTGATGGCCGGCATGACGCGCGTCGCCGCGCCCTTCGCCTGGGTGCTCGACAAGAGTAGCGCACTCGTCTTCCGCCTGCTCGGTCAGACGCGCGAGGCGAACCACATCGTCACCGAGGAGGAGCTGCGCTCGGTCGTCGCCGAGGCCGAGACGGCGGGTGTCATCGAGGAGCAGGAGCATTCGATGATCACCGGGGTCATGCGCCTCGCCGACCGCCAGGTGCGCGGCGTGATGACCCCGCGCGGTCAGGTCGAGTGGCTCGATGCGGACGCCACCGAGGCCGAGACGCGCGCCGCGCTGGTGGCGACGCCGCACACCCGCCTGCTCGTCGCCAACGGCTCGATCGACGACATTCTCGGGGTCATCCAGGCGCGCGATGTCGTCGCGGCGCTGATCGAGGGCAAGCCGCTCGACCTACGCGCGCTGGCGCGCATGGCCCCGGTGCTCCCCGATGTCGTCGATGCGGTCGACGCGCTCGCCGTGCTCCGCGACGCCGCCATTCCGATCGCGCTGGTCCACGACGAGTACGGGCATTTCGAGGGTATCGTCACGCCCGCCGACCTGCTCGCGGCGATTGCGGGCGCGTTCCGCTCGGATGTCGACGACGGCGACGTGCCCGCGGTTCAGCGCGAGGACGGTTCGTGGCTCTTCTCGGGCTCGCTGCCCGCCGACGAAATGGCCGACCGGCTGTGCCTCGATCTGCCGGCCAGCCGCGATTACCAGACCGTCGCGGGATACCTGCTCGCCGAGTTGCGCCACTTGCCCGAAACCGGCGAGGTCGTGACGCTCGGCAAGTGGCGCTTCGAGGTCGTCGACATGGACGGGCGCAAGATCGACAAGCTGCTCGTCAGTGCGGTCGCGGGATAGCGCGGGGGAAGCGGCGCGGTCGGCGCGTAGCAGCGCCATGAACCTGGCCGCCGCCACGTCCACCGATTACGATGCCGGTTTGATGGCGCGCGTCGCGGCCGGTGACGCGCAGGCGTTCACCGCGCTGGTCTTGCGGCTGCACGGCCCGTCGCTCGGCCTTGCCACACGCATCCTCAACAACCGCGCCGATGCCGAGGACGTCGTCCAGGCGGGGCTGGCGCGACTGTGGAGCTTGGCGGCGCGCTACGATCCCGCGCGCGGCAGTGTCTCGGCGTGGTTCCGGCGACTGCTCGTCAACCTCTGCCTCGACCGGCGGCGCAGTATCCGCCTCGTCCAGTCGCGCGTCACCGCGACGCTCGACGAGGCTTACGATATCGCCGACCCCGGCCTCGGTCCGCACGACGATGCCGCCGCCAACGCGCGCGCGCGGCGCATCGATGCCGCGATGGCGCGCCTCAACCCGCGCCAGCGCGCAGCGATCGCGCTATTCCACGGCGACGGTGCGACGATGGCCGAAATCGCCGCGGCGCTCGACACGACGCCCAAGGCTGTCGAGGGATTGCTGGGTCGTGCGCGTATGGAATTAAGGACGCTGCTCGCCAGCGATGCCCCGGGAAAGGACTGAGTATTTCGACCCTGCGTGCCTCAGAGATCGTCGGCGCTTATGGGGCCGACAGCGGGCGCTGGCCGGACGCCGAACGCGCTGCAACATTGGCGGCGATCGCCGACGACGCGGCGGTCGCGGCAGACCATGCGGCGGCGCAGGCACTCGATGCACTGCTCGACGAATGGGCCGGGCGCGGCGTGCGGACGGGCGACCCGGCGGCTGCGGCAGCGCGCGTGCTGCGTCCGCCGCGGACCTGGCTGCGCGTCGCGGGTGGGGGTTCGATCGCTGCGGCGGTGGCGCTTGTGGCGTTGCTGGGCAACCCGCTTGCGCCGCATCGCGCTGCCCCCCCGCCAAGGATCGCCTCGGCTACCGCTTCGCCACCGGCTGCGCATAGCGGTGACGACGCGGCGTTCGCCACGCTGTTCACCCCGACGCCCGACGAGGAGCTAACCCTATGATCCCGACCTTCCGCGTCGCGTTGCTTGGCATGATCGTCGCTGCGGGCGTTCCGGCGCTCGCCCAGTCGACCGGTGGCATGCCGCCGCGCGAGATGATGCTGCGGCCCGGCGGCGGCCCGTTCGCGACGATGAGCCTCGAAGCGCGGCGCATGATGCAGGATTCGCGCCATGACGCGATGGTCGCCAATCGTGCCGACAGCGACCGCGTCGCTGCGGCGCGCGACCGGATGCTCGACCTGCTTGGCGCCGAGCGCTTCGACGCCGCCGCCTTCAAGCGCGCGATGGACGACGAGCGCGAAGCTTCGCAGGCGATGAAGGCGCGTCAGCAGGCGGCGACGCTGGCGTTGGTACAGCGCCTCAGCCCCGCCGACCGCAAGGCCTTCGCCGACGGCGGCCGCGCGCTGCGCGCGCGTGTCGAGGGCCGGATGGGGATGATGAAGCGGCGCGGCCCGCGTGGTGGCGAGGACCTGCCGCCGCCGATGTGAGGCTATCGCCCTCCCCTGAACGAGGAGGGCAAAGCGTTCGCCTTAGTCCATCAGGCTTTCATACCGCCGCAAATGATAATCGGCGTCGCCGAACGCGCCCTCAATCATCGTCGCGCGCTTGAAATAATGACCAATCGCGAGTTCGTTCGAGATGCCGATACCGCCGTGGATTTGCACCGCGCCCTGACCGACGGCGCGGCACGCCTTGGCGATCTTGGCCTTCGCCGCCGACGCCGCCCTGGCGCGTTTGGGCGCGTCCTCACCGAGGTTGAGCGTCGCCATCAGCGTCATTGAAACCGCCTGCTCGACCTCCATGAACATGTCGACCATGCGGTGCTGGAGGACCTGGAATTCGGCGATGGGACGGCCGAACTGCTTGCGCTGGCGGGCATAGTCGAGCGTGCCTTCGTGCAGGCGGCGCGTCACCCCGGCGGCCTCGGCGCAGACGGCAGCGATGGCCTCGTCGACGACCTGCTCGACGAGCGGCAGGCCAGCGTCGACCTCGCCGAGCACCTGGTCGGCGGCGACGCGGACGTTTTCAAAATAGACCTCGCTCGCACGCCCGCCGTCGACGGTAGGGTAATCGCGCCGCGTGATCCCCGCGTCGTCGGCGGGGATCAGGAACACCGACACGCCGCCCGCCTCGCGCTGCGAACCGCCAGTGCGCGCGGTGACGACGTAGTGCGTCGCGAAGGGCGCGTCGCGGACCACCGCCTTGTGGCCGTTGATGACATAATCGCCGCCATCCTTGCGCGCCGTCGTGCGGAGGTCGGCGAGGTTGTAGCGGCCCTGCGGTTCGGCATAGGCGAAGGCGATGACGACCTGTCCGCCGACGATCTGCGGAATGACCGCGTCGGCATTGCCGCCGCCCGCGTGTTTCAGGAACCCGCCGCCGATGACGACGGTCGACAGATAGGGCTCGATGACCAGCGCTTTGCCGATCTCCTCCATGATGACCATGTTGTCGATCGCACCGCCGCCCAAGCCCCCGTGGCTTTCCGAGAACGACGCGCCGAGGATGCCGAGTTCCTGCGCGAAAGCCTGCCAGACCGCCGGGTTCCAGCCCGCGTCGCCGTTGACCACCTTCATCCGCGATTCGAAATCATAGGTATCGGCGAGGTAGCGCGCGACCGAGTCGCGCACCATCGTCTGTTCGTCGGTGAAGTTGAAGTCCATGTCACTCCCCTTGGTCGTCGGCGGTTCTCGCCAATTCGGTTACGCACATCGCGCGCAGTACTTCGAGTTCGTGATTCACCGCGTGCCACAACAGCGGGACGCTCGTCTTTGATACTCATGCGCGATGTAATTTCGCATTCCCGCGATATCCTGCCACGGCAGGTCAGGATACCGCCCACGTACGGTTGCGCTCAGCCGCGTCGCATTCTCGCCAATATGCATGATCCGGTGTGCGGTCGCATCAACCAAACGCCTGTCACGACCGAAGCCAAGCTGATCGGTCGTCGCGAGATCGTCGCGCGCCACGTCAATGAGTTCGACGATCAGCGCGAGCCGCTGCGCATCATCCACCGTCAGAAAACGACGACAGCGTCACGAACGATCGACGCCCGCAACGCCTCGGTCATCGGGCCGTTAAACGTCGCGTGAACCGGTTGACCCAACTCGTCTTGAAGGCTGTGCTGCACCCCGATCAAGGCCAGCAGCCCGAACTGCGGATTGGCAACAAGATCGACATCGACCAGCACGTCGACATCCGATTCAGGTCCAGCCTCGTCGCGCGCAGTCGAACCGAACAACGACAGGCTCCGCACGCCGACGGCGCGCAATGCGGGTGCCTGCCGATATAGGCGGCTCAAGGTTTCGTCACGCGTCATGCTTTCGCATTAAAGCCCCAGCACCATCTTGGCGATGATGTTGCGCTGGATCTCGTTCGAGCCGCCGTAGATGCTCGTCTTGCGGACGTTGAAATAGGTCGGCGCGGCGCGGTGCGCATAGTCCGGCCCGATCGGGTGTTCGTTGTCGCCTTCGCCGAAGCCGCGGAAATACGGCGCGCCGTAATGGCCGACCGCCTCGAGCGCGAGTTCGGTGATGCGCTGCTGGATTTCGGTGCCCTTGATCTTGAGCAGCGACGACTCCGGCCCCGGCCCCTTGCCCGACGACTCGCCCGCGAGCGTCCGCAGTTCGGTGAATTCGAGCGCGGTCAGGTCGACCTCGAGTTCGGCAACCTTGCGCTTGAAGAAGGGGTTGGCGAGCAGCGGCGCGCTGTCCTCGCCGAAGCTGTCGACCTCGGCGCGCGCGATCGTCTTGATGCGCTCGACACCGCGCTTCGACGCCGCAACGCCCGCGATGCCGGTACGCTCGTGCGCGAGCAGGAACTTCGCGCAGGTCCAGCCCTTGTTCTCGTGGAAGACGCGGTTCTCGACGGGCACGATGACGTCCTCGAGCCAGACCTCGTTGACCTCGTGCTCGCCGCCGAGCGTGATGATCGGGCGGACCGTAATGCCCGGCGTCTTCATGTCGATGAGCAGGAAGCTGATCCCCTCCTGCGGTTTGACGTTCGGGTCAGTGCGGACGAGGAAAAAGCCCCAGTCGGCGTGCTGCGCCAGCGTCGTCCACGTCTTCTGGCCGTTGACACGGTAATATTCCTTGCCGTCGTCGCCGGTGAAGCGTTCGGCCTTGGTGCGCAGGCTGGCAAGATCCGACCCGGCACCCGGCTCCGAATAGCCCTGGCACCACCACACGTCGCCCGACAGGATGCCGGGCAGATGCTGCGCCTTCTGCTCGGGCGTCCCGAAGGTCCAGATGACGGGTGCAACCATGTTGAGGCCGAAGGGCAGCAGCCGCATCGCATCGGCACGCGCGCTCTCCTCGGCGAAGATGTAGCGCTGCACCGCGCTCCAGCCGGTGCCGCCATGCTCCTTGGGCCACGCGATGCCCGACCACCCCTGTTTGGCGAGCGCGCGATGCCAGCTCAGGAAGTCTTCCTTCGACAGTTCCTCGCCTTCCTCGGACTTCTGCCGCAGCTGGGGCGGGTAATTGTGGGCGATGAAATCGCGAACCTCATCGCGGAAGGCGAGGTCGGCAGTCGAGAAATTGAGGTCCATCGCGCAAGGCTCCCAAGGCTTGGTTGACGTAAGCGTTAACATGGGCCGCGCGGGGCGGCAAGGCGGCGTCAGTGCGGCACGATGCCCTCCAGGCAGGCCACCGGATCGGCCTTGGCGCCCGTCGGCGTGCGGGCTTCGGCATAGCTGACGAGCCCCGCACCACCTGCGGGCAGCGCCACTGCGAACAGGTCGAGGACGCACCCGCGCCCGACATATTGCAGCTGGCGGGTTCGGCCCTCATTGCGGTCGAGGCGCGGCGACCCGAGCAGGGCGATGACGGCGGCGGGCGACTTGCCCATGACCCGCGCGAGCCCCGGCGGTGCCACGTAGGGCGGCGACGGAGGTGCGGCGGCAGGGCGCGGCACAGGGGCCGCGCAGCCTGCGAGAGCGGCCGCCAGAGCGAGCACCGCGCAAAGGATGACGCGGGGCCGCCCGCCTGCTAGAAATGTCGCATCGTGCGCCCCATCTATGGGCCGTTCAGGAGTCTCGCTCATGGGTTCGTTCAGCCTCTTCCACTGGCTTGTCGTCATCCTCGTCGTCATGCTGTTCTTCGGACGCGGCAAGATCAGCGACCTGATGGGCGATGTCGCCAAGGGCATCAACAGCTTCAAGAAGGGCCTCGCCGACGACGCCGCGCCGGTCGCACCCGTCGCACCGCCGGCGCAGCTCGGCGAGCCGCGTGCGGCTTACCCGCAGCCGCAGGTGCAGCCGACGACGACCGACCTGCCGCACGCTTGAGGCGACGCGTCGTGTTCGGCATCGACAGCGGCGAGTTCGTCGTCATCGCGATCGTCGCGCTGGTGGTCATCGGGCCCAAGGATCTGCCGCGCGTCATGCGCCTCGTCGGCCAATGGGTCGGCAAGGCGCGCGCGATGACGCGCCACGTCCGCTCGGGCTTCGATGCGATGATGCGCGAGGCCGAACTCGAGGAAATGCAGAAGCAGTGGGACGCGCAGAACGCCGCGATCATCGCGTCGACGCAGGTCTCCCATCCATTCCCGCCCGCGCCGCAGATGCTGCCACTCGACGCGCAACCGACGATGCCCGAAACGGTGCAGCCCGAAATTACGGCGGACACCGCCCGTGAGGGCGAAGCGAGTATCGCCGAGCCTGTCGACACCACGCTCGCCGGGGCGCCGCACCTGAAATCCGCTGCATGAGCACCGACGACGCCGAGATCGACGCCAGCAAGGCGCCGCTGATGGATCACCTGATCGAGCTGCGCCGTCGCCTGCTGTGGTGCTTCGGCGCTTTGGTGGTCGCCTTCGGCATCTGTTTCACGCAGGCGGCGGCGATCTTCGATTTTCTCGTCCGTCCCCTGGCGGCGGCGGGTGGCGGTCGGCTGATCTACACCAAGCTCTACGAAGCGTTCTTTGTCGATATCAAGGTGTCGCTGTTCGCTGCCTTCGTGCTGGCGTTTCCGGTCATCGCGAACCAGCTCTGGGCCTTCGTCGCGCCGGGCCTCTACAAGCGCGAGAAGAACGCCTTCCTGCCCTTCCTGATCGCCACCCCGGTCCTGTTCACGATGGGTGCGGCGCTGGCCTACTATGTCGTCATGCCTATGGCGTTCCGGTTTTTTCTCGGCTTCCAGCATAGCGGCGTAGGCGGCAGCGGCGTGTCGCAGCAGGCCTTGCCGGCGATGGGCGATTACCTTGCGCTGGTCATGCAGTTCATCATTGCTTTCGGTGTCGCGTTCCTGCTGCCGGTGTTGCTGATGCTGCTCGAGCGCGCGGGAATCGTCACACGCGCCCAGCTGATCAAATCGCGACGCTACGCGATCGTGGGCGCGACCATCGTCGGCGCGGTTCTCGCTCCACCCGATGTCGGATCGCAGCTCGCCCTCGCGGTGCCGCTGGTCATTTTGTACGAGCTGTCGATCGTGGCGATCTGGTTCACCGAGCGCAAGCGCGCGCGCGAAGCGGCGAACGTCCCTGTGATTGCCGAATAGGACCGATTGCCGAATAGAACCGCCCCGGCAAACCGGAGCGGCCCTGGTCGATTCAGGCGGCGATTACTTCGCGCCCGCCTTGTCGGCGGTCTTGGTGGTCGCCTTGCCGACCGAGCTGACATCCTTGCCGGCACCCGCGACAGTGTTGCACGCGGCGAGGCCAAGGCCCGCGATGAGTGCGACGACGACGATTGACTTGTTCATGTGCGTCTCCCTTGTAGTCCGCGTCTGTGACGATGACAGCCAAAAGGCCGCCCGTCCACACGTGAACGGCGGTCGGTCGGTTTTCGTTCCGTGGCTGGGAGCAAGTCGGACCCGGCGACATTCGGGGGGGGTGATGTCGCCGGGTCCTTTGGGAGGACAGCGGGAGCGGGGGGGCAAATGCCGCTGTCCGATATGCTGAACGGACCATCCCGAAAAGGGTTCCGCGAAATCTTGTAGGAATTATCCGCCGGCACTGGCGTCGATCCGCGCCGAGGAACCGGCGTAACGACCGTGCGTCTCTGACCTCGCGAAAGCTATTGGAGACGCGCGATGACGACCGATCAGGACAAGCTCTGGGATGCGATCAAAGACATCCGCACGGGCATGCTGACGACGCAGGGTAAGAGCGGCCTCGAGAGCCGCCCGATGAGCGCGCATGTCGAGCGCGAAACCACGACGCTGTGGTTCATCACGCGCGTCGACAGCGACAAAGCCCATGAAATCGAAGACGATTCGGACGTCAATGTCGCGTTCGCCGATCCCGGCGGAAACAGCTGGGCATCGGTCACGGGTACCGCGCGCGTCGTCCGCAACCCGGGCAAGGCGAAGCAGCTGTGGTCGCCGTTCGCCGAAGCGTGGATGCCCGAGGGTCCCGAGGCACCGACCACCGCACTGATCGCGGTCACGCCGCGCCACGCGACGCTGTGGGACGGGCCGTCGAAGCTGGTGCAGCTGTTCGAGGTCGCGCGCGCCAACCTGACCAAGACGCCGGCGAGCAGCGGCGAGGTGACGCACGTCGCGCTTTGAGGGTTACTCGAGCGGCAGCCCGAAGCTGATCCGGTAGCTGCCGGCCTCGCCGTCATGGAGCAGCGGCGTCCGCAGCTGCCGCGCCATCCCGTGGATAATCCGGCTCGCCGGATCGGCACGGCCCGGATCGAGCACATTGTCGCCTTTGAAACACGGTGCAGTGATGCAGAGGACTGCATTCTGGTCGTCGCGGGTTGCTTGGACATCGGCGACCAGCGGTCGCGGCGCGCTCATGCGTGCCGCGCAACTGACCAGTTCGGTGATCAGGAACGCGAGCGGCACAGCGGTATCCTGCGCGACGAACAGCCGTTCGACGTTGCAATGGATCGTCACCCCGATCTGCTCAGTGGCGGCAAGGCTGAGTTCGAGTCCCGCGCTGAGATCGGTGGCGAGCGCGCGCAGATCGACGTCGCGGCCGCTCGGCGTCTCCGAGTCGTACATCCAGCGATGCACGACCGCGAGCGCCGCGACGCGGGCCTGGACCAGCGCATAGGCGCGCGCGACATCGGCGCTGACCGCGTCGCGCGACTGGATCGACAACAGGCTCGACACGATCTGCAGGTTGTTCTTGACGCGGTGGTGAACTTCGCGGGTCAATCGCCGCTGCTCGGAGAGCGCCGCGCCGATCTCTGCATCATGGGTGGCGATCGCATCGGCCATCGCGTTGAATGCGCCCGCGAGCGCGCCGACCTCGCGGCTGGTGAAGCTCTGCGCGTCGAGGCGAACGGTCTTGTCGCCCGCGCCATAGGTTTCCACGGCGCTCCGCATCCGCGTCAACGGCTTGACGATGAACCGCGCCGCGACGAGCCAGCCGATCGCCAGCGCCGCCAGCCACATCAGCACCGGCAGCGCGATGCCGAGCGCATCTGCCAGAGTGATCGACGTGTCGCCGACCGGTAACGCCCACGCTGCCGCCGCCCGATGCCGCGCGGTGACCACGGTGCGATAGTTGTGAACCGCGAGCACGACCGCGCCGACCAACAGCGGCAGCAAGGTCGACGCCAAAGCCGCTATGATCTTCGCGCCGAGCGGCCAGTCGCGCAGCCCGCGCCGGGGGATCGAGGTCAAACGCTACTCCTAGCGCAGTTTCTGCAGGAGTTCCTCGAACGAACGAGGCAGTGGTTCGGCGGCAGCGTCGTCGAAAACGCGCCGCAGTGACTCACCGACGCGGTCGATGCGGCTTGGCGCCGGCGGCGCGTCATCGGGCAGCACGCTCGGCATCTGAGGTTCGGCCATGGGCTCTCGTCGGTTTTCGGTGCGGGCGTCCGCGCCGGTTGCGTTTGTCACCTTGCAGGCATAGTCAACGACCGTCGCCATATGCGAGTTTGTTTTATTCGGGCAACAAAAAAGGTTGTTGGCTGTTAGGGGGAACTTCGCGTGGCCGGGACTGGTCGCGACCGCTCCGGCGCTGTCGGCAACATTTTGCGCAAGAGGGTTTATCCAGAGATGTCACTCGCCTCAGAGATCGCTCCACACCTGCCCTATCTGCGCCGTTACGCGCGCGCGCTGACCGGCAGTCAGACAAACGGCGACTCGTTCGTTCGCGCCAGCCTCGAGGCGATCGTCGCCAGCCCCGGCGACTTTCCGCGCGACGTCGACGCGCGCCTCGGTCTCTACAAGGTGTTTCATGCGATCTGGTCGAGCGCCAATATCGACGTCGCACCCGAGCCCGAGACGGCGCACGCAATGGAGCGCGTCGCGCAGGATCGACTGGCGGGGATTACGCCGCTGTCACGGCAGGCGCTGTTGCTGACGGCGATGGAGGGCTTCACCAACGAGGATGCAGCGTATCTGATCGACGCCAGCGCCCACGACGTCGCCAACCTGGTCGCCGAGGCGCTTGCCGAGATCGACCGCCAGACCGCGACGCGCGTGCTGATCATCGAGGACGAGCCGATCATCGCGATGGACATCGAATCGATCGTCCGCGATCTCGGCCATCAGATCACGGGCATCGCAGTGACGCGCGACGAAGCGGCGGCACTGGCCAAAGCTGACAAGCCGGGCCTCGTGCTCGCCGATATCCAACTCGCCGACGGCAGCTCGGGGATCGACGCGGTCAAGGACATCCTGGGCGAGTTCTCGGTTCCGGTGATCTTCATCACGGCATTCCCCGAGCGCCTGCTGACCGGCGAACGTCCCGAGCCGACCTTCCTGATCACCAAGCCGTTCCAGCGCTCGACGGTCAAGGCGGCGATCGCGCAGGCGCTGTTCTTCAACTCGACGGCGAGCTTCGGGTAAGCGACCCCTCTCCCTTCGCCCTCTCTCCTTGGTCGTCGAAGGAGGGCCCGACCCTCTCCCTTCGAGCGAGAGGGAACCGCCCCCCTTCAATATCGTTACGCCCCGGTAAAGCGAAGGAATTTTCGTGGAAGACAAGACCCGACTGACGCCGACCGAGGCGCGCGGCGGCTCGCGCGGCGGGTATATGCGCGTCGTACTGGTCGTGTCGCTGATCTTGATTGTCGTGGCGTTCGGCGCAATCTATCTCGGCTACGCGTAGCAACAGTTCGGGCGGAATTTTCAATTATGGCTAGGCCGGTTCGCAAGCCGCGCGTCGATCACACGCCCGATCCGAACGCCATTCCGGTCGCGGTCGCGGCGAAAGACGTCGGCGCATTCCTGCGCGTCGCGTTCGCGGAGTCGAACGACGAGTCGCTGCCGCAGGTGTTCCTCGACCTGCTGGCGCGGCTGGGCGAAGGCGACGCGCCGCCGCCGCCGCGCCCCGAGGCGCTGTCCGACAAGGACTTCAAGGATCAGCTGGCACAGGTCATCCCGCATCTGCGCGCGTTCGGGCGGTCGCTGTCGGGCAGCCGCGACCTTGCCGACGATCTTGTGCAGGAGACGCTGCTCAAGGCGTGGGCAGCGCGCGAGCGGTTCCAGGCGGGTACCAACATGCGCGCCTGGACCTTCATCATCCTGCGGAATCTGTTCCTCAGCCAGATGCGCCGCGCGCGCTTCAAGGGCGAGTGGGACGATTTCACCGCCGACAGGCTGCTCGCGATGCCTGCCGGGCAGGACCGCCAGATCGATCTCGCGGACCTCCAGCGCGGGCTGCTGCAGCTGCCGCAGGCGCAGCGCGAGGCGCTGATTCTCGTCGGGGCCGGCGGTTTCGCCTATGAGGAAGCGGCGTCGATCTGCGACTGCGCGGTCGGCACGATCAAAAGCCGCGTCGCGCGCGGGCGGGCGGCGCTGGAGATCATTCTCAACGAAGGCCTGCTGCCGTCGCGGCGCAGCGACGCCCCGACCGGCGGCGTGTCGGCGCTCAACCAGATCATGGGGCAGGTCGACACGTTGGCGCGGGGCTAGGCGGAACGCCTTGCCCACACGCGGGTTGGACTGCCGCGACCCCCATTCATTTCAGGAGCAAAACAATGGCCAGCCCCCCGACCCCAACCGTGCCCGGCAAGGGCGCAAGCGACGATGAAGTCATCTCGATCAGCATCGGCAAAGACCAGCGCAGCGCCGTCGCCGAGGCGCTCAAGCAGGCGCTCGCCGACAGCTATGCTCTGTATTTCAAGACGTTGGGCGTTCACTGGAACGTCACCGGTGCAGGTTTCTACGGCATCCACAAGCTGACCGACGCGCAGTACAACGAGTTGCACCAAGCCGCCGACGCGATCGCCGAACGGATCCGCGCACTGGGTCATGTTGCCCCGGCGAGCTTTTCTGAATTCCGCGACCTCAGCATCGTCGATGTCGATACGCCGCACACGACGACCGCCGAGATGCTCAAGGTGCTCGTCGCCGACAATGAGGCGGTGGCCAAGCGCATGCTGGAAGTCAGCGACGTCGCCGAGGAGAACAACGACAAGTTCACCGAGGACATGATCATCGCGCGTATCGGTACGCACGAAGAAAATGCGTGGATGCTGCGAGCGACACTGGCCTGATCGCCACCGCGCCGACGTAAAACGCAATTGCCGCCGTCAGCTTGCGCTGGCGGCGGTTTTCTTTGTCGCGGGCTTCCTGGCGGCCGGTTTCTTGGCCGGTGCGCGCTTGGCGGGTGCGGCAGCCTTTGCCGAGACCGACGCCGCAGGCGCCTTGGCGGGCGCTGCCTTTTTGGCCGCCGCCTTCTTCGCGGGTGCCTTCTTCTTGCCCTTCGCCGGCGCCATTGCAGCGCGCGCGTCGAGCAATGCGACCGCCGCGTCGAGGGTGAGGGTCATGCCGTCCTCACCCTTGGGCACCGTCGCGTTGGTCGTGCCGTCGGCGAGATACTGGCCGAAGCGGCCCGCGACGAGGCGGATCGGCGCGCCGCTGACGGGGTGGATACCGACTTCGCGCAATGGTGCGGGCGTGTTGCGCGCGCGCGGTCCCGCCAGCGCCGCCTCGGCCAACTTGACAACGGCCGAGTTCATCCCCGTCTCGAACACTTCGGCAGTCGACGCCAGGCGGGCGTATTTGCCCGCATGCTTCAGATACGGGCCATATTGCCCGATGCTGGCGAGGATCGGCTCGCCGCTTTCAGGGTGGAGGCCGACTTCGCGCGGCAGCGCGAGCAGCTTGAGCGCCATTTCGAGGTCGTCCGGCCCCGCAACGGCGACGTCCTTGGGGATCGACGCGCGCGGCGGCTTGGGGGCGTCCTTGGCCCCGTCTTCGCCCAACTGGACATACGCGCCGAAGCGCCCCGAGCGTAGTGTCACAGGCACGCCTGCCGGATCCTCGCCGAGCAGGAGCGGCGCGCCGCCGTTCGCCGCAGCGTCGCCGCCCTCGCCCGCGAACTGGCGCGTGTAGCGGCATTCGGGATAGTTCGAGCACGCGACGAACGCGCCGAACTTTCCCGTCTTGAGACTGAGGCGGCCCGTCCCGCAGGTCGGGCACAGGCGCGGGTCGCCGCCATCCTCGCGCGGCGGGAACAACAGCGGTGCCAGGAACTCGTCGAGCGCCACCGTCACGTCGGACGGGCGCATCTCGAGAATCTCCTTGGTGGCCGCCTCGAAGTCACCCCAGAAATCGCCCAGCACCTTGAGATAGTCGAGATTGCCCGCCGACACCTCGTCGAGCTCGTTTTCCAGCTCGGCGGTGAAATCGTAACCGACGTATTTCTCGAAGAAGCGTTCGAGGAACGCCGTGACCAGCCGCCCCTTCTCCTCGGCGAAGAAGCGGTTCTTCTCCATCTTGACGTATAGGCGGTCGCGCAGCGTCTGGAGGATCGACGCATAGGTCGACGGGCGACCGATGCCGAGCTCCTCGAGCTTCTTGACCAGCGTCGCCTCGGAGAAGCGCGGCGGCGGCTCGGTGAAATGCTGGTCGGCGGCGACCGACTTGACCTGCGGGGTCTCGCCCTGCGTCAGGCGCGGCAGGCGCTTGCCGTCGTCGTCGTCGTCCGCCGCAACCTCGTCGCGCGTCTCGTTGTAGACCGCCATGAAGCCTTCGAAGAGCACGACCTGGCCGGTGGCGCGCAGGCCCGTCCGGCTGTCGGCGCTCAGCAGATCGACCGCCGTGCGTTCGAGGCGCGCGCTCGCCATCTGGCTGGCGACGGTGCGCTTCCAGATCAGGTCGTAGAGCTTGGCGGCGTCGGCGCTGCCGGCATGGCGCTTCGACGGTTCGGTCGGGCGGATCGCCTCGTGCGCTTCCTGCGCGTTCTTGGCCTTGGTGGCGTAGTGGCGCGCCTTGTCGGGTAGCGCGTCCTTGCCGAACTCTTTGGCGATGACGTCGCGGATGACGGCGATCGACTCGGCGCCGATCTGGACGCCGTCGGTGCGCATGTAGGTGATCGACCCGTCTTCGTAGAGGCCCTGCGCGACGCGCATCGTGTGGCTGGCCGTGAAGCCGAGCTTGCGCGACGCCTCCTGTTGCAGCGTCGAGGTGGTGAACGGCGGATAGGGGTTGCGCGTCACGGGCTTGGTCTCGACCGCCGACACGGTGAAGGTCGCCGCCTCGACCGCGGCCTTGGCGCGATGCGCGTCCTGCTCGCCCGCAAGGTCGAACTTGTCGAGCTTCTTGCCCTCGAAGTACGACAGCCGCGCGGTGAAGGCACTGCCCGATGCGGCATTGAGCGCGGCTTCGACGGTCCAGTATTCGCGCGCGCGGAACGCCTCGATCTCGCGCTCGCGGTCGACCACCAGCCGCAGCGCCACCGACTGGACGCGCCCCGCCGACTTGGCGCCCGGCAGCTTGCGCCAAAGCACCGGCGACAGCGTGAAGCCGACGAGATAGTCGAGCGCGCGCCGCGCCTTATAGGCATCGATGAGATCGTTATCGAGATCGCGCGGCGCGGCCATGGCGGTCAGCACGGCGGACTTGGTGATCGCGTTGAAGGTGACGCGCTTGACGCCGCCCTTGGGCACGGCCTTCTTGCCCTTGAGCCATTCGAGCAGATGCCAACTGATCGCCTCGCCCTCGCGGTCGGGGTCGGTGGCGAGGATGATGCTGTCGGCCCCCTTGGCGGCATCGGCGATGGCTTTGAGCTGGCGTGCCTTGTCGCCGTACAGCTCCCACTGCATCGCGAAACCGTCGTCGGGATCGACCGAGCCGTCCTTAGGCGGCAGGTCGCGGATATGGCCATAGCTCGCCAGCACGGTGAAGCCGGGGCCGAGATATTTCTCGATGGTCTTCGCCTTGGCGGGCGATTCCACGATGACGACCTGCATTCGTGTCTCCGAAGGTCGCCGCCGGGGGTGACGGGCGCGGCCCCTACGCGCATGATATGGGGATTGGCAAGGGCAAGCGCCCCCTCCCCTCCCGGTGAGCGCTCGCAAACCGGGAGGAGGAAGGCCTTCCCCTAAAGTGGGGTCGAGGTGTTACCCCCCGAAAGTCCGCGACCACCAGCCTTTGCGCGGCTCGCCCTCGGGTGCCGCGTCGGCATCGTTGGCGGGTTCGGGCGGCGCGGGCGGCGCAGCCTCAACGGCAGCGGCCGGCAGCGGCTCGGGCGCAGGCGGCGGAGTCTCGGCAGTCACCGCGACCTCGGGCGCGTCGGCCTCCACAACCGCCCCGGCCTTGCGGCGCGGCGTGCGCTTGCGCGGGGCCTTGGCGGGCGCTTCGTCGGCGACCGTCTCGACCTCGGGCGCAGCGGGCGGCGCGGCTGGCGGCGTGTCTTCAGCGACCGGAGCCTCGTCGACCACCTTCTTCGACCGGCGCGCACGCTTGGCCGGCGCTGCAGGTTCGACCTCGGGCGCTTCGGCAGGCACGTCGAGGACGCTCGCCTCGGCGCTCGACGCGGCGGCATGCGGCGTCGTTGCTGCGGCAGCCGCAACCTCGTCGCCCACAGCCTCGGCATCGCCCGTCGCAGCACCATTTTCGTCGCTCAGCATCGCGCCGTCGCGGCGGCGACCGCCCCGGCGACCGCGACGGCGGCGACGGGTGGCCTCGGCTTCGGCGGCAGCGGTTTCGGGGAGCGACACGGCAGGCGCCTCGTTCTCGGCGCCATCCACGGCCTCGATACCCTCGGCCGTGACGCCGTCGACCTCAGTACCCTCGGCCTCGCCGCCCTCGACGGGCGTATCGCCCTCGACGCGGTCGCGCGACCCGCCACGGCGGCGGCGACGGCCGCGCGTGCGGCCCCCGCGTTCGGTCTTCTCGCCGCGCTCGGGGCGCTCGGTGCGTTCGGCACCGTCCTCGCGCGGCGATGCGCCGTCCTCGTCCTCCTCGTCGTCCTCGTCGTCATGCCCCCCGGCACTGACATATTCGTCCTCGTCCTCGACGATCGTCACCGGCGCGGGGATCGGCGCGAGCACGACCTGCTTGGTCGGCGGCGCCCCCGCGCAGTCGATGGCGTAGTTCGGCCCGATCAGGCTGTCGTCGGGGACCGCCTCGATACCGACGCCGTAGCGCTCTTCGAGCTCGGCCAGTTCGGCGCGCTTGCGGTTGAGGATGTAGACCGCGACATCGGGACCGGCGCGCAGCGTGAACTCCGACGCGCGGCCCTTGATCGCCTCGGCCTCGAGGTCGCGCAGCGCCGCCAGCGCCGCCGACGACACGGTGCGGACATAGCCCGTCGCGTCGCACATCGGGCAGACGTGCGTCGAGGCTTCGAGAATGCCGGTGCGCAGCCGCTGGCGGCTCATCTCCATCAGCCCGAACGAGCTGATCCGCCCGAGCTGGATGCGCGCGCGGTCGTGGCGCAGCGCGTCCTTCATCGCGCGCTCGACGCGGCGATTGTTGCCGCCGACCTCCATGTCGATGAAGTCGATCACCACCAGCCCCGCCATGTCGCGCAGGCGCA
The DNA here is from genome assembly GCA_038211965.1 of Sphingomonadales bacterium. GTDB lineage: Bacteria > Pseudomonadota > Alphaproteobacteria > Sphingomonadales > Sphingomonadaceae > Glacieibacterium. The sequence continues at coordinate 28,489 of JBBQVB010000005.1, forward strand.
GCTGCCGCCCGATTTCCTCGGCGGCTTCCATGTTGGTCTTGTACGCGGTTTCCTCGATGCCGTGCTCGCGCGTCGAGCGGCCCGAGTTGATGTCGATCGACACCAACGCCTCGGTCGGATTGATGACGAGGTAGCCACCCGACTTGAGCTGCACCACCGGCTGGTACATCGCCGCCAACTGCGCCTCGACGCCGAACCGCTGGAACAGCGGCACCGCGTCGTCGTACTCGACGACCTTGGGCGCATGCGTCGGCATCAGCATCTGCATGAAGCGCGACGCCGCCTCGTAACCCTCCGGCCCGTCGACGAGAATCTGGTCGATGTCCTTGTTATAGAGGTCGCGCACGGCGCGCTTGATCAGGCTCGAATCCTCGTGGACGAGGCACGGCGCGACCGAGGCGAGCGTCGTCTCGCGGATTTCATCCCACAGGCGGGTCAGATAGTCGAAGTCGCGCTTGATTTCGGCGCGGCTGCGCTTGAGCCCCGCGGTCCGGACGATCGCCCCCATGCCGGCGGGAAGCTTGAGGTCGGCCATGATCGACTTCAGCCGCTTGCGGTCCGACAGGTTCGAAATCTTGCGGCTGATGCCGCCGCCGTGCGCGGTGTTGGGCATCAGCACGCAGTAGCGCCCCGCCAGGCTGAGATAGGTGGTCAGCGCCGCGCCCTTGTTGCCGCGCTCCTCCTTGACGACCTGGATCAGCAGCACCTGGCGGCGGCGGATGACCTCCTGGATCTTGTAGTGGCGGCGCACCGTCTGGCGCTGGCGGCGCAGCGTGTCCGACGTATCGTCCTGGCCACCGGTGACGGCGATTTCCTCGCCGTCCTCACCTTCTTCGTGCTCGTCGTCATGCGCTTCGGCGGCGTGAAGTTCCTGTTCCTCGCGGAGCAGAGCCTCGCGGTCCTCGCGCGGAATCTGGTAGTAATCGGGGTGGATTTCGCTGAACGCGAGGAAGCCGTGGCGGTTGCCGCCGTATTCGATGAACGCCGCCTGCAGCGACGGCTCGACGCGCGTTACCTTGGCGAGATAGATATTGCCCTTGAGCTGCTTGCGGTCGGCAGCCTCGAAATCAAACTCTTCGATCCGTTGACCGTTGACGACGGCGACGCGTGTTTCTTCCGGGTGGCGGGCGTCGATCAGCATACGCTGTGACATGTAGTGGCTCCATGACGCGGCGGTCGCCCCGGACAAAGCCGAGGGCGGCGGGCGCGTACAAAAATGTTGAGGTGCGAAATATTTGGCAAGGTGACGGCGACCATCCCTCCGGCGCGCCTGTCTCGGCGCTCCCGAACCGATGTGTACGCGTCGGCGTCATGCGACCCTAACCCTGGTGCCCGGACGCGAAGACGCGCGGCGCGGGCGGCAAACGAAAACCTCGGATCCGGCCGCTGACCCTGGCATGAGCCCGCATGTATCGGCGGGCGGCCGGGAGTGCGCACCGGAGGCGCGGAAGGCGGTACCGACGGCGGCCTGAGCCTCGGGTCGGAACCGCTGATACGTGGGTAGCATCGTTGTCCGGCAGCGACAAGCGGCGCGTTTCCGCGCGCTTGCCCTCTCCCGCCGCCCCCGCTACGCCGCGCCTGCGATGCGGAAGCTGCTCCCCCTGCTGGCGCTGCTCGCCGGTGCGGCGGCACCGCTGCCGACCGATTTCGATCTCGGGCCGCCCGATACCGTGTATTCGGGGTCGCCGCCGCGCGCGCCGAGGACGAAGCCGCAACCGCCGCGCTCGGGGCAGAAGAAGCCGCTCGTCGTCATCGACGCCGGGCACGGCGGCAAGGATACCGGCGCGATCGCCGTCGATGGCGGGTACGAGAAGGACGTGACGCTGGCGATCGCGCGCGCTGCCGCCCTCGCGCTCAACGCCGGCGGGCACGTGCGCGTCCGGCTGACGCGCGCCGACGACCGCTTCATCCCGCTCGGCGGGCGCGTCGGCATCGCGCAGCAGCTCCGCGCCGACCTGTTCGTCTCGATCCATGCCGACAGCGCGCCCAACCCGCTGGCGCGCGGCGCGAGCGTCTACACCCTGTCCGATACCGCGTCGGATGCCGTCGCGGCGCGGCTGGCGGCACGCGAAAACCGTGCCGACATCATCGCCGGGGTCAATCTGGGCGTCGATGCGCCCGAAGTCGGGGCGATCCTGATCGACCTGATGAACCGCAACACCCGCAACGTCTCGATCGCCTTTGCCGAGACGCTGCAGGATGAACTGGCGGACCGCATCCAGTTCCGCGGCGAGTTCCATCATTTCGCGGGGTTCCGCGTGTTGAAAGCCGCCGACGTGCCGTCGGTGCTCCTCGAAACAGGCTATGTCTCGAACGCCGAGGATGCAGCGCTGCTCCAGTCGAAGGCGGGCCAGCGCACCATCGGGCAGGGGGTGGCGCGCGCCGTTGAGGCGCATCTGCTGGGCGCGAGCCCCCTTCCCGCCCGGTAGGCGCGTCAGAGTGCCCGGATCAGCGTCCGCGCCACCGCAAGCCACGGCGCGTCCGCCACGACGACCTGCCGCGCGCCGGGCGAGATCGGCAGGATCTGCAGCTTGCCCGCATCCGCCGCCGCAAGCCGACCGAAGACGAAGCGTCCCTGGGTGCGTGGCACCAGCACGTCGCGGTTGACCGCCTTGCCGAAATCGCCGGGCGCGAGCTTGTCGAGCCACAGCGCATCGCCGGCGCGGTATTCGCCCGCCGCGACCTCGAACGATACGCCGACCGCCTCGCCGGCCGGGGCGGGGGCGAGCAGCGTCGCCTCGCGGCGCGGGGCAACCGGGCCTTCCGCCGAATAGACCGCGCTGACCGGCACGTCGACGCGGTCGGGCAGCGTCACCAGCGTCGCCGCCTCGACCCCGAGCGCGTGCGCGATGCGGTTGAGCCAGCCGACCGACACCGTCCGCATGCCGGTTTCGAGGCGCCCGATGGTTTGCGCGGTCGTCGGCGGCACGCTCGCCATCGCGACTTCGTGCAAAGTCATGCCCTTGGCTTTTCGGACTTCACGAATACGGGTGATCATGGGCGGTCTCCTCCAAAACCTGTTCGGTTAGGCCTGTCCTACAGATGTGCGTTTATGGCAAGGTGCGAATCACCGCCGAAATGGAGATTCGCAAATGCCCGCCGCACGGAGGAAGCCCGTCCCGACGCCCGACGTCACCGCGCCGCCGTCGTCCAATCGACTGATGGATGTCTGCCACCTGTCCCCCGCCGACGCCGTCGATCGTCGCCAAGTCGCTGTCAACCGGGCCGAATCGCCGCTGGCATGGCTCGTTCGGCGCGGCCTGGTGACGCCGTCGCAGTTCGCCGCGAGCGAAGCGCTGCGCGGCGACTTCATGCGCGCCGGACACCTGCCGTCGGTCACCATGCGGTGGGATGCCGCACCCTCGGCACGCAGCGCGCGCGGTGCGCCGCCTGCCAGCAACCCCTCGACGGCCCGGCTGGGCGCACGCGAACGCTTCGACGGCGCGGTCGCCGCCGCCGGCCCCGGCCTTGCCGACATCCTGTGGCGCGTCGTCTGCATGGGCGAGGGGCTCGAAACCGCCGAACGCGCACTGGCGTGGCCGGCGCGGACGGCGAAGGTCGTGCTGTGCCTCGCCCTCGACCGGGTCGCGGGGTTCTATCGGCTTTGACTGAATCGTCGCAGGGGCGAACCGTCGGTCGCTACGGGGGCGGCCATGACATCCGCGAACCCAAGTCACTGGCCGCTACCGGAGCGGCGTTGCCACGCTGGTCGCGACGACCGATTCCGTCTCTACTGGTTAACGTCACGGCAAGCGATGCGCCAAAACCACATGTTTGCGCCGACTGCATCGCTGGAATGACTGTAGATTGACGAAAATCGCTGGCCCGACATATTCGGCGAGAACAAGCCTGGGGGAGAAAATGCCATGATGAATATGCGCCTATCCGCGGCTGCGCTGCTGTGCGGCACCGCGCTCGCAACCGCTGCACCGGCGCAGACGCCGGCCCAAACCGGCACTCCGGTCGATGCGGCGGCGTCCGCCAGCGGCGGGGAAGGCGACATCATCGTCACCGCCACCAAGCGCAACAGCCGCCTGCAGGATGTGCCGTTCTCGATCAATGCCCAGACCCAACTCGCCATTCAGCGCTCGGGGGCGACGACGCTCGAGGATATCAGCCGCAGCGTCGCCGGCCTGACCATCCAGAACCTCGGGCCGGGCCAGAGCCAGGTCTCGATCCGTGGCGTGTCGGCGGGTCAGATCGTCCGCGACCAGCCGGGGGTCAAGGAGCAGGTCGGCATCTACCTCGACGAAAGCGTCATCTCGCTGTCGCTGTTCACGCCCGATCTCGACCTCTTCGACCTCAACCGCATCGAGACGCTGCGCGGGCCGCAGGGCACGCTGTTCGGCTCGGGGTCGGTCGGCGGCACGATCCGCTACATCACCAACCAGCCGGCGATCGGCAAGACCGAGGGGCTCGTCGAGGGCGACGTCAACTACGTCGACGGCGGCGACGTCGGCGGCAGCCTGAAGGGCGCGGTCAACCTGCCGCTCGGGGACAAGTTCGCGGCGCGCGCGGTCGGTTACTACACCCACTACAGCGGCTTCATCGATGCGGTCGGCCCGGCGGGCGGCAAGAACGTCAACGACGGCGAGCGCTACGGCGGCCGCATCGCGCTGCTGTTCCAGCCGACCGAGGACATCAAGATCACGCCGCGCGTCGTCTATCAGAAGATCGAGACCGGCGGCTTCAATCGTCAGGAGGTGTTCAACCTCTACGGCAACGCCTTCACCACAACGCGCGGGGTGGTCAACTACAAGGAGCGTCAGCAATACCTGCTGCTGCGCGAGAAGTTCAGCGACGAGACACTGATTGCCGACCTGACTGCCGAAGCCGACCTCGGCGGCGCAACGGTGACATCGGTTTCGACCTACACCGACCGCAACATCCTCGTCAGCCGCGACGCCAGCGCGCTGACCGGCAGCGTCTCGGTCGATCTCGGCTTCCCGACGGCGGGTGTGCTGCTGCCGTCGAACCTGCGCGATACCACCAAGGTCAAGTCGTACACGCAGGAACTGCGCCTCGCGTCGACGGGCAGCGGGCCGTTCCAGTGGGTGATCGGCGGCTTCTACAGCGATACCGACCGCAAATACGACCAGCGCCTGCCGACTCCGGGCTACGACGCCTTCACCGATGCGCGCTTCGGCGCCGGCACCTCGGCGGCGGTCGCCAACGGCTTCCCGCTCAACTCCCCATACAACGCGTCGCTGCCGTACAATATCAAGCAGTACGCGGCGTTCGGCGAGGCGAGCTACAAGTTCTTCGACGCGCTGACCGCGACCGCCGGGCTGCGCTATTACAACTTCAAGGAAAAGCGCGACTTCGTTTCGGGCGGCCTGTTCTCGAACAGCGACACGCGGCGCGGCGACCGGACCAAATCCGACGGCGTCAGCCCGCGCTTCCTGCTCAGCTACAAGGCGTCGGACACGCTGACCTTCAATGCCCAGGCGTCGAAGGGCTTCCGGCTGGGCGGCGTCAACGATCCGCTCAACATCCCGCTGTGCTCGGGCGGCGCGACCGGCGTCGACGCACTGACCTACGGCAACCGACCGCGCTATGAAGACGAGACGCTCTGGAACTACGAGGGCGGGGTCAAGGCGTCCGGCGGCGGCATCACGCTGAACGCCGCAGGTTTCTACACCGACATCAAGAACCTGCAGGTCACTGCCGATGCCGGCAGCTGCTCGTCGCGGGTCGTCTTCAACGTCCCCAAGGCGCATACCGTCGGCGTCGAGGTCGAGCTGTCGGCGCGCCCGGCGCCCGGCCTCGAGCTTGGCCTCTCCGGCAGCTACATCGACTCGAAGTTCGACAGCAGCGTGACGACGACGGGGGGCGTGGTGATCGCGGGCATCCGCGACGGCAACCGCCTGCCGACGGTGCCGCGCTTCCAGGTCTCGGGCAACGCGACCTATACGATGCCGCTCGGCGACGCGTCGAACCTCGTCTTCAACGCCAGTGTCCAGCACGTCGGCAGCCGCTACACCCAGCCGAGCGACCAGGAAGGCAACCCGCGCAGCTTCGTCTCCGGCCTCGCCTTCGGTGGCGCGACGGGCACCGAGGTGACGCTGCTCAACCTCAAGCTGCCATCGTACCAGCTGGTCAACCTGAGCGTCGCCTACGAGCTCAACGCCGGGCTCAGCCTAACCGCCTATGTCAACAACGTCACCGACGAGAACGCCCGGCTGTCGTTCGACCGCGAGCGCGGCGGGCGGGCGCGGTTGGGGTTCACCACCAACACGCCGCGCACCTTCGGTGTGACGGTACGGAAGAAATTCTAAATTCATTGACTGTGTCAACCAATGGCGTGATGGTCGTGGCATGGCCCACGCCATCGCCGCCTTGCGCAGCTTCAACCGCTTCTACACCGGCCATGTCGGCGCGCTCGACGCGAGCTTTCTGTCGAGTGAGCTGACGCTGCCCGAAGCGCGGGTGCTGTACGAGGTCGCCAGCCGGTCGCCCGCGATCGCCAGCGAGATCGGTAGCGAGCTGGCAATGGACCCGGGCTATCTCAGCCGGGTGCTGCGCCGGTTCGCGGCGCGCGGCTATATCGAGCGCGGGCGCGGCGACGATGCGCGCCGCCGCCCGATCGCGCTGACCGCCGCAGGCCGCGCCGTTTTCGACACGCTCGACGCGCGCCAGTACGCGCGCGTCGCCGCAATTGTCGCGCCGCTCGCGCCGGTGGACGCGGCGGCGCTGGTCGGCGCGCTCGACACGGTGCGGACGATGCTCGGCGCGCCGGGCGGCGAGATCCGCATCCGCGACTTCCTGCCCGGCGATATGGGCGGCGTGGTGTCGCGCCAGGCCGACTATTATGCGCGCGAGCACGATTGGTCGGGCGGCATGGAGCAGTTGCTGCTCGAAGTCTGCGCGGGCTTCCTGCGCGACCACGTGCCGGGGCGCAGCAATTGCTGGATCGCCGAGCGGGGCGGCGCGATGGTCGGCTCGGTTTTCGTCGTCGATGCCGGCGACGGGGTCGCCCAGCTGCGCCTGCTGCATGTCGAGCCGGCGGCGCGCGGCCTCGGGCTGGGCGGCGCACTGGTCGGACGCTGCGTCGATCTCGCGCGCGCCGCTGGCTACCGCGAGATCATGCTGTGGACGCACAGCGTGCTGGTGCCGGCGCGGCGCCTATACGAGGCGGCGGGCTTTCGCATCGCCTCGACCGAGATGCACGATGAATTCGGCGTGCCGGTCGAGGGCGAGACGTGGCGGCTGAGCCTTGCGGACGATCGCTGAAACCGACGCTTGAAGGTCGCGATACCGCGGCTGTTCGCCTACCCATGCATATGGGGCGTGGCGCGTCGGCGCAGCTTGAGCCTTGCCCCACGCGCCCGCTTCCCTAAAGGTCGCGTAACGCACCGAGGAAGGCCCGCGCGATGAGCGAAGACACGCAGTTCTCCGACCGCGAGGCGTTGCTGTTCCATTCGATGGGCAAGCCCGGCAAGCTCGAGATCGTGCCGACCAAGCCGATGGCGACACAGCGCGACCTGAGCCTCGCTTACTCCCCCGGCGTCGCGGTGCCGGTGCTGGCGATCGCCGCCGATCCCGAGACTGCCTATGACTATACCGCCAAGGGCAATCTCGTCGCGGTGATCTCGAACGGCACCGCGATCCTCGGGCTGGGCAACCTCGGCGCGCTGGCGTCGAAGCCGGTGATGGAGGGCAAGGCGGTGCTGTTCAAGCGCTTCGCCGACATCGACAGCATCGACATCGAACTGGCGACCGAAGACGTCGACCGGCTGATCGACGCGATCGAGCTGATGGAGCCGAGCTTCGGCGGCATCAACCTCGAGGACATCAAGGCGCCCGAGTGCTTCATCGTCGAGACGACGCTGAAGGAGCGGATGAACATCCCGGTGTTTCACGACGACCAGCACGGCACCGCGATCATCGCCGCCGCCGGCCTGATCAACGCCTGCCACCTGACCGGGCGCGCCATCTCCGACATCAAGCTCGTCGTCAACGGCGCGGGCGCGTCGGCGATCGCGTGCACCGAGCTGATCAAGGCGCTCGGCGCGACCAATGTCATCATGTGCGACACCAAGGGGGTGATCTTCCAGGGTCGCACGACGGGCATGAACCAGTGGAAGTCGGCGCACGCCGCGATCACCGACGACCGCACGCTCGAGGAGGCGGTGCGCGGCGCCGACGTCCTCCTCGGTCTCAGCCAGAAGGGCGCGGTGACGCGCGAGATGGTCGCGAGCATGGCCCCGCGCCCGATTATTTTCGCGATGGCCAACCCCGACCCCGAGATCACGCCCGAGGAGGTCGCCGCGGTGCGCTCGGACGCGATCGTCGCGACGGGGAGGTCGGATTATCCGAACCAGGTCAACAACGTGCTGTGCTTCCCCTATCTGTTCCGGGGCGCGCTCGATGTCCGTGCGACGACGATCAACGAGGCGATGAAGCTCGCCGCCGCCAACGCGCTCGCGGCGCTGGCACGCGAGCAGGTGCCTGACGAGGTCGCGGCGGCGTATGGCGGGCGCGGCCTGACCTTCGGGCCGAACTACATCATCCCCGCGCCCTTCGACCCGCGCCTCATCGAGGCGATCCCCGCCGCCGTCGCCAAGGCGGCGATGGAGTCGGGCGTCGCCAAGAAGCCGTTTTTCGACGAGGCGGCATACCGCCACACGCTCAGGAGCCGCCTCAACCCGACCAACGCGCTGCTCGCGGGCAGCTTCGAGGTCGCCAAGGCGCGGCCCAAGCGCGTCGTCTTCGCGGAAGGCGAGCAGGAGGTCGTGCTGCGCGCCGCCGTGACCTTCCACACGTCGGGCTATGGCACGTCGGTACTGATCGGCCGCGAGCAGCCGGTGCGCGACGGCCTGCTGGCGCTCGGCGTCGCCAACATCGACGAGTACGAGATCCACAACAGCGCGGTCAGCCCGCTCGTCGAGCGCATGACCGAGCATCTCTACAAACGCCTGCAGCGGCGCGGCCACGTGCTCCGCGATGTCCAGCGGCTGGTCAATCACGAGCGCAACATCTTCGGCGCGCTGATGGTCGAGATGGGCGAGGCGGATGCGATGATCACCGGGATCACGCGCAACTTCGCGCAGACCTTCCGCCAGATCCGCCAGGTCCTCGACCCCGCGAGCGGCCACACGCCGTTCGGCATCCACATGCACGTCGGGCGCTCGGACACGATCTTCATCGCCGACACCACGGTCACCGAGCGCCCGACCGCGACGCAGCTGGCGGACATCGCCGAGGCGACCGTCGCGGTGGCGCGGCGGCTCGGGCAGGACCCGCGCGTCGCCTTCCTCAGCTATTCGAACTTCGGCAATCCGCCCGGCGAGTATCTGGCGGCGCTGCGCGATGCGGTACGGCTGCTCGACGAGCGTCGCGTCAGCTTCGAGTACGAAGGCGAGATGTCGCCCGATGTCGCGCTCAACCGGCGGATGAAGGCGCTTTATCCGTTCTCGCGCCTGTCGGGACCGGCCAACGTGCTGATCATGCCGGGGCTGCAGTCGGCGAACATCTCGGCCAAGCTGCTGCGCGAGCTCGGCGGCGGCAAGATGATCGGGCCGCTGCTCGTCAACATGTCGAAGTGCGTCCAGATCGCGCCGCAGACGTCGAGCGCGGGCGATCTCGTGACGATGGCGGTGCTGGCGTCGTCGGGCGTGGTGCGGTGAGCGGAACGAAGCCCGATCTCTATTTCATCCACGGCATGTGGAGCACGCCTGCCGTCTGGAACAACTTGCGCACGGTGTTCGAGGCCGAGGGACACGCGACGCACGCGCCGACGCTACCGCACCACGACCGGACGCGCGACATGGTTCCGGCGCCCGAACTCGCAGCGCTGGGGCTGCAGGATTATATCGATTTCCTCGTCGCCGACGTCAGCCGCCTGGCGCAGCCACCGGTGATCGTCGGGCATTCGCTCGGCAGCTTCCTCGCGCAGGCGGTGGCGGCGCGGACGCAGCCCGCGGGCGTCGTGCTGCTCAGCCCCGCCGCGACCGCCGCGACCAATGTCCCGACGCTCGATGCGCTGCGCTCGACGTGGGGGGTGATGAAGCACTGGGGCTGGTGGAAGCAGCCGACACTGGTCGATGCGGCGTCGGCGCGCTGGGGCATCTTCAACGGTGTGCCCGAGGCTGTGGCAGACGCCGAGATCGCCGCGCTGGTGTGGGATTCGGGACGCGTGCTGTTCGACCTCGGGCTGCCATGGGCGGCGCGCAACGGCGCGGCAACGGTCGACTATGCTCGCCTGACGATGCCAGCGCTGATCGTCAGCGGCTCCGAAGACCGCATCACCGCGCCTGCCGTCGCGCGGGCGACGGCGCGCCGCTGGGCGGGGCCGGTTGACTATCAAGACGTGCCCGGCGCGGGGCACTGGCTGTTCCACGCGGGCGTCGTCGAGCGCGTCGAGGCGTGGATCAGAGGGTGGCTGCGGGCGAATTTTCCCGTCGCTCTCTCCCCTGAAGGGAGAGGGTAGAGAGGCTACCCCTCGACCCCCGCGATCGGCCGGTCGTCGCCGCGCGCGGTTTCCTCGTGCCAGACGCCGTCCGCCGTCTGGTAGCTGATCGGCACCGTCTCGCCGCCGAGCTGCTGTTCTGCCGCGACGGCGCGCGCGGCCGCAGCCGCCTCGTCGTGCGTCCGGTAGGTTTCGGCAAACACGTCCCCAAGCTTGTAGGTCCAGCCACCGTCATGCTCGACGATTTTATAGGTGATATCGGTCATCTGAATACTCCCGCTCGTTGCATCCTGTGCCAACCGGAGGCGGGCGGCAAGGTTCCGGGTCTAGCGCACCGCCCCGGAACGCCAGAGGCGCGGCAGCAGAACCGCGCCGCCGATCAGCGGCCAGCGCCGCATCCACGGCGCGACGGGCACCGGCACGCCGGCGTGGCGCTCAATCTTCCACGCCAGATAATCGAGGCCGCCGTCGAAGGTGAACGCCGCCTTCGCCAGCCGCGCCAGCGACAAGAGCTTGCCCTCGCGGCGACGGCGCGCCCAGGCGGCGGGGGCGACGCTCCGCTCGAGCCCGACGAGATGAACGCTGTCGCCCGACACCGTCGCCGCGATCCCCGCCGCTGCGAGGGCGGGCGCGGTGAAGGCGGCGTAGCGCGCCGGGTCGCTCGCGACGATGCTCTGCCCCCGCCCAGCGCGTTCGGTGCGCAGTTCGGCGGCGAAGGTCAGCGCGAACGCCCCCGTCCATAGCGTGTCGACGCTGAGGTCGGCAGGCAGCATCGGCGCAGCGGCAGCGAGCAGCGCGGGCGCGGCGCGTACCACCGCCGCGACGGCACTCGCGCGCGCCGCGTCGTCGCGCACCCACGCCAGCCGCGCGGGCTGCGCGAAGCGCGCCCAGACGCTGGGGTTGCGGGTGTCGGCGCTGCACAGCCGCGCGAAGTCGGCGGCGTCGAGCACGGCGTACTTGGCGCGCAGCCCATCGTGCGCGACTTGGAAGACGTTGGGTGGCAGCAGGCGATTGGCCGCCGCACGCCAGCCGCCGCCATAGGCCGCATCGTAATCGTCGACGATGACGTAGAAGTCGAGCATCAGTCCGTGGAGACGCGCTTCACGCAGGCATGAGCCGTAGAACAGGACCGCGTTGGTGCCGGGCAGCCGCGCCGCGACGACGGCGGCGAAGGCGGCGACCTGCGCCTGGACCGGCACCGCCAGTTCGGCGGCAACCAGCCCGCTCAGGTCAGGCGGCAAGGCGCACGAACGACACCGGCTGCGTCGTGCGGAGCGTGATCGAGCCGCCGTTTGCCGCCTGGAAGATCTCGCCGTCCATGACGACGCTCGGGCGGCCGCCCTCGATGCGGATTTCGTCGCCGCCCTCGAGGTGCAACCCGCCGATCGCCTGGTAGCCCAGCCGCCCGATGATCACCTCGTAAGCGATGCGGATCAGCGTGATCGGATTGCGCTCGATCGCCATCATGCGCAGCGCGCCGCCCAGTGCGCTCGGGCGGATGTTGAGCGCGATGCGTTCGAGCGTCGTCACCATGACCAGCAGGAAATTGCCCTCCTGGCCGCCGTCGCCGCGGTGCAGGCGCATCGTCGACTGCTGGCGCGGCAGCCAGCGCGCGCGCACCCCGAGCAATGTCCCGAACACCAGCGCGATGGCGGCCAGCGTGTGGCTCAGCCAGTTGGGCAGCCCGAGCGGATAGATGCGCTCGCGGCAGAACAGGATGATCTCCGCCAGCCCCGCGCCGCCGAGGAACATGCCGAGCACGGGCCGTGCATTGTCCTGCCCGGTCGTCAGCGCGATCAGCTGGCGGCGCACGACATGCGGGTCGAGGCCGCTCTCGGCGATGCGCAGCAGCTGGCGCAGCGCGCCGAGTGCATCGCCGTGCGCGCCGAGATCGAGCGCGATCAAATTAGTCTTGCCGTTGGGCAGCACCGCGACGGGCGGGATCGAGCGTCCGAAATGGCCGCCGAGATGCATCTCGGTCAGCGCGCGCTGGACGGTGCCATCGCCGCCGTTGATCGCCAGCACGACGGGCTTCATCCGCGCGATGGTGCGCAACGCCTCGGGCACTTCGGCGACCGAATCGACCTCGTAGTGGAAGATGTTGGGATGCGCCGCGACGAAGCTGCGGACTTCGGGGAGCATCGCAAGGTTGCCCGTCGAGCGCGGGTTCGACAGCAGCGCGATCACGGGCATCGGATTGGTCGCCGGGCGCACGACCTGCGGCAGTGCGGCGAGCGAGGGGGTCTCGGACAGCGGCAGCTTCACAGGTATTTCAGCACGATGTTGACTGTCGTGACCCCCGGCCCCGCGACGAAGGCGACGCGGTCGACCGCCGGCTTCGACAGGCCGACGGCGGCACCGTTTGAATAGCCGCCGCCGTCGCTCCAGATGCTGGCGTGGTGGTCGCCGTTGCGGTCGTGGAGCACCGCGACGCCGTAGCGCCCGGCGCCCGAGAGCGCGACGCAGACATCGACATCCCCCGACTGCGGCACGGGCATGTCGATGCGGCGCAGGAACTTGCCCGGCACCAGCCACGCGTCCTTGGTCGCGACATAGGTCGAGACGCGGAGCAGCCCGGCGCGGTCCTTGAACCCGGTGACGCGAACGCGCAGCGCGCTCGACCCTTGCGCGCACGCCGCCGCGTCGGGACCGATTGCGGTGACCGTCGCGGCACTGCCAGCCGGCTGCGCGACGAGCGGCGCAGCGCCGAGCAGCGCGAGCGCCGCCACCGCTACTGCCCGAACTGCCGCACGCGACGCCTGCACTTTGTCGATGACCTTCCCGATCCGCCCCGCTATAGGCGGGCGCGGCGTGACGAGCGCTCCTGATGGTCTTTAGTTAAGGCCAAAATTTGGCCGAGGGACGGCAGGATTTGAGCATCTTCAGCCGCTTCGACCGTTACCTGGCGCGGCTCATCCTGATCCCGTTGCTCGCCTCGCTGACCATCGCGGCGATGCTCCTGTTACTCGACAAGATGCTCAAACTATTCGATTTCGTCATGAACGAGGGCGGCCCGGTGTCGGTCGTCTGGCGCATGCTCGGCAACCTCATTCCCGAATATCTCAGCCTCGGCATCCCGATCGGCGTGATGCTCGGCATCCTGCTGGCGTTTCGCGGCCTTGCGCTGTCGAGCGAACTCGACGCGCTGCGCGCCGTCGGAATTTCCTATAATCGCCTGCTGCGCGTGCCGATGCTGTTCGCGCTGGTGTTCGCCGTCGTCAACGTCGGCATCGTCGGCTATCTCCAGCCGTATTCGCGCTACGCCTATGAAGGGCTGCGCTTCGAACTGCGTTCGGGGGCGCTCGGCGCGAGCATCAAGGTCGGCGAATTCGCCAAGCTCGGCAAGGGCATGACGCTGCGGGTCGAACGCTCGGAAAACCAGGGCCGCGACCTGTTCGGGCTGTTCGTCCGCGCCGAAGCGAAGGACGGCAAGGCGCTGGCGGTCACCGCCGACCGCGGCACCTTCCTGTCGACCGACGACCCCGACGTCATCCTGCTGCGCCTGTTCAAGGGCACGCTCGTCCACAGCAGCACGCCCGAGGCGTTGCCGCGCGTGCTGTCGTTCGATCAGCACGACCTGCCGATCAACCTGCCCGCGATGGGGGCATTCCGCGCGCGCGGCGACCGCAACCTCGAACTGACCCTGCCCGAACTGGCGCGGCTCGACCTCGACCCGCGCGCCAGCCGCCTCGACAAACTCCAGAGCGCCGCGACGCTCAACCGCCGCATCGCGCAATGCGTCGTGATGTTCGTGCTGCCGTTCCTCGCGCTGGCGCTGGCGGTGCCGCCCAAACGCTCGACTTCGGCGCTCGGTGTGTTCGTCTCGATCGTGCTGCTCACTACCTATCACAAGCTGACCGAGTACGGTGAGCGCATGGGATCGATCGGGCGCGTCGATCCGGTGCTCGCGCAGTGGGTCCCGTTCGCGGCGTTCACCGCGATCAGCCTGTGGATGTATTACGTCCTCGCCTACCACCCGGGGGGCCAGCCGATCGGCTTCCTCGACCGCTGGTTCGGCAAGCTCGCCAGCCTCGTCTCGAAGGCCGTGCAGCGCCGCCAGCCGTGGCGCAACGACGCCGTGTCGGCAGGCTGATGTTCCCGTCGAAAACCATCGCGTGGTACACGGCGCGGCTGTTCCTGGTGCGCACCTTCGCGTTCCTCGGCGGGCTGATCGTCATCCTCGAGACCCTCGACCTGCTCGGCGAATCGGGTCGAATCCTTGCGGTCGCGGGCAACAGCGAGGCGCAGCTTTGGCATTATGTCGCGCTGCGCGTGCCGCAGTTGATCCAGCTGTTCCTGCCGTTCTCGGTGCTGCTCGGCACGCTGGTGACGCTGGCGACGCTCAATCAGAACAGCGAGGTCGTGATCTTCAAGGCGAGCGGGATTTCGGCGCACCAGATCCTCGGCCCGCTGATCGTCGCGTCGTTGGGCATCGCGGTCGCCAATTTCGTTTTCAACGAGCGCGTCACGGTCCGCGCGACCGCCGCGCTCGATGCATGGCAGCTGGCGCAATACGGGCCGATCCCGCACAGCGGCGGCATGATCGCCGAGCAATGGGTGCGCGGCGGAGACGACCTGTTCCATGCCGCGACGGTGCGCGGGCACGGCGCGGGCACGCGCCTCGGCGACGTCGTCATCTACGACCGCGACGGCAACCGCCTGCACCGCATCGTCCGCGCCGCAGGCGCGGTCCCCATGCCCGGCGGCTGGCGGCTCGACAAGGCGCGGACCTTCGATGTCGCGAAGGGGACCGAGAGCACTGCCGCGACGCTCGACTTCCCGACGAGCGTCAGCGCGGTCCAGTTCACGACGACGGCGATCGAGCCCAAACACGTCCCGTTCTGGGAGCTGATCGGCGATATCGGCGAGCAGCGCGCTGCCGGACGGCCCGTCGCCAGCCTCGTGGCGGCCGCCAATCACAAGGTGTCGGGGCCGCTGTCGGCGGTACTGATGCCGCTGCTCGGCGCGGTCGCGGCGTTCGGGCTGGCGCGCTCGGGGCGGCTGTTCATCCGCGTCGTCATCGGCATGTTCATGGGGTTCGCATTCTTCGTCGCGGATAATTTCATGGCGGCGATGGGCAATTTCGGCACCGTTCCGCCGGTGCTCGCGGCATGGGCGCCCTTCCTGCTATTCCTGCTGATCGGCGAAACTGTGCTGTTCCGCACCGAGGAATGAGCCGCGACGGGGCCGCGCACGTAACGCCCCGCGACGTTGCGCGCGCGGCGTGGACGAGCACGCTGGCGCGCTTCGGTGCGGTGATCGAGGTCGCGACGACGCCTGCGCTGACCTGGGCCTTCGGCGTGCCCGCCTACGGCGTCTACACGGTGCTGGCGGCGGCGGTGACGCTGGGGGCGGGTAGCATCGACCTCGCCATGCCGACCGTGTTGCAGCGCGTCGTACCCCAAGCCGGGGACGAGGACGAGGCGACGGCGGCGGTCAAATGGGCGCTGATTCTCGGCACGCTGCCGAGTTTGCTGGTCGCAGTCGGCGTGACGCTTGCCGCGCCCGCCGTCGCGCGCCTGGTCCACGCCGCGCCCGCCGACCGAGCCGGCCTCGCACTTGCGGTCGGGCTGTTCGGCTGGGTGCTGCCGCTGACCAGCTTCGTCGAGGTCGCAACGGCGGCGGTGCGCGCCCGCCACGCCTTCGGCCCCGAAATCCGGCTGCGGGTGGTCTGGGAGCAACTGGCCCGCGTCGTTCTCGCGCTGTCGCTCTGGGGCATCGGGATGAGCGGCGCGCTGGCGCTCGCGGTCGCGCATCTCGCGTCGCTGGCAATCGTGGCGGCGTTGTCGCTGCGACTCCTCGCACGATTTTACGACGTGCGCGCGCTGCTGCGCGCACCGCTGCGGGGCGGGCAGGCGCGCGACATGCTCGACTACGGCATCGCGGTGGTCCCCGCCAACGCGCTGCGCCGCGCGCTGACCGACCTGCCGCCGATCCTGCTCAACGGTGCGCTGCCGGGGAGCGCCGGGGCGAGTGCGGCGGGTCTCTATGGCATCGCGCGCAAGCTCAGCAGCATTCCGCAATTGGTGCGGACGATCTTCGCCTATGTCATGGCCCCCCTCGCCTCGACGCAGGCGGCGCGCGACCCCGCCGCCATCGCGGCCCTCTATGGCTTCGCGGTACGCCTCGCGACCGCACTGGCGCTGCCCCTATCGGCGGCGCTGGTGGGATTGGGGCCGCTCCTGCTCGCCGGCTTCGCGCCCGGGGCACGGGTCGCCCTGCCGCTGCTCGTGTGCCTCGTCGCGGCGCGCGCGGCCGAGGCGGTCGCGGGCCCGGCAAGCGCGGTCGTCGAGGTGCTGGGCCACCGCCTGCGTCCGACGCTCAATGCCGTCGCGGGGCTGGTCGTCTGGGTCGGCCTCGCGCTCTGGCTGGTGCCGATGCACGGCGCGACCGGCATGGCGGCGGCGGTCGGCGCGGCAATCGTCGTCAGTGCGTTGCTCGCCGTCGCCGAGCTCGCGCTTGGCGACGGCCTCGCCCCCTTCGCGCCACCCTTCGCGCGGACTCTGGGCATCGCCATCGTCGGCAGCGCCGTCACCGTCGGGCTCGGCACCCTGCCCCTCGCCGCGCCGCTGGTCGTCGCCGCAGCCCTTGCCACTGCGTGGAGCAGCCTGCGTTTCGGCCTGTCGCCCGCCGACCGCGCGGCGCTGGGCGGCGCGGCGCAAACCTTGCATCTCGTTCCGCGCCCACTCTAAAATCCGCCGCAAAGCCTGCGTAGCCCGCCGCACGCAGCACAGGAGCCGACGATGCCCGCGACCGAACTCCGCCTCGTCGAAGTCACGACGCCCGCGCACCGCAAGGCTTTCGTCGCACTGGTCTTCGCGCTCTATGCCGACGATCCGATGTGGGTGCCGCCGCTCAAGTCCGAGGCGCTGGCGCTGATCGGCGATGCGACGACCAACCCGTGGTTCGGCCACGCGACGGCGGCGTTCTGGCTGGTCTATCGCGGCGACAAGGCGGTCGGACGTATCTCGGCGCAGGTCGATACGCTCGTCCTCGCGCACATGGGTGCGGGCACCGGCCACTGGGGCATGTTCGAGTCCATCGACGATCAGGCCGTCGCCGACCTGCTCCTCCGCACGGCCGAGGCCTGGTTGCGGGCGCGCGGCATGACCCGCGCGCAAGGACCGTTCAGCCTGTCGATCTGGGACGAGCCCGGCGTGCTGGTCAGCGGCTTCGACCGCCCACCGACGGTGATGATGGCACATCACCGCGCGTGGTACGCCGCGCTGATCGAGCGTGCCGGCTATGCGGGCGTCAAGGACCTTCACACCTGGGAGGTCGCGACGACACCCTTCCCCGACATCGTCCAGCGCATCGTCGGCATGGGCGACAAGAGCCCGCGCATCCGCATCCGCGAGGTCGTCAAAGCGGACTTCGCGCGCGAGGCGGCGCTGATCCTCGATATCTTGAACGATGCCTGGGCGACCAACTGGGGTTATGTGCCGCTGACCGACGCCGAGGTCGCGTATGTCGGCAAGAAGCTCAAGCCGATCGTCTATCCCGACCTGATCCGCATCGCCGAGTACGACGGCGAGCCCGTCGCCTTCATGATCGCGCTGCCCGATCTCAACGAGAAGCTGGCCGACCTGAACGGCAACCTCTTCCCCTTCGGCTGGGCGAAACTGCTGTGGCGGCTGCGGGCGCCCAAGGTCAAACGCATCCGCGTGCCCCTGATGGGGGTCCGCAAGCAGCTTCAGGGCACGCGCACCGCCTCGATGCTCGCCTTCCTGCTGATCGAGAAGATCCGCGCCGCGACGGTCGAGAACTACCACGCCGGCCGCGCCGAAATCGGCTGGATACTCGAGGACAACGGCCCGATGCGCTCGATTGCCGAGGTGATCGGGGCGGAAGTGACGCGAACGTATCGCGTTTACGAAAGGTCTTTGTAATGATAGAGGGCTAGACTGCGCCTCGCACCCGCTCCTGCCTCCTCCCTTAAGAGGGAGGGCGCTACTTCTCCCCTCCCTCTTCAGGGAGGGGCGGGGGTGGGTTTCTTCCTTTCTGCCGTGCCTCGAGGATTTCGATCGTCCGCAGGTGCAAGCCCCGCGCAACGCCCTCCGGCCAATTTGCGACGTCAGCATTCGGAATGCGGATGACCGTCCAGCCTGCGCGGCGCAGGAATGCATCCCGCCGCGTGTCAGCCTCACCGGTCAGGTCATGCGAACGACCGTCGAGTTCGACGACGAGTTTGGCCGCTCGGCAGGCGAAGTCGGCAATATACGGGCCGATCGGCAGCTGGCGAGTAAAGCGTGGGCGGAGCGGACCAAGGTGTTGCCAGAGCGTGCGTTCTGCACCTGTGGCATTATTGCGGAGGGCGCGGGCGTTGGCGGTCACGTGTTCGGGGATGCGCCGCACTGGTCATTCCTTCTCGAACGAAAGAGGCTCGGCTGCGCCTCGCACCCACCCCTAGCCCCTCCCTGAAGGAGGGAGGGGAACCCGCTCCCCCTTGTTTGCTCTTTCCTTCCTTTGGGGGGGCACCCCCCTAACCCCGCACGCTCACCCACGCGGGGGCATGGTCGCTCGCTTTTTCCGCCGCGCGCACGTCGCGGTCGACGCCGGCGTCGAGGAGGCGGTCCGCCAGCACCGGCGACAGCAGCAGCCGGTCGATGCTCAGCCCCAGGTCGCGCGGCCAGGCACCCATCGT